>JAKFYJ010000016.1 GCA_021730935.1 Elusimicrobiota bacterium
TTAAAGGGTTCTTTTTCAACCGCACGCTGATATTGAACCGCGGACGCCTCGACTTTTCCGTTCATCCTCAAGCGATCTCCGAGGCGAATATGTCCCCCCCAAAGAGTTCAGGGAAGAGATTTTGGAGTCCCTCAAGGAAAAATATCCCGCCTCAGAAGAAGGCCTGATCAAGGATTATTTTAAGCGCCTGACCCAATGAGAGCTTTAAAAATATTTGCGGCCGCCCTGATATTCTTTTCGCCTTGTTGCCTTGAAGCGGTTCAGGTTCCGACGGAAGAATATTCAAAACAAATTTCTCTCGTCTGGAAGCGCATGAGCTTTTCAGAATCCAAACATTTTGAACTCTGGACGGAAAGGCGGGACGAAATTCTGGCGCCATATGCGTTGGAAACTCTCGAAAAAGCGTATGATCGGATCGGGGCTGTTCTGAATAATTTTCCGGGAGACAAAATCAGAGTTGAAATTTATAGAACTAAAGAAGATTTTTCTTTGGCGTCCACTCTTTCGGATGAGACTCTGGAGCGGAGCGGCGCGATCGGCATCTGCAAATTTAAACGCCTCATGATTCTCACGCCCGAACAGCTCGCGTTTGGGTATCGCTGGAAGGACACTCTGGCTCACGAGCTCACCCATTATCTCATCAATGAAGTGAGCCGGGAAAATTGTCCCCTTTGGCTCCACGAGGGCATCGCTAAATATCTGGAGACGGTCTGGCGGCTGGACCATCCAGAATATTTGTCGCCCGGGAATCGAACGGAGCTGGTCAAGGCGCATAAGGACGACAAGTTGATCCCATTTTCACGGATGGAACCCTCAATGGTTTATCTGAATAATCAGGAAGAAGTCCGGCTTGCCTTCTCTGAGGTTGCCCATGCCCTCCATTATATCGACACTGCATTTGGCAGAAACGCCATTCGGGACATTTTGCTGTCTTTGGGGCGCGGCAGGACGCGGGACGAGGCTTTTCAGGAAGTGGTGAAGATGGATTCAAAAAAATTTGAGGAGTCCTGGAAACAATATCTTACAAATGAAAATTTGACGGAGTCTCCAGGCGCCGCTCCCGACAAATTAACCCTGGGATCAGACGCGAACGAAATCGACGAGCTTGCATCCGTTGATATTCAGGGACATATTCGCCTCGGAGATCGCTTGAGGATGAACGGAAAAGTCGAGGCGTCCGCGGTTCAATATCAGCGTGCGGTTGAAAAAGAACCCTTTAATCCGGTGGCCCTCACAAAACTGGCCCGCGCGCAAATCGCTCTTGGAAAATTGCGCGAAGCGGAAACAAGTTTGCTCACAGCCACAGGAGCAAACCCGAATTATTCCCCCGCGTTCATTGTTTTAGGCAAACTATTGGTGGATAATAAACAATTTGCGAAAGCGAAAGACAGTTTTGAAGAGGCGAACGCGGTCAATCCCTTCAATCCTGAAATACACGAAAGTCTGGTTTTAATTTATGAGAGTTTGGGCGATGCTGAGGGGATAAAGAGAGAAAAGCGGGCTTTGGAAACGCTAAAAAACTAAGCGGCGCACTCGCCCTTTCCGACATTGACCTGAAACTCGGCCGATTCTCCCCAGTCTGCGAGAGAGGCGGGATCAGCGGATTCGGGCAAGATGGAGAGAGGTTCCAGCTCGGTTTTAAGAGCAGGCAATCCAACACGGTTCACAAAAGTTCTGAAATTCTCTCCGGACTTTTTCTGGGCTTTGAAAATGTCCAATAATTTTCCAACCACATCAGGAACGCGTTTGGCGGGAACTCTGAGAAAATGTTTTCCGAAAGAAGTTTCCCCATTGCCTATATGTCCGCCTAAAAGCATGGTATAGGTCGGGACCTGATGGCCGTTCACGGTCTTGGCTCCGCCGAAAAATCCAATATCTGCAATATGGTGCTGGCCGCAGGAGTTGGGGCATCCGGAAACCTTGATCTTGATGTCTTTCATGTCCGCATCCGCGCTGTGTCCATTTTCAAAAATTTTGCCTATGGCCGTGGCCAAACCTCTGGAAGAAGTGATGCCCAGCTGGCAGGTGTCGGCTCCAGGGCAGGAGGTGATGTCCGCAAGGCGGCCCGCTGACGGGAGCGTCAATGCGGCCTGGGAAAGCTTTTGATAAACGGTGTAGAGGGCTTCGTTCTTCACCCAGCGGATCATGAGATTTTGGTCGATGACGGTCCGGAGCGTTCCGTTGCTGTATTGCCGGACAATGTCGGCGAGTGAACGAAGCTGACTGGAACGAATGTCTCCCAGATGAAGGCGGATTGTGACGGCGGAATATCCGGTTTGTTTTTGGGCTGTCACATTGGTTTCTTTCCAGCGTAAAAACTGCGCGTCTCCGCCCTCCGCAAGCAAGGGAGCGCTCAATGTCGGCGGTGTTTCTTCGAATATAGAGATCTGCGGATAAACTTCGTTCTTGAGGTTGTCTCTCTCAGTGAGAACCCGTTTCTTAAACTCATCGAAGCCGATTTTTTCGATCAGGAATTTCACGCGGGCCATGTTGCGGTTTTTGCGGCCATAATCCCAGTCGCGGTCAAAAACGAAAATCGCGGCGTGAATGCTTCGGAGAAGGTTTTCCGCAGGCGTAAAATCTTCAAGCAGGAACGCGGCTTTTGGCGTGGGGCCGAGACCGCCTCCGACATAAAGCTTGAATCCCTTCACTTCCTTTCCGTTTATGGTTTGAACGGCGGCAAGGGCTCCGACATCGTGCATGGTGACGAGGCCGCGGTCAGCGACAGATCCGGAAAAAGCAATCTTGAACTTGCGGGGCAGGTTCTGGCTCACGGGGTGACGGAGGAAATATCTCACGGTCGCTTCGGCATAAGGCGAAATGTCAAAAACTTCATCCGCCGCAACGCCGGCCAGAGCGTCTGCCGTGACATTTCGGACCGTGTTGGAGCAGGCTTCTCGCGTGGTCAGGCCCGCAACTGAGAGCATCTGCATGGCTTCAGGAGCCTGTTCAAGGCTCACGAAATGATATTGGATGGCCTGTCGGGTTGTGACATGAGCCACACCCTTGCGGTCTCCGCCGGGAAACTTGTCGGCAACGTCTGCTAGAGTTTCAAGCTGTTCAGCCGTGGCTTTGCCCCAAGGAATCTTGACCCGGATCATTTGGATGTTGGGCTTTTGCTTCTGCCCATAAACCCCTCTCATCAGACGGAATGTCCTGAAATCGTCGTCTGAAAGAGTGCCGGAAACCACTTTCGCGATTTCCTGTTTCATCTCCGCGATATCGGCTTGATATCGCGGGATTTCGGCAATGGCTCCGGGGGTTAGATTCTTTTGTTTGTCCAATTTAGTTTTATTTCTTGAAATAGTCCGCGTTGGTCTGGATGAAGTTCTTCCACTGATCGGGAACCTGATCGTTGGGATAGATCGCTGTCACAGGGCAAACGGCCTGGCAGGCGCCGCAATCGATGCAAGTCGCGGGATCGATGAAAAGCTGCGGAGAAGTGGCGAAAGCCGCTTCGTTCTTGGTGGGGTGAATGCATTCAACGGGACAAACTTCGACGCATGCGGTGTCTTTGACGTTGACGCATGGTTGAGCAATAGTATAAGCCATGATTTTCCTCCGTGAGTTAATGTATAAAACGAATGAGAAAGATTATTCTACTAAAATTTTTTGTTCAATAAAAGGCGAAGATTCTGTTTCCCGGATAAAGCTCCTGGCCTCCACAAATTTCCCCTTGTGAACTGAGGCGATGATGTTGGACCATCCCGAGAGCAAAGGCTGGGCGGCGTCCGTTGCGCTGGGCTGGGCCGGGTGGTCCGGATGCGAATGGAACAGCCCAATCTGATCAAAGCCCTGGGATTGCGCCGCGGCCAGTTTCTTGAAATGTTCGTCGGGATCGATCAAAAACTCAAAGGCGCCGCCTCTCTCAATGCGTTCTTTGGGCAAGTTGACCGCGCCGGCTTTGACCAGCTCTTCAAGGCGTTTGGAATGTTTTTTCTCGAGGATGTTTGAGAGGATTTCCACCCTGGCGATCAAGTTGGATCCGTCCCGGGCGAAAAGCAAACCGCAGGTTTCCTTGGGATAAGCTTCTTCGGAAGCGCTCACCATCGTTTCCCAGGCGGCTTTTTCGAAGACGAGGTTCACTTATTCAATGCCCAAATGCATCTTGGCGTCTTCCGTGGCCATCGTGCGCGGGTCCCAGGTGGGGGTCCAGACGAGATCGATTTTCACGTCTTTCACCATCGGGAGCTGGCTCACTTTCGTGTGCACGGCGGACATGATCTGCGGGCCCAGAGGGCACATGGGTGAAGTCAGAGTCATTTTCACTTTGACATTTTCTCCCTCAATTTCAGCGCCATAAACCAGTCCCAAATCCACGATGTTATAGTTGATCTCGGGGTCCATCACTTCTTTGAGTTTCTCTTTGACGTCGGCTTCAGTCCACACGGGTTTTGAGGTCTCCCTTTTCCATATATATTTTTTGCTCCAAATTTTCTTCGGGTTTATTCCGGCACGCTTCGCAGGGGCAGATTTTGCGCAGATGTTTGAAAGTGAAAAGCCCCGTGGAGTGTCCGTCTGAGAAAAGCATCCCGAGAGCGTAATTTCCCACGACATTCACTTTGACGCCTTCGAGATCTTTCGGCAAAGTGTCCCTCTCTAAAATTTGTTTACCGGACCATTCATCCACGCACATGGCGCATTGGCAGGATTGCCGGAGAGAGCGGAAACCATAAACGCTCTCGTGCCCGTCGCTCCAGGAAATTTTGAGCTCTTTCCCCCCGATTTTTTTTATGCCTTTGGGAACTTCTGAAATTTTCAAGCGGGCTCTTCCACCACTTCAAGGGCAGGCGTCGCGAAGGATGCGATGCTGATCTGCGCGGCCAATTTTCTGGCAATTTCGCGATAAGTTTTGGCGACCTCGGATTCAGGATCTCCGACAACGACGGGAGTTCCTTTGTCAGCGTTGATCCGGATGGTGGTTTCCAGAGGAATTTCACCCAAGAACGGGATCCCCATTTTCTCGCTGGCTTTGCGCGCTCCTCCATATCCAAAAATTTCTTCGCGCGACCCGCACTTGGAGCAGTTGTGATAACTCATGTTTTCGATGATTCCCAACATGCGCACTTTGGTTTCTTCGAGCATACGGAGGGTTTTCATGGAAATGGTGAGGCCCACATCCTGAGGCGTGGAGACGATCACAGCTCCGGCCAGAGGCACAGTCTGCACGAGAGTGAGGTGAACGTCCCCCGTTCCTGGCGGCAAGTCCACGAACATATAATCAAGATCTCCCCATTCAACGTCCGTGAGGCACTGCTCGACGGCTCTGTGAGCCATGGGTCCGCGCCAAATGAGAGGCTGGTCGCCCTTCGCAAAAAATCCCATCGACATAAATTTGATGCCGTGCGCGACCTTGGGCTGAATTAAATTTTCGCGGATTGTGGTCTCGCCTTCTTTCCCCATCATGATCGGAATCGAAGGCCCATAAATGTCCGCGTCCAGAAGCCCCACTTTTGCGCCTTCAAGGGCGAAGGAGACTGCGAGGTTTGCGGCCACTGTGGATTTCCCCACGCCGCCCTTGCCGCTTCCCACCGCGATGATGTTTTTGACGCCTTTCAAGGCTGAAGTGTCCACGCCCTTCATGGCCTTCACATCCGCCTTCATCGTGACATTCACTTCTGTGACGCCGGGGAGCTTTGAAACAAATTCTTTGGCCTGGGCTTTCAGGAGATCTTTCACGGGGCAAGCGGGCGTTGTCAGGTTGATGTCAAAAGCCACCACGCCATCGCAGATCCGTACATCTTTAACGAAGCCTAATGAGACAATATCTTTATGAAGGTCGGGGTCCTCTACATTTTTTAAAGCTTCCAAAACTTGAGATTCGGAGACATTCTGACGCATTATGCGGCCCTCTTCTTTTCGTATTTTTTCACGGCTTCGAGCATCGTGTTCCAGGAAAGCAAAGCGCATTTGATGCGCGCGGGATATTTCTTGACGCCTTCAAGCGATTTCACGTCGTCCAGGTCCTCGGAAAGTTCGTCGGAGGGTTTTCCGTCGATCATCATGCCTTTGAAATCCGCCAGAATCTTTTGAACTTCTTCGATGGTTTTGCCCGCGACCGCTTCCGTCATCATGCTGGCGGATGCCTGGGAGATTGAACAACCCTTGCCGTCGAATTTAACGTCGGAAACTTTGCCGTCATTGAAAGTCAAATAAAGCTCAAGTTCGTCGCCGCAGAGAGGGTTTTTCCCCCATTCGAGAATATCGGGCTTCTCCATTTTCCCGTGATGACGGGGAGAGCGATAATGATCCAATATCACTTCGCGATACAGCTCGTCCGCGATTTCCATAAAATTTATTTCCTTGAAGATTTTTGAGAAGTTTCTTTTGGAGAGGAACTTCCTGTGCTGAAGGCCCCCGGCGCGCAGGCGTCGAAAAGCATCTTGGCGCGTTCGAGGGATTTGACGAGTTTGTCCACTTCTTCTTTGGTGTTATAAATGTTGAAGGAGGCTCGGGTGGTCCCGGAAATGCCGAAACCCCGCATGAGCGGCTGACAGCAATGGTGTCCAGCCCGAACCGCAATGCCGTCCTCGTCCAGAACGGTGCCCAAATCGTGCGGATGGATGGCTCCGAGATTGAAGGAAACCACTCCGCTTCTTTGAGCGGCGTCCAGCGGGCCATAAATTTTAAGACCTTGAATTTTTGAAAGCTCTGCCAGAGCATAGGCCACCAGTTCCTGCTCGTGAGCGCGGACATTGTCCATTCCGAGATTCTGCAAATAATCAATCGCGGCGCCGAATGCGATCACGCCGCCGATGTCAGGAGTTCCCGCTTCAAATTTATACGGCACATCGTTCCAGGTGGCTTTCTCAAGCCAGACTTCGCGGATCATGTCGCCGCCGGCCAGGAATGGCGGCATTTTGTCCAGCAGGTCTTCGTGAGCGATCAAAACTCCGATGCCCGTGGGTCCCAGCATCTTGTGAGACGAAAAAGCCAGAAAATCACAGCCCAGAACTCTCATGTCCACAGGGATGTGCGGCACGCTTTGAGCGGCGTCCACAAACAAGACGGCGCCCACGGATCTTGCGGCCTGGGCAAATCTGCGGATGGGGTTGATGGTTCCAAGCGCGTTTGAGACATGCGTGACGGAAATCAGTTTCGTTTTCTTGGAAAGATTTTTGTCCAGATCCTCGAGGTTCAGGGTCCCCGCTTCCGTGACGGAAACAAACTTTAAAACCGCGCCTTTTTCCTGGGCCAGAATCTGCCAGGGCACGAGGTTGGCGTGATGTTCCATGCCCGTGAGCAGGATTTCGTCTCCGGCCTGTATGTTTTTCCGGCCCCAGGCATAGGCCACGAGGTTGATGGATTCCGTGGTGTTGCGGGTGAAAATGACGGATTGAGCTGACGGCGCGTGCACGAATTTCGCCACTTTCTTGCGCACTTCTTCAAAGGCCTGAGTCGCTTCTTCGGAGAGCGTATGGATGCCGCGGTGGATGTTGGCGTTTTGGTTTAAATAATAATTTGAAAGGGCGTCAATCACGGCTTTCGGCTTCTGCGAAGTGGCCGCGTTGTCGAGATAAACGAGGGGTTTTCCGCGGACTGTGCGGGAAAGGATCGGAAAATCTTTACGGAGCTTTTCTGTGTCGAGCATGGGATTAAGCCGTGACGGCGGACTGATTTTTTGAGCCGAAAAGGATGGATTTCAGCTGTTCCAAAATGTCGTCCTGATAAGATTTATTGGTTATGTTTTCCAGCCAGCGGGCAAACACATCCTCATAAAAGCCTTCGATGATGACGGCGGACGCCTCTTCGCGGGTGAGTCCCCGGCTCATGAGATAATAAATCTGGTCCGGGTCCACATTTGAAACTGCCGCTCCGTGCCCGCATCGCACATCGTCCGCTTCGATTTCAAGTTTGGGCAAGGTGTCCGCTCTGGCGTCTTTGTTTAAAATGAGGTTGCGGTTCGTCTGATACGCTTCCGTCTTTTGCGCCTGTTTCGTGACATGGATCAGGCCCGTGAACATCGAGCGCGATTTGTCGTCGACGGCAGACTTGAAAAGCACGTTTGACGATGTGTGAGGCACGAGGTGTGAAACGAAAACGCTGTGGTCAAAATGCTGGGTGTCTTGTCCTTTCACGAGGCCGAAAATCCGGGCGTTGGAGCCTTCCCCGAGAAGTTCCGCCGTCCAGTTGGATTTGGAGAGAATGGAACCTGTGCTGACCACCATAAAATTGAGGTTTGCATTTTTCTCGATCTGGGCCCAAAAGGACGAGAGAGTCACTGTTTCCCTGGGTGCGCTCTGGATGCGGACGAAAGAGAAATGAGAATTTTCTTTGAGATATACATCCGTCGAGCTTCCGATCCATCCCCCCCACTCTTTGGATCCGCCTTCCTGAGACGAAAGAGTGACGGCGCTGTTGGATTCGATCACCAAAATTCGTTTGGGAAAATATCCCGGTTTTCCGGAACTGCCATCCCGCGGTTCTGGGGTGAGATTGATGGAAAGCGGGGTTTCCAGCTGAGTGTTTTTGGGAACATGGAGAAAAGCCCCGCCGTTCCAAAGGGCATTCGCCAGGGCGTCATATTTCTTTTTATTGTGCCGTTGGTTTTTTTCAAAATAGGGGCGGGCGATTTCCGGAATCTCTTTGGCGGCCTGAGAGAGAGACGCGGCATAAACGCCTTTGGGGACGTCATATTTCGCCTGGCTCGCGCCTGTGCCGAGGTTCAAATCGGTGAAGAGAATTTGCGAGAGGTCCAGTTTCCGCCATTCCTCTTCCTTGGCTCCGGGTGCGGAATCTTTTTCAAATTCGTTGAGAGCGGCAAGGCGCATGTCCAACAGCCACTTGGGCTCCTGATTATTTTTTGAAATCGCTTCTACAAGAGCTTTAAAATTCATCCGACGGACCCTTCCATTTCCATGCCGATCAGGCGGTTCAATTCCACCGCGTATTCCATGGGCAATTCTTTCACGAAAGCTTCGAAAAATCCGTTGACGATGAGGGTCGTGGCTTCGGCTTCACTGAGGCCGCGGCTCATCAAATAAAAGAGCTGGTCTTCTCCCACCTTGCTGACGGTGGCTTCGTGGCTCACCTGAGCGGAATCGTTGTTGATTTCCATGGTGGGATAAGTGTCCGAACGGGATTTCTCGTCGAGCAAAAGCGCGTCGCAGCGGACATTCACCTTCACATTGTCGGCTTGCGGATAAACTTTGATCAGTCCGCGATAGGATGATCTGCCGCCGTTCTTGGAGACGGATTTGGAGATGATCGTGCCCGATGTGTTGGGCGCGGCGAAAACCAATTTTGCCCCAGCGTCCTGGTGCTGGTTGGCTCCGGCCATGGCGCAGGAAAGAATTTCTCCTCTGGCCCCTTCCCCCATCAAGACGACCGAAGGATATTTCATGGTCAGTTTGGACCCCAAATTTCCGTCCAGCCATTCCACGATGGAGTTTTTCTGGGCGATGGCTCTCTTGGTGACGAGGTTATAGACATTGTTGGACCAGTTCTGGATGGTCGTATATCGCAAGTGCGCTCCGGGCAAGGCCATCAGTTCCACGACGGCGGAATGCAGAGAATCTGACGAATAGGTGGGCGCTGTGCAGCCTTCAATGTAATGGACAGAAGACCCTTCGTCGGCGATGATGAGCGTGCGTTCAAATTGTCCCGTGTTTTTGGAATTGATTCTGAAATAGGCCTGCAAGGGAATGGCGACCTTCACGCCTTTGGGGATATAAACGAAAGACCCTCCGGACCAAACGGCGGAATTAAGGGCCGAAAATTTATTGTCTCCGGGCGGGATGATGGTGCCGAAATATTTTTTGACGAGGTCCGGATGTTCACGGAGTCCTGAATCCATATCCATGAAGATCACGCCGATGTCTTCAAGTTCTTTTTTGATGGAATGATAAACCGCTTCGGAATCGTATTGCGCGGTCACTCCGGCCAAAAACTTCTGTTCCGCTTCAGGGATGCCGATTTTGTCGAATGTGCGCTTGATGTCGTCCGGCACATTGGACCAGTCCGCCGCGATCTTGTCGGTGGGTTTCAGATAATAAAACATGTTCTGGAAATCGATCTGCCCCATCATTTCCGTGTTGCCCCAGGAAGGCATGGGTTTGCTGTTAAAAATCTTGAGTGAGTTCAGGCGGAAATCGAGCATCCATTGGGGTTCCTTCTTCATCATGGATATCTCGCGCACGACATCTTCGCTGAGTCCTTTTCTGGACTTGAAGACGAACTGTTCTTCGTCGTGGAAGCCGAATTTATAGTCGTCTTTTTTTAAATCGTCGGTCGTTTTGGGGACGCTCACGCTTGGACTCCTGCTTTGGTTTCGATCCATTCATACCCTTTGGCTTCGAGCTCAAGAGCCAGCTCTTTGCCGCCCGTTTCCGCAATCCTGCCCTGCACGAGGACATGGACGATGTCGGGCTGAACATAATTCAGCAGGCGTTGATAATGGGTGATGACGAGCATTCCGATCTCCGGGCCCCGCAGGCGGTTGATGCCTTCGGACACAATCTTTAAAGCGTCGATGTCGAGGCCTGAATCCGTTTCGTCCAGGACGGCGAACTTGGGCTGGATCAAAGCCATCTGCAAAATCTCAAGGCGCTTTTTTTCGCCCCCTGAAAAACCTTCGTTGACATATCGTCCCGCGAAAGAATCTTTCATCTCTAGGAGGTCCATCTTTTCTTTAAGCTCTTTCCGGAAATCCTTGACAGGAATCTCTTTGCCCCGCAGGGATTTAAGGATGGTTCGGAGGAAATTGGTGACGCTGACGCCCGGGATCGCCGTGGGATATTGGAAAGCCAGGAACATGCCCATTTTGGCGCGCGCGTCCGTGGAGAGGGCGGTGATGTCGGTGCCGTTGAAATGGATGGACCCTTTGGTGACGACATATTTGGGGTGTCCCATCAGGGTGTTTGAGAGGGTGGATTTTCCGGACCCGTTGGGGCCCATCAAGGCATGGATTTTTCCCGGCTCGATGGTCAGATCAACGCCTTTTAAAATTTCTTTCCCTTCCACTTCCACATGCAAATTTTTGACTTCGATTAATGAGCTCATGCCGCCATCACCTCTTCTTTCTTCATTATCTTTATTAAATTGTTCTGCACTTCGAGTTCAGGGCCCAGCAGAGTGGACAGGGATATTTGGTTAAGATTTTTATAAATTTGGAGCATCACCATCGTCCAAACTTGACGGACATTGCAGCCGCGCAGATGGATGCACTCTTTGCGGTTCCCAGGGAACTGCCCGCACAGGTCGCGTTTGAGGTGGTCGGTCTGGATGGGGTGCTCGCTGAGAGCTCGCATGGCCGCTCCGATGGAAATTTCAGCGGGTTTTTTGGCCAAAACATACCCCCCGTTCAGTCCCCGAACGCTTTTGACGAGTCCGGTTTTGCGCAGGCGCGTGAGGATTTTTCCCACATAATCCTGGGAAAGCCCTTCGCGGCCCGCGATGCTGCGGATCTGCATCGGCGTGCCGTCCCCTTCAGCGAGCTGAAGGAGGCAACGCATGCCGTATTCTTGCAAGGAGGTTATTTTCACGGGCCCTTCGATTTATATCTCGACGGAATTTCCGCAGCCGCAGGATTTCTTGACATTGGGGTTTTGGATGGCGAACCCTTCTCCGCCGAAATCCGTTTTATAATCGATGACGCTGCCCTTGAGCAGCTCTCCGCTCTTGGCGTCGATGACGACTTCAATGCCGTCGGACGCGAGCACAAAGTCCCCATCTTTCTTGTCGTCATAGGAAAACCCATATTGATATCCGGAACAGCCGCCCGCTTCGAGAAACACGCGCAACGCTTTCCCCTTGGCGGCCGGGTCGGTGGCGGTCAATTCCTTGATCTTGGTGACGGCGTTTGGGGTTAAAGAGACGACGCTTGTGGTTTCAGTGCTCATGGAGAGCCTCCTTTAATATCTTGGGCTTAGGGTATAAGTATACCAATACATGACTTTTTAGTCAAGTATAAAGTTTACACTTTTGTCGGGTATTGGATTTGGGAGTTATGCGCTGACCAGAACGTCTTCGCCTTCCACTTTGACGGCGAAAGTCGGGACAGAGGCGGCCTGATGGGTTGCGGCGCCGGTTTTGAGGTCAAATGACCATCCGTGCCAGGGGCAAGTGACGGTGGTTCCATCCACATCCCCTTCAGCGAGGGGTCCGCCTCGGTGAGCGCAGGCGCTGGCCAGAGCGTAAAAGGTTCCCCCCACATTGAAAACAGCCACTTTGTGTCCGGACACTTCAACGGATTTTGCAGATCCTTGAGGAACTTCTGACGCCTTGGCGACTTTAACGAATTCGGACATGTGGGCCTCCTTAAGAATTGCGTCAAAAAATTGGTGGACTGCGTCGGAATCGAACCGACAACCTAGCGATTAAGAGTCGCTTGCTCTGCCAATTGAGCTAGCAGTCCGTTGGGATTGTAACGAAAATGTTACAGGAATGTTACGAAAATTATACACAATTTATATAGGGTTCCGCTACACTTATAGTATCAAAGGAGAACATTTATGAATGACCTGAAGACGAAACTTAGCGCCCTGATGATTGAGTATCGGTTCACGCATTCCAGGAAAGCGCTTCACGAAGTTTCCCGGCTCGCTCAGAAGATTGAATCTCCGAAAGATTTGAACACTTTCAGGAGCTTCTTCCTGAACGGAGACCGCTCCTAAAGAAGATCCCAGGGCGCCGCGGGGGGCGCCTGAAGGTCTTTCTTCCCTGTCCGGACGAGGGTCCAGGTTTTCACGTCAAACCGATAGGCCCCGCTCTTGAACTGCAGCCAGAAATCCTCCAGCGTCTTGATCGGCGTGAAAAACCGTTCCCGATACTTTTCTTCCGCGTTCACAATCCTGAGAAAATGGACTCGTCCGTTTGACAGCATCCCGTGTTTTTGGAGGATGGCGAGCACTTTGGGTTCCTTCGTTGTCTGCAGAAATCCGTCGAGGTTGAGGAGTGAAGAGCCCAGGGCGCCTTCAAGCTGGGTGTGATTTGCTTTAGCGTTTCGGATCAAGCTCGGGGCCGTGATTTTTCTTAAGCTGTCCTGGCCCAGGGCCGTCTTCAGGTCCCGCATGAAAGGCGCCATGACCGTGTCGTTGATGAGCGCGGTGTTGGTGTTGAAATATTGTTTTCCCCGTGTGCCGGGGGTCAGCCCCATGGAGACGAAAAGTTCCTGCTGGTCCGCTTCTTTCGCCTGAGCTTCCTCGAATATGTTTTTTTTGAAGGATCCATCCTCAAGTTTTTCCAGGCCCAACAGGCCGCCTTTTTTATCGATCGCGGTTTTGGCCGTGGCGAGCATGGCGAGCGGAACTTTTTCTTCGGCCATCCATCCCACGATCACGGGATCCACAAGGTTGTTGATTCCGTCTTCGTTATAGACAGCGTGAATCCGCGTGTGCCTGGATTTGGGAGACGTGAGGGATCCAAGGAGAAAATAGACGCCCCAGTGGCCGTGGCCGCCTGGCGCCAGTTTTTTTCGCGAGAGGGTTCCGCTTTCATCAATCGTGGGCAGGGCCGCCTGGATCAGGGGTGGCTTGAGGCTCAGCCCCCGGGTTCGGCGAAGGATCTGCGCGTAAGTTTTTTTCCCCCAGGGCGAAGGGATTTTAAGGCGGTGAAAAATGTTGATGGTGTTCAGAAGTTCGTTGACGGAGGCGGCCGTTTCCGACGAAACAAGTTCCTGCAGGAGAATTCCGGCGTATTTTTTCCGCTCGTCGATGGCGCGGAGGATTTTGGCTTCAGAAATGGATACATAACCGGAAGATTTTCCAAGTTTAATTTCAAAATAGAGGTCCGACCCTTTGGCTCCGAGGCGGACGGGGCCTTTTTTGCCCAGGATTTTCCATATTTTTTCGAGGTGAGCCCTGCGGTCCAAAGAGGTCCCGATGCCGCCGTTCATGGGGTTGAGGATCAAAACCGTTTTTTTAGCCGCTTTTTCATAACGCGCGCGGGATTTGAGCAGGGAGCCGTAATCCACGGCGCCGAGCAGATTTTTTCTGTCCCGAGGGTTTAAGACCGCGGAAGGAAAAAAGTTATGGTCGAGTTTGAGCTGAGGAGTTTGGTTTTTTCGGCTGAACTGTTCGAGGAGCCCCGTGAAATATTGTTCGTCCGCTGGCGGGAGGCCGTGGGACATTAAACCAGGTCTTTGGCGAGCTTGAACATCTCGTCGAGAGATTTCTGGGACAGTGATTTTTTCGGGAATTCAGCGTAAATTCGGAGCAGAGGTTCCGTGCCTGAGGGGCGGACCAGCACCCAGGACCCGTCTTTCAGGACCACCTTGAGGCCGTCCCGGGTCCGGATTTCGTGCACGGGGAACCCGATCCACGTGTTTCCGATCCGGGAAATGAGTTTGGAGATGAAAAGGTCTTTGTCGGCGATGGGCCTTGCGAGCGGGGCGTCGTGCCTGAGATAACACGAAGCGCCGTATTTCTTCTGGATCTCGTTTAAGAGGACGCTCGTTTTCTTGCCTGTTTTGAGGAGCATTTCGGTGATGAGGAGAGCGGAAAAAAGTCCGTCCCTCTCCGGCAATAGTGTTTTGCCGGCGTTCTTGGCGTCCACCTGGCTGAAGGCATATCCGCCTGATTCTTCCCCGCCGATCAAAACGTCGCCTTTGAGGAGTTCTTTCGCGATATGTTTAAACCCGACGGAAACTTCCGTGAAAGGGAGGTTGTTGGCTTTGGCGATGCGTTCAGACAGATATCCCAAAGACACGGCCTGCACAACTCTGCCGGACAATTTTTTTATTTCAATCAGATAATAAGCCAGGAGAGCGAAAACCTGCTGGGGCGTGAGATAATTGCCTTTCTCGTCGGTCATTCCAAGGCGGTCGGCGTCTCCGTCGAGGGCGAACCCCGCGGCCGGATGAGTTTTTTTGACGAAAGATTTCAGCTCTCCCAAATATTCCTCAATGGGTTCGGGGTGGAGTCCTCCGAAAAGAGGGTCGCGGTTGACATGGAGCTGGGATATTTTGAGTTTCCCCTTTTTTTTGAAAAGAGCCGTCACGATTTTTCCGCCGGGACCGTAAAGAGTTTCATAGGCGACTGAAAGCGGCTTGTTGAATAACGAAAAATCGATGTGGCCTGACAAATATTTGAAATAGTCTTCGAGGAGCGGTTTCAGGGGCTGGACCTGAGGGAGATTCGTTCCGGATTTCAGCTGTTTGTCCGCGAATATCGCTTCAAGGTTTTTTTCGATCTCAGCCGCCGTTTCCGCCGCGATGGATCCTCCGAAAGAGCCTTTCACCTTGAACCCCAGATATTCCGCGGGATTGTGAGAGGCGGTCAACATCACTCCGAAAGGGGCTTTCATTTTCCAGGTGATGAAAGAAAGGAGGGGCGAGGTGACGGCTTCCGAGAGGATGAGGGGCTTGAAATTGTATTGGGCCAGAACTTGGGCGGCTTGCTCGGCAAAATTTTCCGCCATGAAGCGGTGGTCATATCCGACGGGGACAGGAACGGGGTCTCCGCCCTTTTCAAAAGTTCTTGCGGTCGCATGCGCCGCCAGACGGACGTTGCTGAAGGTGAAATCTTTCCCGATGATTCCGCGCCAGCCGTCGGTCCCGAACTTGACCGCGCATTTGGGCGAGAGGAGATAAGATTCAGAAGTTTCTGAGAGTTTCCTGGATTCGGTTGAAGTCAAGGGGTTTTAGGAAAACATAGTTTGCGATATGAAATTGCGCGCTTTCAAAAATCTCCATTTTGTATGCCGGGTCCATGATCAGCATAATTTTTGCGTCTTTCCAGTTTTTGCGGACTGTCTCGAGAATTTCCATTTTCACCCGTCCCCTGAAAACGGGGTTGATGAAAACCGCCTTGGGCTTGTCGGAGAACCGGTTCGCCATTCCTGCGAGGTCTCCGGAGAGGGTCCTTCCCGCGAGCCCGAGGTCTGTCAGCTGGTCCAGGATCTGCCCCGTTTCCGCGGCATCTTCGTCGATGACCACCACCTGATTCTGCGCGGCTTTGAGAAGCGTCCGCCAACGCTCAAGGTCCAGCTCGTGAACTTCCTGCCCGTCCCCATAAAGGACCTGAACAGGTTCCTCCGCCTGAGTCTTGATGGGCGGTTTTTGCCGGCTGAACTGCACGCCGAACTGAAAATTGACGCCGTGCTCGTCCATCTTGAACCACATCACTTTGCCCAGGACTTTTTCTTCATTTTCCCAGCCCGGAACATTGTCGAGCCCGCGGAACTGAAGCCAGCCGCTGTCCATCAAAACGTCTCTCAAGGCGCGATAAGGGCACTGGGCCTTGAAGCAATTGGGGTCTTTCACGACCGTCAAGCAGACGGGGCAGGTCTGCGGCTTTGAAGAAATCGGCCAAATAAATCCTGTCCCGGAAGTATTGACGTCGCTGGTCCAGATTTCAAGGCTTTGCTCCGCCGGAACATCGGAACCGGCCGGCAAGCACTGAACCGGAATTTTTAACGGGACTCTGGCCGAGACCCTCTTGTCGCTATCCGCCATTGGCGGCCCCCTTTTCTATGCCCACAATGACCAATATTGTACAAAAAAATAAGGCGCTTGGGAGCTGCAGGGTTAAAACAGTTTGGAGGTCAAGAGGCTGATGAACGGCGGGTTTTCCAGATCAAAAATCCCCCCAGGGCGCCGGTGAGGACGCACATGAGGAGGCCGATGACGAGTTCGGAGCGGATATGTTCGGCGTCATAATGGATGAGGACGGTCTGGAACGAGGGGCCTTCGGTGCCGATGGCATAATCCGAGGTGAAGACATATTTGCCGGCTTTTCCGACGATCAGCTCAAAGAGGGGCGCCTGCGCTTCTTCCTTTTCGGAATAATAATTTTTAGAAGGAAATTTGTTCACTTTGTAAAATTCTTTTTCGGACGAGTCTGAGAACCAATAATCCATGTTCATGGCCTTGATCCGGTCTTCCGGCGTACGGCCCGTGAATGAGGTGATGCCGATATAGGTCCCGGGGAGCTTGGCGTCGATTTTGGTCTGGCCGGGCATGGTGACGGCGATGGGTTTATAAAAATAGGCGCGGACGAGGGGCACGAGGGAGAGGGAAAGGCATAAAATGGAGAGGAGACAGAAACCGGCTCCGGCCCAATAGCCTGATTTTTTCATCGGTCCCGCCTCTCTTTGGAGCGTTCATCGAAACGATATCCCACTCCGGCGATGGTTTTGACGATGGAGCTGTTCACGCCCAGTTTTTTGCGCAGGCGGTCCATGTGGGTATAAAGGGTGGCGATCGAGGAGCCGGAGGAAGAGCCCCAGAGGGACTCGAAAATCGCCTTGTCGCTCATGACTTTGTGGCGGTTTTTATAAAGATATTCGAGCAGGCCGAATTCTCGGGGCGTTAAATGGACGATCGCGTCTTTGTGCCTGACCACGCGGCGGTCAAAATCGATGGAAAGTCCGTTCTGCTGGACGAGGCTGGCTCCCCGGACGGCGTTGTATCGTCGGAGGACCACTTTGATGCGGGCGACCAGCTCTTTGGAGCGGAAAGGCTTGGTGATGAAATCGTCGCCGCCCAGGTTGAGCGCTGAAACCTTGTCGATCTCCTGGTCCCGCACCGTGAGAAAAATGATCGGGATGTTCTGGGTCAGTTCCTTGCTTTTGATTTCCCGGCAGAATTCGAGGCCGCCTTTCATGGGAACTTCAACGTCCAGCAGGATCAGGTCGGGCGCTTCCTCGGCGATTTTTTCCCAGGCCTCTTCCGTGGTGTGGGACAGGATCGTCTCAAATTCCCCTTCGCGCAGGATGTCGGAAAGGAGCGAACAGATCTTGGTGTCGTCGTCAACGATCAGAATTTTTGATCTCATAATCCATCCATTCTTTTTTGCGCGCGGCGAATATCATTTTGCCCTTTGAGCTTTTGACGGCGAGATCCTCCGCCCAGGTCTCCCCTTTCGGCAGACTGCGGGAATATTTGGTTTCCACTTTCTTCATCTGCTCGAGGATCGAGTTTTTCAGGAGCTGGGCGCCGAGGGTGGAACTGGATTTGTCGGCGGCGTAATGGTCGTCATTCTCGACGGTCAGGGTCAGGGTTTTTGAAGCGCCGTCATATTCCGGCGTCACTTTTTCAAGGCCCAAAACTGCGCCCAGGAACAGGTTGGCGCGGCTCCCGAAATTGATGCGGAAAGCGACCCAGCGGGCCATATAATCCTGGAGGCTCAGGTCTTTTAATTCTTCTTTGGGCTGATTCTCGGAAGGGTCAAATTTTTTGGTTTCCAGGATGAAGCGCTCGTCGAAATCGGATTTGGAAATTTTATAGTAATACATGAATTTTAAATCTTCGATGCGGCGGATGAAGGTGGTTTGGACTCCCCAGGTTTCGTCCCGGGCGTTCAGGATGGTGAAATCGAGTTTCTCGTCCGTGCTCATGGCGATCCTGGAGACGGAAAGCATGGCGTTCTCCAGCTTTTCGGTCACGTCCTTGGGCAGGTCCAGGCTCGCGGTCACCATGTTTTCAATCGGGAAAGAAACATAAAGCGTTTTGCCGACCACTTTTGACTGGACCTGATCCGTCCCGACCTCTTTCTTGAAAAGTTTCAGGATGGATTCCCCCAGCTTTTCCTTGGGATAACTGGGGCCGCAGGCGGGGAGGCAGAGACATGCGATTAAAGCGAAGCTCCGGATCGCGCGTTCATGCTTCATTGTCCCGGGAACAGGCGCGCTTTCCCGTGGCGCTTGAAGATTTCTTCGATTTCGTCATAATCCAGCTCGCCTTTCTTAAGCAGTTCTTCAACGAAGATTTCCAGGATGTCCCATTCCCTGCGGAGGATGGTTTCCACTTCGTCGAGGGAGTTTTTCATGATCTGGTTGAACTGGGCGTTCAGCTCGTTCTTGAGGTCTCCCGAAAGCATGTCGGTCCCTTTGCGGGCGTCCTGAAACTGACTGAAATCCCCGATGAGGCCGCTGTTTCCCATGCCCAGGTTCCAGACCATCGTGTTGGCCAGATGGGTGGCGTGGCGGAAATCCGAAGAGACACCGCTGGAAGTGACGCCGAACTTTATTTTTTCCGCGACATAGCCCGCGAGAGACACTTTGATGTCCGCCAGGAGCTTGTTGCGGTCTTCGGTGTAAATTTCTTCCCTCGGATGGTGGTGGACCACGCCCAGAGCCCCGCCGCGCGAGATGATGCTGGCTTTGAAAACGTCGTCGGTGGGATGGAGAAAATAGAGGGTCAGGAGATGGCCCGATTCGTGATAAGCCGTGAGCCTGCGCTCATAATCCGACATGGAGAGTTTGCGTTCCATCCCCAGGTCGATGCGGTCCATGGATTGTGAAAGATCGTTGAACTGGATCTGTTCGCGGTCGTTCCGGTTGGCGATCAGGGCCGCTTCCTTGATGAGGTTTTCAATGTCCGCGGGAGACTTGTATACGGTTTTGCGGGCGAGGCGCGGGATGCTGATCTGGGGATCAAATTTGACCTTGCTCAAATAATACTGGAAAAGTTTTTCGCGCTCCTGAAGGTTGGGGCGCTCGATGTGGATTTTTCGGTCGAAACGGCCGGGCCGCAGGAGCGCCGCGTCCAGAACATTTTCCTGCGCGTTGGTCGCCCCCAGCACGACGATGTTTTCATGAGAATCTTTGAGGCCGTCCATCTCCACCAAAAGCTGGTTCTGGGTGCTGTTGGTTTCTTCTCCGGCTCCCATGAACGAAAAAGTCCTGCCGCGCCCGATGACTTCGATTTCGTCGATGAAAATGAGGCAGGCTCCGTGTTCCATGGCTTGGAGGCGGGCTTCCTGAAAAAGTTTGCGCACTCTTGCGGCGCCCACTCCGACGAAAACTTCCACGAATTCGCTTCCGGCCATGGAGATGAGCGGGATCCCGGATTCCGCGGCGATGGCTTTGGCGAGCAGGGTTTTTCCGCAGCCCGGCGGACCCACCATGAGCACGCCCTTGATGATTTTCCCTCCGACTTGTTTGAGCCGCGCCCGGTCTTTCAAAAGCTGGACCACTTCCCAGGCTTCGCGCTTGGCGTCTTCAAGGCCGATGACGTCCCGGAACATGACTTTCACGTTCTGGGCCTTGATTTTCCCCTTCTTCATGGAGGCGAAACCGCCCTGGAGCACCCAGGTGTAAGCATAAGCGAAAACGAAGGCGCTGATCACGGTCATGAAGATCTGCTCGAAGCTCTGCGCGATCATGAGCACGCGATAGAACGACTCCACGAACATCATGCTGATGCCGATGCAGATCATCAGGATGATGACGAAGGTGATCACCAAGATCGGGATTTTATATCGGATCCAGAAAACTTTGAGCTTGCCCATGTTATCCTTTGATGACTTTGGAGATTTTGTCCCGGAGATCGTTGACGTTGAAAGGCTTGTGGAGGAAATCGAGCACATTTTCCTTGCCGACGAACACCTGCTCAAGCTGGAGGTTGGCGCTGATCATGATGATGGGGATGCTTTGGGTCGCCGGGTCATTGAAAAGTTTTTTCTGGATGGTATATCCGTCCATTCCGGGGAGGACCGCGTCCAGGAGGATGACGTCGGGCATCTTTTCTTTCACGAGCTCATAAATCTTCGTGCCGCTCCGCTCGATCATGACCTCATAGCCGCCCTTGGAAAGGAACACGCGGAGCATTTCCAGGGTGGAGAGATCGTCTTCAACGACGAGTATTTTCTTGGGAGCGGATTTCATTTGCATATGGATTGTAACAGAAGTGCTTTTATTTTTAAAGGGGTGAAAAAATATTTTGTAGAATGTGAAAATGGAAACGAAAATCCTGATCGTCGATGACGAAACGGCGATCGGCGAAATGGTCTGCGACATTTTGGGCGAATACGGATTTGAGACTTCCCTCGCGGAAACTCAGGCTGAGGCGGAGGCGGCGATGGCGAAATTCAGGCCCGCGATCGCGCTGGTGGATTATCAGCTCGGGAAAGTGAACGGCCTGGACCTGGCGCGGAGGCTCAAGGCGCTGGACCCCGATCTCCCCGTGATCCTCATGACGGCCTATCCCACCCTTGAACTTGCCGTCAAAGCCATCAACGAAAATATTTATGATTTCATCTCCAAGCCCATCGACCGGGTTTTCCTGGCCCGGAGCGTGGCGAAGGCGATTGAAAACCGCAGTCTCATCGAGGAGAACAAGCGGCTCGTCCGGAACCTTCAGGAATCCAATCTTTCCCTCGAGCGCGCCAATAAAATGAAATCCAAATTTTTGTCGATCGTGACCCACGACCTCCGCACGCCGCTCACTTCCGCGCGGGGCTTCTGCGACATGCTCATGACGGAGCCGAACCTGACGGAAGCCGAGGAAAAAAAATATCTGTCGATGGTCGACACGTCCATCACCCGGATGAACAACCTGGTGGGCACTCTCATGGATTTTGTGAGCATTGAGTCGGGCAAACTCCGCATTGATCATGAGCGGTTTGATTTCGCGGCCATCCTCCGGGAACTGGAAAGCACGCTGGCTCCGAACGCGAAGAATAAAAAGATTGAGCTGTCCTGGGCGATTGCGCCGGGAGAGATCCGGGTGACGGGAGATTCCGACCGTCTGCACCAGGTGGCGACGAACCTCATCTCGAATTCGCTGAAACACACCCCCGAAGGCGGCAAGGTGCGAGTGAAGGTTCGCCTCGAGGGCGGAAAAGTCGTGACGGAAGTGGAAGACAACGGCGAGGGGATTTCGGATGCGGATCAGGACAGGATTTTTGACCCGTTTTTTCAGGTGGAATCTTCCCCCCACAAGCGCGAAGGTCTGGGGTTGGGCCTGGCGATCGCGAAAGAGATCGTCTCAGCTCACGGCGGCGAAATCGGAGCCAAAAGCCCCGGGCCCGGAAAAGGCAGTACTTTTTATTTCACCCTTCCTATCTCACAATCGTAAGTTTCTTGCTCTTCGTTCCTCCCGCGCCTTTTAAAACCAGAACATAAACGCCGCTCGCGAGCGGTTCTCCGGAGTCTGAGGATCCGTTCCACTCAATGGAGGATTGTCCCGAGTTTATGAGGGTGCGGACTTTCTGGCCTGTGACGGAATAGACATTGATTTCCGACGGGTCCGGGAGATTGTCCAGGATGACCGGCAAGGGGTCTTTGCGGGGTTCCCAAAGGTTGGGGCGCACGAGAAAACTGTTTACGTTGGTTGAGAGAGCGCCCATGAGAGCATAGACCGAGAAATGGCTGAGCGAAGCTGTGATTGTTTGAGTGTTGGGGTTCACTGTGGATGCGACCTTTCTGAATTCTCCCAAATTCTCATCGAGGAAATAGAGCTCCAGATCCTTGGCGGCGACGCCCGGGTTTGTTCCATCAATGATGTTGTCGTTGTCGGCGTCAGGATAAGTGATGGAGACCTGGACAGGACTGCCGAGGCGGCCCTGGAGGATGTTCCCTGCAGGAGTTTCCCCCACGATCTCGAAGGCGAGTGAAGGGATCGGGGCATGGGGTCCGTTTCCGGCCTGCTCGGCTTTTCGGCGTTCAAGTTCGAACGCACTGGACAGGACTGCTCGATTGGCATATTGGGCATTGTTTTCCGGATCGGTTGCGAGAGCGAGTCCTGCGTCTTCGTTGAAGGTTCCCGGGTTTAAGAAAAATTTGAAGCCCGGCATGGAGATGACCGTCTTTTCCGTGTAATCGGCCGCGGTATAAAATTCCCACCAATATTCTTCGCCTCTGCTATATCCGAACGCGTCTGTGAGAGCGGAGGAGGTCACGACGCGATATTTGCTGCCTTTGGGAAGTGCCGCGGAGGGCACAAAGCGCATCATCTGGTTTCCCACCAACAACTGCACATTTCCGGGGACGGGGTTGAACACGCTGTTGCCGAGTTTGTCCTGCACCATGAAAAGAGCGATTCCATTCTGGAGCGAGACAGGATTCATTTCCCTGTCGAAGAAGAGGGTGAGCTGGACGGAAGCGTGGACGGCGTTGCCCTGGGATTTTCTTCCCTGAGCGTCCTTGACGACGCTGAAGGCGTGCGGGGCCTTGAGGACGGAGAACGAGGTGTAGGCGGTGGAGGTGCGGGCATTTCCGGCGATGTCGGGCGCGCTGGCGCAGAGGACTTTGAAGGAGTTCGTGTTTCCGAGTTCGTGAGGGATCGTGAGGGCGACGGTTTTTGGGTTGTCGAACGCGATGCCGGCTCCTGCGAGAGAGACGGGAGTTCCGGGCGGCGCTTCAAGGGCCCACTTGGAGAGGTTTCCAACCGTTCCGCCCTGCACGGGTTCCGAGAACCTCACGCGGAGGACCGTCCGGCTGTTGAGTGAAACGGCTCCAACCTGCTCAATCACGGGAGCGACTTTGTCGAGAGCGTTTGCGGAGGATGATTCCGGAGACAACACTTTGCCCAAAGTTGAGGTGATCCCCCCTCCGGCATATTTGACGGCGGGAACATCGTCGCCTTTGAACAGGTTTCCCACATAGACCGACAACGCATTGTCGTTGGGAATGTTGTCGGGATTTGCGGACGCTTTCCCTGTCACGGTTCCGACGAGGAATGACGCGGAGCCCACGGTGGAGTCCACGAGGGGCTGATTGAATGTGATCTTGATGGTGTCGCCGAGGCCGTCGTTGTCGGTGTCATAAATCTCGCGGCCGGTGATGGCGAGATTGGTCACAGGGGTCAGGGCCTGAGCGGAGGCGGAAGGCGTGGAAAGGGAGAGAGAGCCCTGGGTGGTTCGGGCGACGATGGAATATTGATAAGAGGAGCCTTGAGACACAGAGCTGTCCGTGTATGTTGATGCGCTGCCTGCGGCGGAAGCGATAAACAGGCCGTCTCGATAAATGCCGTATTCGGAGATGTTTGGGTTGATTGAGGAGGATCCGGAGCCCACTTGGCTCTTCTGTCCTGTTTGTCCCTGAGAATCCGCGGCGGAGACCTTATAAAACCTTGGGCCGCAGGCGGGGGCGTTCGACGCGGTCCAGGACAGCATCACATGGCTCGCTGTTGCGGTTGTGACGCTGAGCGCCGGAGCTGAAGGCGGCAAACAAGGCACGGCGTCGTCAAAAGTGGGAGCCGCGGCGGAGGCAAGAAACACAAGAGAGGGTGCGGGGGCAGAGCTGAAGATGGAAGTATAGATCCAATAGCTGTCCGCGCCTGGGACCGTGAAATAATTGCTTATGCGGAGGTTCGCGGAGTCCGATTGAGAGATGATCGGCGTGGCCGGCTGAGAGGGAGGCAAAGTGCCATTCTGAGAGGCTGAGTCTGGAGCGCGCAGGGTGTTAAAGTTCCTGGACACCGTGACAAAGCTCAAGGTTGATCCGGCCGTGACTGTCGCGATGTTCGTCAGGAACCCGGATTCCCACTGGGATTTTGTTTTCCACACCTCAAGCGTGTCAAAGGTCCCGTTGCCCTGAAGATATTCCTGAGTCCCGGTCTTCTTGATCGCGAGTTCCGTGTCCGGAGAATTTTGCCCGAAACTTGGGGTCACCCGGAAATAATATCCATATCCGAACACCTCGTCGTATCCTCCCGTCACCTGCGGCCGGGGAGTTGGGGCGGCCAGAGTGACCGTGGAGCCGAGATCAAGATATCCCGTTTCCATCTGAAGGCTGTTTCGGGCTTTGACGCGGAAATAGTGAGTGACGTTGGGCGAGAGAGAAACAAAGGATGTGCTCAAGGCTGTCTGCCACTGGCTTGCGGCGAAAATGAGGTTGACGGATCCTGCCGAGGATGCATCGGACGACGCCGTGACCAAATATTCCGTGCCGGCAGGATTGCCGTTATCCGTCCAATTGGGTGTAACGGCTGACAGAGTCACGAAGCTGAAAGGCTGGGCCGCTGGCAAGTTGGGGCGCGTATACAGAAACCCGGTGACGAATTCCGATGGGTAAGACACATAATCCTTGTTGGCAACGCGATAAAAATAAAGCTTGTTCGGCGAAAGTCCGGCCAAGACGTGAGAATTCCCTCCGACGATGCTGGCCGGGGCGGCTGAAAAATTGTTGCCCGTGGAAATCTGCACGCTGAAGAGAGTTCCCGGCGGGTTGATGCCCGAACCCCAGGCGACCTGAACTGAGGTGGAGCCGATGAACGAAAGCGCGAGAGAGTCCGGCCGGGTGGTGAGCGTTTTAACGGAAGTTGTGGAGGACCAGGGAGTTTCGTTGAGGGCGGCGTTTCGAGCTTTCATACGGAAGTAATAACTCGAACCTGGCAAAAGGTTTGTTGTGTTCCAAATATTCGATGCAATCCAACCTGACGATGAATCGATGAAACTAAAACTTGATTCACGAGAAGCTTCGACCCAAAAGGGTTGGGCATGCGGGCCGCTCAGTGAGAAATGATCAACATTTAGGACAACTGATGCCGAAGAGATATTAGTAGCAATTGAAGTAATGGAAAGTCCTGTGGGGTTTGAAGTGTCCCCGATGACTAGCCACGGATTGCTCCAATCCGAATAGATTTCTCCATCAAATGCGCGCACGCGCCAATAATAAATTCCTGAAAGGTGAATAGGGATTTGATATTCGGAAACAATCGAATTTGCAGTATGGTAAATTGATGCAAAATCTAAAGCAGAAGAGATCTGAATCTGATAGCCCTGTAAACTTGGACCATCCTGATCATTGCTATCAGACCAATTAAACAGCGGTTGCGCTGTCGAGGAACTTACTTGAGGGGAAATGTGTAGTGGGATAGCGGGAATTTGATTGAAGTAAACTGTCCCGCTAGAACCATTTACAGCGTTCGCCCCCTCAGGTCCTGTTCCACGAATACCTGCTAAAGCATTTACATTTGATGGTCCGGTAAGAGATGATGAATAATAAATCTTAATTCTTCCACCACTTCCACCTCCTCCGCCACCGCCAGGGTGATTAAATCCTCCATTGCCCCCATTTCCACCGTTTGCTTTTATTGATCCACTAATTACTATAGAATGCGCATATAAAATAATTCCACCGCCAGATCCACCTCCACCCCCGCCTCCATCAGGATCAGAACCTCCACTCCCATCACCATCGCCACCTTTTGACCCATTTGATTCAATAGATCCTGAAATAGTAATGGATGTGCTCATAATGATTAAATTACCACCACCGCTGCCTCCGAAACCTCCTTGCTTATTTACAGAATGAATGCCACTTCCTCCACCGCTTCCCATTTCAATATCATCAATGGAAGGAGGAAAAGTATTAAGTTTGATTGAACCATAGTTTCCCCCCCA
>JAKFYJ010000027.1 GCA_021730935.1 Elusimicrobiota bacterium
TGATTTCGCCTGGACGCCTTATGGCAACCTGGGCAACACTTTCAGATATTCGATAAAGTTGAGATTTTAATATGAAGAGAAAACATCTGCTGCTGCTCCCCGTTTTCTTCCTGCTCCTCGCGCAATCTGTTCACGCCCGGCAGGCCATTATCGTCTCGTTCACCGGCACCGTCGAGGTCCAGCCCAAAAATTCCAAGTTCTGGAAAAAAGCCGCGCCGAAACTGTTCATCAAAGAAGGCGAAAAAATCCGAACCGGCAGCCGGTCCAAAGCCAACCTGCTCTTTCAGGACGGATCCCGCACGGAAGTGGGGCCAGGAACCATCCTTGAGATGAGCCATCTTGCGGCGCCGATCCAGATGAAGCAAACCGCAGGGAGCACGCGCAACAAAGTTTCGCGACTTGGAAAAAATTTCACTTTGCGCACGCCCACCGCTGTTTGTTCCGTCCGCGGCACGGATTTTTATGTCGGCATCGACAAAGCCGGAGACACCAAACTTGATGTTTATTCCGGCATCGTGAACGGCCTCAAAAATGCCACGGGAGAATCGACGGATGTCGGCGCGGGACAATCGCTCAAATTTGACGCCTCACAGGAAACTCTGGGAACCCCCGCCATCCTCGACGGAAACAGCGAAAGCGGAGACACCTCTCTCAAGGAACTGGCCCGCAAAGAAGTGGGGCTGGACATGACGCGCGACCAGATCCAGGCGGCGGCGGCCGAAGAAATGAAGCTCGCGGAATATCAGGAAGGCAAATCTCTCGTCGATGTGAACGGGTTCCGCGTGCGCCTTGAAGAATATATTTTGCGCCGGCCCAAAGATGTGGCTGAAGCGGACCGCGACAAGGCGTTCAAATTTGTTGTCCTGAACACCCGCGAAAACCGGTTTGATTATTTCACATACAAAGGCGTTTTCAACAAGACCTTGCCCGCGGACTTGTCTGTGGCTCTTCGGAACGCCGCAGGCCGCCAAATCGGAGACGCCGCGCCGGAATATTATCTGTCCTCTTATGAAATGGCGCAATCCAACCTCACGGACGCCCTGAAAGACATGGCCGACGGCGGGCACCTCGTCAAGGTGACCTATGACGGCACGACCTATACGCTCCAGGCCTATAACGTGAACTCCGACGGAACTCCCGGCTCCATCACCGACACGGCCAACCAGCTTTCTTCCGCCAACGGAAAAATTTATGATCCCGTCGCCGATGTCTATAAAAACGCCGGCGTGTCCCAGGACGGGGTCTACGATTCCGCCAACGACACATTCAAAACCCTGAAACAAGGCGAGACCCTCTGGCGCACCGTCTTCAACCGCTATGCCCACCTCATGGGCCCGTCCTCTGTCCTCAGCAATCTTTCTCTCTCAAATGTTCCCTCGGGAACCCTCACTCAGCCCTGGTTTCAATATTATTCTGCCCGCGCCGGCGTCACCAACATCGCCACCCTCGAATCCATCAACAACGCTGACCTCACTCAGGGAGCCAGCATGATCGTCCGCGGCAAGACCCTCACGGTTTATGTGGATCAAAACATCGGGAACGCCGGCTTCAAATATCTGAACGGAAACTATGCCTTCGATTCTTATTTTCCCGACAGCGCCAACCAGGATTCTCCGCTTTTCTCAGACGGCATCCACCAGCGCCTGATCACTTATTATCCCCGAACCAACATCGACATCCCCTTTGAGCAATATGACACCTATATCCTCTCCAACGAGGGCAAAATCGCTCCGATTTCAGCCTTCTCCAACGCCACTTCCGGCAGGACCTTCAAGGAAGAGCTCATCAAGTGGAACTATGAGCAGATCACCCGTTCCTCCGCCTTCGAGTCCCGCACCATCGACCTCGTCGTCGAACCCAAGATCCTCATCAAATCCGGCCTGATTAAATAACCCAAAAGATTTACAAAAAGTTTACAAAAAGTTTAGGACAAGGGGAGGTCCGATCTGTTACACTTTTGGTATATGATCCATCGGCCGTCCCCTCTCAAAAAGGCCTTTACGTCCGGCCTTTTGGTTATCTTTGTATATTCCGCCATTGCCCCGGCCTATGCCCAGGCCAGCCTGTGGGAAGAGCGCAAAACCGCTGTTGAGAAAATGAAGGAAGCGGAAAAACCGTCGGATGTAAGGGCGACGCATGCGTCGCCCCTACAGTTGGCCCAACTGCCCAGGATCCATTCCGGCATTTTGCCGTCTTTGCCCGCTTCCCTCGGAGAACAGCCTTCCATCCTGGACAGTCTGCCCACAGCCGCCGCGTCCCACATTCCGATCACAAACCTGAAATTGCCTTTGGCCTTTGCCAATCTCAAGAGCGCCCATTTCCCTGCCGGATGGAAACCGACCGATCTCACCGTTTTAAACATTCAAGATGTCCACATGAACGCCGAGGCCCAGACGAACATTTCAAAATCCCTTCAAGCCCTCATCGATCAAGGCCAGGTTGATCTGGTGGCCCTGGAAGGCGCGTTCAAAGACATCGATATTTCCGGTTTCCGTTCTTTTGAGGATCAAAAGTCCGTGCAAATGGTGGCGGATTATTTCTTGAAAGAAAACAAACTTTCAGGCGCCATCCACGCCGCTCTTGTTGCTCCCTCTCCACATCGTGGAGAGGGTCCCGCCTTGGCGGGGGGTGAGGTGTCCTTCGTCGGCGTTGACGACCAAAAACTCCATTCCGAGCACATCCAGGCCTATAAAGATTCTGTCGGGAAAGTGGACGGGCTGAAAAAAGATTTGGAGCAGGCAGAAACCTCTCTCGACCAAAAAAAATCCCAGGTTTATAATCCCGCTCTCCTCGATTTTGACTGCAAAGTCATCGCATATCAGAAGGGAACCTTGCCTCTTGGGGATTATGTAAAAGAACTTGCGTCAAAAAGCGTTGTTACGCCCTCGGCCAACACATTCCTGAAAGCCCTCTCCATGGAAAACGCTCTCGACTTCCAGAAAGTGGAAGCCGAGAGAGCGAAAATGGTTCAGTCTCTTGTGAACAGCCTGTCCAAACCCCAGGTTGCCCAGCTTTTGAACATGAGCGTGGCGTTCCGCTTGGGGAAAATCCGCAACTCCGATTTTTATGTTTATCTGGAAACTCTGTGCAAGAAAGCCGGAGTGGACTGCGCGAAATATCCGTCCATGAAGGCGTATATGGCCTATGCGCTTCTCTCTGACCAGATCAACGCCGAAAAGTTCCTCTCCGAAGTCAAAGCGATGGAAACAAATGTTTATGCTTCTCTCGCCAAATCTCCCGAAGAAAAGTCCGCCGTCGCCCGATCAAGGAACCTATATTTGACAGGCAAGCTTCTGGATTTTGCTCTCACCCCCGATGAGTGGAGGGAATATTGCCGGCGAGTTGCGGATAGTTCGAAAATTTTTCCCGTGGAGGGGGACCCGCAATCCCGCCTCCGTGGCGGGATAAGCGGGGGAACTCTGGTTCCCGTCGGGAAAGATTTTGGAACTATCCGCAACTCGCTGGCAACCTTCGAAACCTTCTTCGAACACGCCCAACTCCGCGATCAAGCCTTGACGTCAAATCTCCTCGCCCAAGCTCAATCCAAACACGCCAAATTCGCCGTCCTCGTGACGGGGGGATATCACACAGAAGGCGTCACGCGCCTCCTGCACGAGAAAGGCATCGCCACCATCGCTCTGGCCCCCAAGATCACCAAAATCGAAGGAAAATCCGGCACAGAATATCTGAGCGTCTTCACCCAGGAAAAGACACCGCTGGAGAAACTTTTTGATGGCGACAAGCTGTTTGTGAACAAAGCGATCGGACCTGCTCATTTGGCGGAACCAGCGGGCGCAATCATCGGTGCGCACGAAATCGCCGTGCCTGGCGATGTTCCGTCAGAATTTGAACAACGCGCTTCCGCCGCCATGGTTGCTGGACTTCGTGCCACTGCAGCAGATTCCGGAGAGAACACTGCTCAAGTCACAATTCCAGTCCAAAACGGAGAAATTAATTTACCTGTTTCTATCGATGGCTCCGGTGAATCTATAAAATCGGTTGGCACTCAGAACTCCTCTCGCAAATGGTGGAGAGGTTTTAAATCATTCTCGTGGGGTAAAACGCAAATGATTCCCGGAACACCCGTATATTCGCAAGGCTTTTTGCTGGCCCTTGGAATCGTCACAGGGATCGCGCCTCTCATCGTGACGGGGCTTGCCGTCATCTCCTGGTTCTTGATCCCGCAACGATGGAAGGATGAGTTCAAGAGCAAGACACGCGGGCTGTCCGATCGGCTTACATCTCTATCAACTTTTGAATGGATTGTGCTTGAGATCGGTTTGCCGACCGTTTTTGTTTTGATTTACTTTAATTTTTATGAATTTGTGCGTGAAAAAATAATTCATCAATCAATATCCTCTTTAATTGATTTTGTGATAAACGTGCCGATCGGGGATGCTCTCATAAATGGCGGTTTGGCGGTGTTGCTTGCAAAAGGAATTCATGAATATTTCACTTTGCCTAAAACCAGCATTCATTTTGGCAATATAAAAAGCCCAATATTAAAGTATGGCCGATTATTCATGGGCCTGCTTTACTTTTCCATATCAGTAGGCAATATCGAAATATGGATCAAGATAGTCAACCAGGTCCTGGTGAATGGAATGATTGCGCCGAACCTGTTGGCCGATTCTCTCCTGTATGCTTTTGCGCTGGCCATGTTATATCAATACCCACTTTACTTGGTATTAAGTTCCATCGAAAATCCGCAAAAACTTTTAAGATTTTCAGAAGACGAACTTGATCTCCTCGGTTCATCGCCTTCCGATTTTACAGTGAAAGCCATTGGGTATCGGTATTCTTTAACAAAGATGAGGTTTGAAGCCGTGCTGTGGTTCAAGGAACCTTATGTGTTGCGCTGGGTCGGACTGCTCTTCCCTTTGGCCATATTCATTATCCCGGTCAAGGGCAACTGGAAACCGGCGAAAGACGCGCTGAAAGAAAAACTTGCTCTGAGGCCAGCCCTCCTCCCTGCAGAGGCGGAAGACATGGGTTCTCGGATGACGCCCATTCACTTTTCTGCCCTCCTTTCTCTCGCAACTCTCGGAGTCTCCAGTCTCCTCGCCACTCATTTTCTCGCCTGGCCCGCTTTGCCGGCCCACACCTCAATCCCAACCCTGGCCGCCGCTTTCGTGAACGGTTCCTCCGCTCTCAGCAACCCGCTTTCCCTTCTCGGAAACTTCCTGATGCTGGGCGCGCTCATCCCCTCATTTCATAGGTTTGGCGCAAGTTTGGCCGCGTGGTTAATGGCAAAGGTCCCCTCCAGAAGATCCGGAAGACAGCCGCAGGAACCTGGCTCTCTCCCCGATTTCGATTCCACCATGTCTCAGCATGGCTGGGGGATTCTGGATACCAGAGAATTGCCGGTCAATAGATTTGCAGAACAGATTGCGGAGGGGTATCGCGTCACTTTGAGAAACCGCTCGGACGCGTATATTTTCAACATTGCAGGCATCGGTATGCCTCAAGGCGCAGCGACAATTCATTTGGGTGACGAAGCAAAGCTTGCTGTTGCGAAATGGGCGGATACAACTCTGAAACGGCTCAGGGACCTGTTCCCAGATGAAGATCTTGAGATCGTGAACGTGGGAGCGGGCGTGGATTGGAAAGCTTCCATCCAGGACGAAAACGGCGGAACCATCATGGCTCACACCGACGGAGAGTATATGGCGGCCACCCTTACAATTTCCGGCAATAGCACCTATCTTTATCCGGATTCGGCCCGTGATTTTGTCTCTGTGAACTTTGTGAACAAAAATCTGGGGACCCCACTGGTTCCTCCTGCTGGGACCACCGTTGTGTTTTCATGCAGCGACCGGGAAACCATTCTTAAAGGACGAATCAAGTCAACCGTCCATTCAAGCCCGTTTGAGACGGAGGGGGATAATGCGGACAGGCTTACGCTTTTTTTAAGAGTGCAAAGCAAGAAATGGATGATCACACCCAGCGGAGAGGTCCGTCCGCGTGTCACAAATGACCTTGAAAAAATCATCAATCTCTCCGGTCTATTTCTGATCCTTGGAACAGCATCTCTCCTCATCTCTCACTTTCTCGCCTGGCCCGCTTTGCCGGCCCACGCCTCAATCCCAACCCTGGCCGCCGCTTTCGTGAACGGTTCCTCCGCTCTCAGCAACCCGCTTTCCCTTCTCGGAAACTTCCTGATGCTGGGCGCGCTCATCCCTGTTTTAATGACGATCCGGATCAAACGCGATCCCTTGATCCCTCCCGTTGAAGGAACGAATTCGGCAACTCCATCCAAGGGCGGGGCAGATTCGTCTTTGAATCCCGATCCCAATCACCCGTCGCCCGAGGAAAAACCAAAGGTTGTTTTATCAAACGACTCGTATACTTCCCATCTGTTGACGCCCGAACCCCCAACCTATAACCGTGAGGCTCTCCTCGCTGCAGCCCTGAAAGCTCGTGAGTCTGCCTTGAGAGAGATTGGTGTGCAAGTTGCATCCGTAAAGAATGGGGGCCCGTCCCAGAACCCGTCCGCCAATAACGATGCCATGACTCGGTTCCTTGAAGCTGTAAAGACTATTCGCAAACTCACTGGCACAAACGTTCCTCTCCTCAGCGTCCTCTTCTTCGCCGCTTTCCTTGGGTTTTCAGGTTCGGCTTTCGCTCAGCCTCTCGCTCAAACCGCGCCTCAGAATTTTTCCCCGGTTGCCGCTCATCCCGGGGTCCTCAGCTTCCTCCTAATCTTTAATGCCCTTTCACTCGTTTATTCCGTATATCTTTTTGTTTCCGAGAGCATAAGAGAGCGGCACAACTCCATCAACACTGCGGATCGGCGTTCGCTTGTCACTCATATTATCCGCGATCCTGCGGTTAACACTTCTGATATGCAAAAGATCGTGAACGCGATCATCGATGCGCGGGGCAAGAGCGGGTTCAGGGATATTAATGATTTTGCGACGAGAATGGAAAGGTATTCGCGGATTTCCAGAGATTTTCGCCTTTCCAGGATCACGGATTTTCAGTGGCGCTCCATGGGGAGGATGTTTGTTTTCCGCTCCCGCTTAAATTTATACGCCGGCCTCTCCGTTTTCCTCATCTTCACATTGTTGTGCCTGACGGCCGTGATTCTGGGATATGTGCCGAGCCTGTCGTTCGGCACGGTTGGTGCCGCGTCTTTCGTGGACGGTTCCTCCGCTCTCAGCAACCCGCTTTCCCTTCTCGGAAACTTCCTGATGCTCGGCGCGCTCATTCCCGCTCTTCATATGATCGGCGCAAGTTTGGCCGTGCCGTTAATGGCGAAGGTCCCCTCCAGGAGATCCGGAAGAAGCCCGCGGGAAACCCTCTCGCTGCCCGATGCGGTTGAAACCATTCGGAAATATTATGAACTCGGGACTGCCTATAACCAGGCGAGAGAACTGCATATGAGAACGATGGTCGCTGCGAAGTTGAACGCAGATGTTTCTGGCGATTTTCTTGAACTCCTCAATGGGCAGAGAGACGCAGAACGGAAAACCCAGTCAGAATTCACTGAGATGCAACGCGAATATGAAGCCGCAAAAAGGGTAGTCAAAGCTCAGGCGGAAACACAATGGCGCCAACTGGCTCCAGCCATCAAGAAAGTGAAAGATGTTGAAAAAAAATATTTTGAGGCCATGAGTTTGCTGTTTGAAGGCAGGAGAGAGGTTGATCTGGATGAGGCTGAATTCGCACTTGAAGACATCGTGGGAGACATTGCTCAGCATATTGTCGATCTTATCAAGTCCAGTTATGGATCTGATAAACCGTCACCCACCGTCGTCATTCACGACGAAAGGTTCACCGGATACACGGCGGTTCAAGTTGATGCCGCCGCACAAGTCAAAGAGGCCGTCGAAAATCTGGCCCAAGTGTTTGATTCGGTTTTTCCTCCCTCCTCGCCCACATCTCCGGCCCTCACCAAAAAATCCACTTATGAGTTGCCCGAGTCGCGCGCCCTCGTCGAAACGTCGGTTCAATATTTCACCGAAAAATTTGGAGCTAGTATCGGCCCCAGAATTGGGCGTTATGTGGGGAGACGGCGGGTCCGCATACAAATCGCGCCAGTGGCGGAAGCTGAAGAGCTCTTAACCATCGCTCAACTCCACAGGGAAGGCAAAAAACACGAACGCAAAGCCGCGATGGACGCTTTCTTAGCGGATCATCCTGAAGCGCATTGGACAGTGAATTGGATCGTGAGAGGTCTTCGCGAAGCGGCGGTTTGGAGCTCGATTTATGTGACGAATTGGGCTTATGATTTTGTTTGGGAACAGGCTTGGATTGTCAATGGGGTTGATTTGGAGCGGGGTGGAGTCGGGGTTTGGGGCATCGATGTGGAAGAAATTGCTCAAAACTTTTCTGCATTTGTTAACGTTTCTCACCACTGGATTATAAACTTCTTAATCGGCTTTATCGCGCTAACCAAAGCCCCCGATCCTGTTTCTCCGCACGACAGATCTGTGAAGAATGCATATTTGAAAGCTCAAGAAACATTGAAAACAACTGCAGGAGAATATGAGCGGACACATCAGTCCGTTCCGGGGAAAGGGTTGAGCTTGCTGGAATCTTATCTGATCGCTTTGGATGAACATCTCCAATCGACGAATGACAAAGGGATTCGTTTTAATGTTGAGGACGCGCGGGCTCGTTTGAATGATCCTTCATCGCTTCAGGATTCACTCAAGAATTTGATGGATGCGCTCCGTCTAAACCTTGATGTCCTTGTTCCAGCGTTAAAGGATCACGAAACAGATTATGAAGATACGATTCCCGCCCTCACCGGGCACATCACTGAGATTATGAAAAAGGAGGCTAAGTCCCTCCTTGCAGGCCCTGATACTTTGGAGGATTTCTCCCAGCTTGATGATTATTTTAAATTGCTCCTCAATTATCTGGACGAGCGCGGAAGTCTTGATCCTCAGACCTCCAATGTCTATATCGCCACCATCTTTAAACTTGGCCTTAAAGTCCATGAGTCCCGATTAGTAAAAAGTTTTGAAAGTTCACAGGATGTCCGCGGATTTATTCTGGCCTCCATGTCCTGGATCCTTGACGCGGGGATCTCTGAAAGCTCACACTCTCAGCTCCTCGAAAGGTTGACCCAAAAAAGCACGGACCCTTCGCCTAAAAGATACCCCAAAATCCTCAGCGCCCTCTTCTTCGCCGCTTTCCTTGGGCTTTCCTCCGTGGTGGGCGTTGCCGCGCAGACGGTCCAGCCGGGGGCGGCGATCTCGGGTCCACGATTCCCCGGCGTTTCGGCTCAGCAATCAGCTCCTCAGACGCCCGCAATCCAGGATCTGATTCGCGCGGAGGACCCCTTGAAACTGACGATCGTATCGCATTTTCACAGCATTACATTCGGATCTGTGAAAAATTTTCAGGACTATAAAAATTCCAATGCAGTTTTGTTGGTCCAGATGAGTTCGAGCAAAGTCTTTCGTGCAAAAGTTCAGTCGATTATTTTTTCTTCGTCAGGCGAACGGCAGGAACTCCCGTCTTTCGGTGAATATACAATCGGCCGGAATCCTCAAAATTTGATTCTCCCATTGACTTCGGTCAACATGGACAAGTTCGGCAACAATGTGTCCGTTGGGGTGGCCTTCATTTCTTCGGATGCGGAAGAACTCCCTGTCGATGTGTCGTTCATCCGTGTTTCTGTGCTGACTCCTGCCTCTTTCAACGAAGTTCTCCAGACTTTGCGGCCTCTGCCCAGGGAAACGGATTTGAATCAGGGAATCGTGTCTCCTGTCGAAACGGCAACGATTGTGAGGGCCGGCAATGGATTTACTGAGACCCCCTATCAAAGGACCCTCCCGCGGTTCCAGGAACACAGAAAAGCCAAAAGCAAGATCGTCATTCAAGTCAGTCCGGAAAAATTCTTCAATTCTTCCGTGCAGGTGTCACTGATAAGCTCAGCAGGGGAAACCTTCAATTTTCCCATGACGCCTGCAAAATATCTTAATGTCCGGGGCAACACAATAGAATTCAGCATTCCCGACAATCCCGTCCTGGAGAGATTTGGGAACAATGTCAGGATGCTTGTGATCATCATTCCTCAGTCTGTGGATGTTCTCCCGGTGAATGTGCGTTATGTGAGCGCAAAAATTGTTCAGCCCTCCGAGCCGGCCGTTTCTCAAAACAACCCGAATGGCGCCGTGCAGGTCATCAACCATCTTCCGTTTATTTGGTTCAACGGGACTCTGACAAAAGAGCAATCCGTCCGCTTCGAAGAAGTCCTCCGCGTCGCCAGACACCTCCTCGCTCCCGACACAATAAAAATCCTTGAAAGATCCACCGGAGGCATGATTTATCAGCTCCTCGCCAATGAATTGCCGGGCAAGCGCCAAAATGAGTTTGATGAGGAATTCACGGCATTGCCGGGGAACACGATCATCAGCTTCCGAAAAAACAACCTGGACGCAGTCCACCGCATGCTTACATTATTTCTGAGTTCCGCAGAAAGGGCTCGAGTCGTTTTGTCTCAGCTCGTACAAAATCCTGCAACCGCGGCCTACACCGTCGAAATGGAAAGACAATCTCTCGAACTTCATCAGGCCGCTCTTTCCAGGCTGAAAGAATATTTTAACAAGCCGGATCTGCTCCCAAACGAAATCAAGCGGCTTGAAGCCGAAGTGTCAGCCGGCAAGGGAACCAGTGAAACAAAAAACAAAATTTCTGAACTGAAATTGATTGCCGAGTCGATTGATCGTTGGCGGTCCTCGGCGGAATTCAATCAAGAAGTTAACACCAATTTGGAAAACATTAAAAAAAGCCTCGGCGATGTGAATCAAAACAATTCTCAACAGGCTCCCAAAATTCTCATATTCCCGCGAGTCCCCATGCCGCTTTCAAACACTCCCGCGGTTCCGCGCGCATCGCTCTGGGATACTTTAAGGGATCATGAGCTGGGCATCATTGGAATGATAAGCGTCCTCCTCGGCCTTTATAATTTTCGAACGATCAAGCGCCTTGTGCTCAGGCATAAGCGCAGTTCCTCTGTTGCTCCAATCAGACCCAAACTCAGACGTCAGAGTCCTCCGAAAACGGTCATCCCACCCTCGGCAGGACCAATTTCTTCCAGGCCGGTTGCGCCCGCCGCTCCAAAGGTCCCCACGCCTGCTCCTGCGCCGCAAGTCGAACCTCTGACGCCCGAAGCATTGACTGAAAACAGCAGAAGAGCAAGAGAATCGGATGATTTGGATGAAACGATAGATTTACATAAGCTCATTGTCAGGGAAGCAGGGCGGCGGGCTGAAATCGATCCCAATTCAACCATCGATTCCATGCCCATCAGCGATTTCATTGAGGTTCACCAGTCAAATCTGAACAAATTGAACGAATTGAAAACCGCCATAGATGCCTATGACTTCGCGTCGCATCGGGGCGAACCGTTTGAAGCCATTGTTCAGGCCGTTGAGCGGGACATTCAAGAAAGTGCAAAGTATCTTGCGTATGTGAGAAAAAGCGTTAAAGGCGGGCTGGCAAAATTATCTTTCACGGGAGAAGTCACGGCAGTTAGCGATCAGGCCCCAGAAAATATTATTCACCCGAGGGTTTATGTCGTGCCCAGCGCCAGGAATGAGATCGGTTTTGATTACAGGGTGACTCGAAAACTGCAGGATTTCCTCAAGAATCCAGACAACCCAAAATACTTTCAGGCCTTAACCCTCAACAAATTGAATATCCGCAGAATTGGTATCAATAATATGCGTCTCTATATCAAGCAGGTCGGCAATGATTTTGTCATTGTTGCCTTCCGAAGCGCAGCAGATACTCACACCAAAGAATCCAAAGGATCAGCCGTTAGCTCCAAATTTTTGGATGAGATGACCGATAAATACGGGAATATAAACTCACTGGCCGACTTGGCGAACTTGACTGAAATCACCCCACCGCAAGGCCCCTCAATCCCCGAAGCGATCATGGGGGAACGGAACTCGGACCGGTTTGGGGTGAGGGTGGGAAGCTTTGTCGACGCTCTCGTTGAGGAAACGATTTTCCGCGGGCTCCCGCTCCTGGCGATTTTACATTTTGATCTGGGGCTCTTCTCTTCCCTGGGGCTTTTCCTCGGATCGACTTTTGTTTATGCCATGGCGCACTTCAGCGCGGACCGCGCCCGCCGCGAAGAGGAAACGGAAATCGTTCAGGACATGACGTTCTTCAAATATCTCCGAAGCCCGCCCTTCCGGCGCCATGCCGCTTTCGGCGCGGCGATGAGCGTTTTGTCATTTTCAGTGTTCCTCAATTTCTATCTCCACTATAAAAATAATTTTGAATACCGCAAAGGCCGCCGCTCGCTCCTCGGCATCCCGCTTCAGCCCGAGAGTACCTGGGATTTCGGCGCCGCAACCCTGATGAGCGCCATGCCCTTGAACATTTTAAAGTCCCGCTTGGTTTTGGCGAAACATCGGCTCAGTTTGGCCAGCGCCCAAAAAGACCCGGAACAAACTGCCCAGGCGTTCCGTGAGATCGCCGAACTTCAAAACAGGATCGCCGCCTATCAGCCGCGCATCCTGGTGGCCGACGATGATCCTGTTATGCGCGAATTTTGGGAGAAAAGCCTTTCAGGCAAGAACTGGAATTACACTGTGCTTTCCAACGGCCAGGACGCCCTGGACAAGCTGAACGATGACCGAAACTATTATGACGTCATCGTCATGGACGGCACAATGCCGGTCGATAACAACCTGCCCGCCGTCAGCGGGTATCAGGTCATTGACCGCGCGTTGGAACTCAAATATAATCCCGCCCAAATCATCCTCTTCTCCGCTGATATCGATGCCCATTCAGACGCCGCCGCCCGCCGCGTGACATTCTTCCGCAAGGGCGATCCGAATGTGAAGTTCTCACATGTCGTTCAGCACATCCAAACGATTTTGGCGCCTTCCGTCATGACCGCGCAGGACACTCTGCTCGCAACCCGGCGGATGCTGAACGCCGCGAACGCGGCTGTGTGGATCAATGTTGCTCTGGCTTTTTTGGGGATGCCGAACATGTTCGGCGGAACGGCGGATTGGATCATGGCGGTTCCGGTTTCTCTCTCGGCAGTTTGGACGCTCCTCCTTGCGGGGGACTTCGCCCTTCGCGGATATCCCAACCCGCTCAGTCATCAGCTCAGCAGCCTCATCGCGCGCCAGTTCGTTGCCTGGTGGTGGCCGGGGGAATATTATGGAAAGTCCGGCGTTCTGGCCATTGCTTCGGCCAGGATGAAATGGCTGAAAACGGGGGACAACGCCGACCACGAACGATACATGGACAGCAGGTTCGCGTTCCTGCGCAGGCACCGGAACTTCAGCAGTCCCGTGCTCATGATGGGACTGGACCAGGTGGTTGACGCGACGATCACAGGAATGCGTGTCGGCAAACCGTTCCGTTATTATGCCCGCGCCCATCAGCGCCACAACTGGAAAAACCGACGCGATCCCGGAGCCTCTCTCACGGCGGGAGATTCTGGCCGGGGCTATGGTTCAGTGAAAACAGTCGGGAATGCGGAGAAACTTAAACACGCGGAAGATAATCTGAGAAACGCTGAATCAAATCTGCGGCAAGTCCAAGCTCTGATCGGCATGACGGAAGCTGCTGCGACATATGATTCTGATCTTCATGGAGAAATAAATTCTCTTTATGTCGCACATGCCCAGATTGAAAGAGCATTGTCCGCGGCGCACCAGAGGGTTGAGGAACTGATAAAACAAATTTCAATGCAAATTTATGGAAATCCCGGCAGGCCAGTTTCCAGATATAGACGCATCATCGGAATCCTGATTGCGGCCGTCCTTCTCCCGACGCTCGGCTGGTCGTTCCCTCTTTCGGACATCGCTCACGCAAGTCCCTGGCTTCTGGGGATGGAAAGTCTGGCAGGCCTTTTCGTTCCCGCGGGTCTCGCCTTTGCCGCTTATCGTGCCATGACTTTCGTCTCATCTGCCTGGCCGAAGCTCAGTGTTCCCGTTTCATCTGAGGAAGGCGTTTCTTCCGAAATCATTTCAAACATGGGAACCATGACGCGGGGCCTCTCTCGGCTCAAGGAGGGAATGGTCAGCATGGACGATGTTTTCTCTGCTCCTGCGCTTCATGGCAAGAGGCATATCGTCGTTGTTCCCGATGCCTCGTGGTCTGAAGATCAAATCAAGGATCATATGCAAGCTCTGAGGAATAAATATGATCAAGACTTGATTGATGATCCCCTTCCTGCAAACGCAAGCGTGGAACAGATCGCGAGCAAACTTAACTCAATTGGAGTCAAATCTGCAGATCTTCACCTCCTCATGCTCCCTCAATCATTCAGCGGCGAGAATTTATTGGCCCTCAAGTACATTCTCAGCGCTGATCTACTCAATGCTTATTTCGTTTCATTCTTCACCAATGAATTCGCCCTAGCCACGCCTGCCGTCCATGTCAGCGAAATCATGGATCTGGGCACGAAAGCTCAAACCGTGACCGAACGGTCGCAGTAAGCGTTTCAGCAATAAAGAAAAATTATTTTTTTTAGTGGTGGTCTAAAGTCTCGAGGTAGCGTTCAGCTTCGAGGGCGGCCATGCATCCGGTTCCTGCGGCGGTGATGGCCTGGCGATACATGGAATCCATCACGTCTCCGCAGGCGAAAACGCCGGGGATGTTCGTGCGGGTTCTTCCGTCGGTGGCGATGTATCCGTTGGCGTCCAGTTTGATCTGGTTTCCGAAAATTTTGGTGTTGGGCTGGTGCCCGATGGCCACGAAAAAGCCCGCGCAGGGGAGAGTTGAAACCTGGTTGGTTTTTACATTGCGGATTTTCACGCCTTCCACGGTTTCGGCGCCCACCACTTCTTCCGGCACGGAGTCCAGCATAAAATGGATCTTGGGGTTGGCTTTGGCGCGGTCCTGCATGATCTTGGAGGCCCTGAACTCGCTTCTCCGGTGGATGAGAGTCACTTTGGAGGCGAACTTGGTTAAAAAATTAGATTCTTCCATGGCCGTGTCTCCGCCGCCCACCACCGCCACTTCCTTGCCTTTATAAAAGGCCCCGTCGCACACCGCGCAGGCTGACACGCCCTTGCCGAAAAATTTCTTTTCAGAGGGAATCCCGATCCACTTGGCTGTGGCGCCCGTGGAAATGATGACGGTGAGAGCTTCTTCGGTTTTTCCGCCCGCCGTTTTCACGACATAAGGGGATTTGGAGAAGTCCACGCTCTCGACATAATCGATGAGCATCGTGGTCCCAAAGCGTTCCGCCTGGGCTTTCAAATTGTCCATGAGGTCCGGCCCCATGATGCCCTTGGGGAACCCGGGAAAATTTTCGACGTCCGAAGTGAGCATCAGCTGTCCGCCGATCTCGGAGCCTGAAATCAGGAAGGGGGACAAGTTCGCGCGGCCGGTATAAATCGCCGCCGTATAACCGGAACACCCCGAGCCGATGATTAAAACTTTATGAGGCATGAATCTAATTTTACAACATTCATTTCGCTTCGGGAATATGCTGAAAATAAATATGTGTCCAGACGTTTTGGAGGGGAGGCTCGTTCGCCGCAGGCGAATGAGGGGAATCCACGGAGAGGTTCCCTGCAGAGAACTCCGGCTGGGCATATATTTATTTTCAGCATATTCCCGAAGCGAATCAGGTTACAAATTTCCGTCGGATTGTGATAAAATAAACAGCCATGAAAACCGAGCATTACGACTTTAAGGGCATAGAAGCGAAGTGGCAGAAGGTCTGGGACTCCGAAGGTTTCGGCCCCGGGAACCTGCCCGCCTCCGCGCCCAAATATTATTGCCTCGTCATGTTTCCTTATCCTTCCGGAAAAATTCACATGGGCCACGCCCGCAATTATTGCATCGGGGACGTGATCGCCCGCATCAAGCGCATGAAAGGGTTTCGCGTGATCCACCCTCTCGGATGGGACTCTTTTGGGCTCCCCGCAGAAAACGCCGCCATCAAGCACAACATCAGTCCTCGAGACTGGACTGAAAAAAACATTTCCGACATGCGCCAGGACATCAAGTCCCTCGGGATTTCCTATGACTGGGACCGCGAGATCGCCACTTGCCGGGAAGATTATTATCACTGGAACCAGTGGTTTTTCATAAAAATGTTCGAGCGGGGCCTGGCATACCGCAAAAAATCGTCGGTGAACTGGTGCCCGAGCTGTCTGACCGTTCTCGCCAACGAGCAGGTCCATGAGGGAAAATGCTGGCGGTGCAGTTCTTCCGTCACTCAGAAAGATTTGGACCAGTGGTTTTTCAAGATCACGGATTATGCCGAGCGCCTGCTGGATGGGCTTGACCTTCTCAAGGGGAAATGGCCCGACGAAGTGATCACGATGCAGCGCAACTGGATCGGGCGTTCCCTCGGCGCGGAAGTGCATTTTGGAGACATCACCGTTTTCACGACGAGACCGGACACGCTTTTTGGAGCCACCTTCCTGGTCCTTTCTCCCGAGCATCCGAAGGCGAAAAGTTTGCTGACGCCTGAACATAAAGCCGAAGCGGAAAAATATATTGAGGCGGCCAAAAACCGCACGCGCGAAGAGCGGCTCGCGCCCAAAAAGGAAAAGACCGGCGTTTTCACGGGCAGTTATGCGGTCAACCCCGTGAACGGCGCCAAAGTTCCTGTCTGGATCGCGGATTATGTTTTGAGCGAATACGGCACGGGCGCCATCATGGCGGTTCCCGCGCACGATCAGAGGGATTTTGAGTTCGCCAAAAAGTTCGGCATCGACATCATTCCCGTGATCCGCCCCAAAAATCCCGCGGAGTTTGTTCCCGCCGACCGCGCTTATGAAGAAGTGGGCGTGGTGATCAACTCTCCCGGATTCAATGATTTGTCGTCGGAAGAAGCCAAAAAAGACATCACAGAAAAACTGGAGAAAGCAGGCCAGGGGAAAGCGCAGGTGACTTATCGCCTCCGCGATTGGCTCCTCTCCCGCCAGAGATTTTGGGGCACGCCCATCCCCATGGTTTATTGTCCGAAATGCGGGTGCGTCCCTGTGAAAGAATCGGATTTGCCCGTGCTTCTCCCCAAAGGTGCTCCCCTCACAGGCAAGGGGGAATCGCCTCTCGCCCAGATGCCTGAATTTGTGAATGTGACATGCCCCCAATGTTCCGGGCCCGCCAAACGCGAGACGGACACCATGGACACTTTCGTGGATTCTTCGTGGTATTTCCTGCGTTATCTGGACCCCAAGAACGGGGCGAAGGCTTTTGACGCGGCGGAAGAAAAGAAATGGATGCCCGTGGATCAATATATCGGCGGGATCGAACACGCCTGCATGCATCTGATTTATTCCAGATTCTTCCACAAAGTGATCAAGGATCTGGGGATGGCTCACACGGAAGAACCGTTCGAAAATCTCCTCACGCAGGGCATGGTCACGATGGGGGGCTCCGCGATGTCCAAATCCAAAGGCAACGCCGTTCCCGTCGAGGATATGACGGAAAAATTCGGCGCGGACACGGCGCGGCTCTTCGTCCTTTTTGCATCTCCTCCCAAAAACCAGCTCGAATGGTCCGAAGACGGCGTCCAGGGGTCTTACAGATTTTTAAACCGCATATGGAAAATGACCAAGGCTTTCTCAGCGCCGGCGTCCAAAACATCTGACCCGAAACAGACCGAGAACCTCATAAAAAAAATGCACCAAACCATAAAGAAAGCGGATGAGGACATCGAACGGGAATTCCAGTTCAACACCGCCATCTCCGCTCTCATGGAACTCCTGAACGCCCTCTCAGATTATCCCGCCCTGGGCGACGCCGTCTCCAAAGAGGCTTTCCGCATCCTCATCCTTTTGCTGTTCCCTTTTGCGCCGCATTTGTCGTCGGAAATATGGGAAGTCATGGGTTTTGAACCCGCAAACCTGGCTCTGGTTCCGTTCCCGAAATATGACCCCAGTCTCGTGCAGGAAAAAGTGCTTGAGATCGTGATCCAGATCAATGGGAAGATGCGCGGGAAAATTTCTGTGCCCGCAGAAGACGCCAAAGACGAAAAGAAAGTCATCGCCGCGGCGGAAAAAATGCTTTCAGAACGCGGGCAGTCGGGCGGACAGAAATATAAATTCGTTCCGGGCCGACTGGTCAATTTCATCGCCGCTCAAGTGGAGGCCGCAAATGAGAAATAAAATGTTCGCATTTTTACTGCTCGCCGTCACTCTGCCGCTCACGGCCTGCCCTTATGAATATCAGCCTGTGACTCAGATCATGCCCCAGCACATCAAGAAAATCGGGCTCCGCCCCATCAAGAACGAGACGTCCTTCTTCGGGCTCGAGGACAAGTTCACTCTGCGGCTTCAGGAAGAGTTCACGCGCGGCGGGCAATATCCGCTTGTGGCTGAAGACATCGCAGACGGCGTCCTGATCGCCGATATCAAGCGCTACATCAACGAGCCCATCTCTTATGACGAAAACTTGATCGCGCAGGAAAAGAAAATGTGGGTTCTCGTCGACATCCAGTTCTGGGACAAAGTTCAGAACACCATCCTCTGGCAGGAATCCAACCTGCAGGCCGTGAACCGTTATTTCATTGAAACGCGCCCGGGGGGCATCACGGAAGAAGAGTCGCGCAAGATCATCTGGGACAAGCTTTCCAGGGACATTTTCCGCCGCACCATCGAAGGGTTCGGTTCCGTCACGGGAGAGCTCGACAGAAAAGTGCCACAGGGCGGGCCCATCGGAAAAGAAAAACTGAAATGAGTTCGATCGACTCTTCGCAGTTTGCCAGGTCCGCCGCCGAATTCAAATCGCTTCCTTCAATTCTCTTCCTCATCAGCGAAGAAGAGTCCATCGCTTCAGACTGCCTCAAACTTTTCCGCCAAACTTTCACGAAACTTCACGGCGACGCTATGATTGATTTCAATCAGGACATTTTTTATGGCGAGAAAGAGGACATTTCCAGGATTCTTGATGCCTGCGCCACATTGCCCGTCGGGATGACCCGGCGCCTCGTGATCCTTCATCAGGCGGACAAAATGCCCTCGGAGGCGGAAGAAGCTCTCGAAAATTATATGTCCTCGCCCAACCCTTCCACGGCTCTCGCGGTGGTCTGGAACGGCAAACCCACTCCGCAGGCTCTCTCCAAAGGTCTTCCCGCTCTGGCCGAGAAAAACGGCATGGTGGTGAAATGCTGGAAAATGGGTTTTGAGGAAAAACGCGCCGACTGGGCGAAAGCTCAGGCTCAGCTTTATAAAAAAGAACTCACCCGCGAAGCGGCGATCCTCCTTGCGAGAGACGCCGGGGAAAGTTTGCGGGACCTCAAGAACGAAGTCGAGAAAGTGGTTCTGTTCGTGGGCGACAAGAAAACCATCGAAGGCTCGGACATCCGCCAAACCATGAGTTTCCGCGCGGACCAGATCATTTGGGATTTCGTGAATGGGTTGGAAGCGGGGCAGAGCAAAAAGGCGGGCCTGGCGATGGAGCGGATGCTGGAACAGGGGGACGAACCCGTGATGCTTTTAAACATGATGGCCCGGAGCGCCAGGCGCATGGTTCAGAACAAAGGGGGAAAGTCCCGAGTTTTACAGCTGGAGCTTTTCAGGGAATTAAGAGACACTGACCTGGCCCTGAAATCGGGGCATGGCCTTGAAGCAGGATTGTTTGAGAGATTGATTCCGGCTTATGCCGCTTTGGCGAGCTGATGAAGCTTCGAGGACAAACGCGCTTTTTTGCGGGAAGCGGCGTTCGCGTGAATGACGCCGGACTTGGCGGCTTTGTCCCACGCGGAGAAACAATCGGAAAGAATCTTTCCGGCCTCGGTCTTTTTCTTCTGGGAAACGGCCAGCTCGAACTGCTTGGCGAGCGAACGGATCTTTTGAAGGACAACGCGGTTGTGTCCGCCCTGTCTCAGGGATTTGCGGTGCTGCTTGATTGCAGAAGTGTGTCTGCCAGTTTTAAGTTTAGCCATAAGAGTGCATTATCATACATTAAACGCCCATTCTTGTCAAATAAAAATTAAATGAATTCTCCGGCGCTGGCCAAACGCATCGGGCGGTTCTCTTTCGCCACTCTCATTTCCAGGATTTTGGGATATCTCCGGGACGCCGCCGTCGCGCATTATTTCGGCGGCACTTATGTGACCGACGCTTTTTACACGGCGTTCCGCACCTCGAATTTATTCCGCAGACTCCTCGGCGAGGGCGCTCTTTCCTCTTCGTTCGTTCCGGTGTTCACGAAATCGCTCAAGATGGATTCGCGGGAAGAAGTTCAGCGCTTTTTAAATTCAATTTTTACAGTCCTCTGCGCCGCGCTGATCGCGATCACGGCCGCGGGAATGATTTTTACGCCCGCTCTCACGAGCCTGATCGCCCCGGGCTTTTCCGCGCAGGCTGAAAAGTTCCAGCTGACCGTGAGCCTCACGCGCTGGATTTTTCCGTTCTTTTTCTTTATCTCTCTGGCGGCCCTCGTGACCGGCGTTTTGAATTCCCTCAACCATTATTTTTTGCCGGCTGTCGCTCCGGCCATGCTCTCGGTGGCGGAAATCGGATACTTGGTGGTTATCATGCCTTTCCTCTCGGGCGACGAAAAAGTTGTGGGCTTGGCCGCCGCTGTCGCCGTGGGGGGCGCCATGCATTTTTTGGTCCAGGTCCCCGCTCTCCTTAAGGAAAACTTCAAACTCAAGTTCCGTTGGGAACCCAAACATCCTCATTCCGTGCAGGTGGGACGCTTGATGTTGCCGGCGATGATCGGGCTTTCTGTCGACCAAATCGACGCTTTCGTCAACACCATCTGCGCCACCAGTTTGGTGGAAGGTTCCGTGACCGCTTTGTACAACTCCAACCGTCTGATGCAGTTTCCCCTGGCGCTTTTCGGCATCGCCATCGCCACCGTTTCTCTCACCACGATGTCCAAATATTCCGCCGAGAAAAATTATTCTGCCATGGGATCCACGATCCTGGAATCTTTGGGCATGGTTGTCTTTATCGTCACGCCCGCGACCATCGGTCTGGTTCTCCTGGCGCATCCGATCGTCAAAGTGCTTTTTGAGCATGGAAAATTCCACTCCTTCTCGACAGATCTCACCGCCCTGGCTCTCATCGGTTATTGCGCGGGCCTTTTGGCTTATTCTTCTGTAAAAACATTGGCAGATTCGTTTTATGCCCTTCACGAATCCAAAATTCCCGTCCGAGTTGCCGTCGGCTGCGTCTGTCTGAGCGTGTGTCTGAACCTGCTTGTGATGAGGCGTTTTGGAGTTCTTGGATTGTCTTTGGCCACGGCGTCCGCTTCCTGGGTGAACGCGATTTCGTTGATGTATTTGTTGAGGAAACGCCTGGGACCTGACAACCTCCCTCTGTCCGGCCTGGCGGTGACGGCGGGCAAAACTGTTCTTGCCGCGATCGTCATGTCCGCATTTGTCTTGTGGGCCCGCTCCGCCATCTCCTCAGATATTCTTCAGGTCGCCGTCGGGGTTCCTGTTGGAACTCTCCTGTTCATTTTCACCGCCTGGCTTCTTAAAATGAAACAGTGCCGTTCCCTCCTCCACATGGCCGGCATCTCCACCAGCGTCGAAATCGAAGAATAGGATGAACCTCGAGCACATTCCTCACTCTCCCGGCGTCTATCTCATGCGGGACGCTTCGGGGAAAATCATCTATATCGGAAAAGCGAAGGATTTAAAGAAGCGCGTCTCGTCTTATTTTTCGTCCCGGCCTCACGATCCCAAAACTTCCGTCATGCTGACCCTCGTGCGCCATGTGGATTTCGTCCCGGTTCCGACGGAGAAAGATTCTCTCATCCTCGAGCAAAAACTCATCAACCGCATGAAACCCGTTTACAACATCATGTGGCGGGACGACAAATCTTTTCCTTATGTGAAGATCACATTCAACGAGGATTATCCCCGCCTCCTCATGACGCGGCGCAGAAAGCGGGACGGCGGAAAATATTTCGGGCCTTATCCGGAAGCCTGGATCATGAAACGGCTCCTGCGCTCCCTCTGGAAAAGCAAAGTTTTTCCTCTCCGGCCCTGCAAATATGAATTCAAGAAAGAGGACATTGAGGCGGAAGGAGGGCTGGCCAAATCCAAACCGTATTTAAACAGAAAAGTGAAATCCTGCATTTATCTTCACACGGGTTCCTGCCCCGCGCCCTGCGTCGGGAAAAAGACGCGCGAGGATTATCTGAAGATCGCGGACGAAGCGGAGCTTTTTTTTAAAGGCAAAGCGGGACCTCTTTTTGACCAGTGGGAAAATGAGATGAACGCCGCCTCCAAGGCGATGGATTATGAGAAAGCCGCCGAACTGCGCGACCGCCTTTCGGCCATCCGTCACATCTCGGAAAATGTCACGGTCCGGCAGGTGGACGAAAAAAATCTGGGGATTTATGTGGAAACTTCCCGGGCCTTGACCGACCTTCAGGATGCCTTGAAACTCCCGACCCCTCCCATCCGCATCGAAGGCTTTGACATTTCCAACATCGGAACGACGGAGCCTGTGGCATCGATGGTGGTTTTTGAGCGGGGGAAATCTTATAAACAGGATTATAGAAAGTTCAGGATAAAAACTGTGGAGGGACAAAACGATTTCGCCATGATGCATGAGGCCGTGTTCCGACGATATAAACGGTTGAAAGATGAAGGCAAGAAATTCCCGGATTTGATATTGATCGACGGCGGCAAAGGTCAGCTGGGGGCCGCGGTTCAAGCTCTGGAAGAATTAAAGCTGACGAAAATTCCGATCATTTCGCTTGCCAAGCAGGAGGAAGAAGTTTTTTTTCCCGGCAACCCCAAATCGCTCCGCCTTCCTCACGATTCGTCCGCTCTTCACATCCTGCAGTCCGTCCGCGACGAGGCCCACCGTTTCGCCGTCTCCTTCCATCGGCAGAGGCGGCACAAGTCAGCTTTCACTTGAATTTTCGCCCTTTCCCTGTTAAAATTGATAGATCCAATGAAGAAAGCGGTTTGCGTGATCGCAGGGCTCCTGCTCCTGCTGGGGATTTTGCCGTGCAAGGCACATTCCCGGACGGGGAAGTCTGTTCCTGAGGTCGACACCCAAGCCAAATTTCATCAGGCCCTGCAGAACACTCCCCGAAGGCCTGAGCCGGAAAAGACTCTGAAAGCCCCGGCGATCTATGAGCCGTATATCGCTGAAGCTTCCAGAAAACATAATCTCGATCCCCGCCTGATCAAGGCCGTCATCAAACAGGAGTCCAATTATAATTCGCAGGATGTCTCAAGGGTGGGCGCTCAGGGGCTCATGCAGCTGATGCCCGGGACCGCCAAAACGCTCGGCGTGGGGAACGCCTTTGATCCTTATGAAAACATTCACGGCGGAGCAAAATATCTCAAGATGCAGCTGGTCAATTTCAACGGAGACCTCAGCAAAGCGCTCGCGGCGTATAATGCCGGGCCTGACGCGGTCAAGAAATATGGACGCGTTCCGCCTTATAGAGAAACGCGCAATTATGTCAAAAGCGTTTTGAAATATTACAGGCAATACCGCGGAAACAATCTCGTGTCGTATCAGGACGCCAACGGCCGTCTCGTGTTCACCGATTCTCCCGCCTCGCCTCATTAAAGATCCCAGATGAATGTTCCTGAACACATCGTCCGCGGCATGAAAAAATATCCCCTGTTTTATCAGAAGGTGTGGAAGGAATGCGCCAAAATTCCGAGCGGCGAAACCCGGACCTATGGCTGGCTTGCTTCCAAAATCGGCGTGCCCGGAGCGGCGAGAGCGGTGGGCACGGCCCTGGCCAAAAACCCTTTCGCGCCCCAA
>JAKFYJ010000001.1 GCA_021730935.1 Elusimicrobiota bacterium
AAGACATATATTAAGATTTTAGCTTAAATGAGGGTTACTTTTTGGCGTTCTTGCCTTTGAGGGGCGTCCAGAAACTGTATCGGACGCCTGTGAAAAAAGGCGAAATTTGTCCGGAATCGTTCATGGCGATTTCGGCTTTGTGCGCTTCCAAAGAGGCCAGCACGGGCTCCAGGTGTTCCGCGCCCGCAGGGAGGAATGAGCTCAGTTCACAGCTCTCGTCCTCCGCTTCTCCGCCGATCAGCCGCTCCACAAAATGAAACGACTGCTCGAGAGATTCCCGGGCGATGGAATTCCACAGGGCGCTTTGATAAGGGTTGTTTTCCTTCGAAACTCGTTCGAGTTCCCCTTCAATGGGTTTGCCGATGGTCGCGGCCACAACCGAGAGGGAAAGGGATTTTTCCGGAGCCGTCTGCCACAAGCTTTTCAAAGTTTCGGGAGTCTCGGCTTTGGAGAAGGTCCTGAAAACGGCGCAAGGAACAACATGGGGATGGACTTTTGAAATCTCGGATTCGAGTTCGGAATCCTGGGGTTCTTTGCCGGGCTCGATGGGAACTTGTTTTTTGAGGTGCCTGAGGACCCCGAAGGGGCGGACGGAGATTTTATATTTTTTTATTTTGCGGATCACTTCTTCCTGGACTTCACCTTGGTCCACTCATAAATGATCGGAGAAGCGATGCCGATGGTGGAATAGGTTCCCACGATGGCGCCGAACAGCATGGCGAAAGCGAAATCATGGATCACTTCGCCGCCGAAGAAGAAGAGGGTCAGAACAACGAGAAAAACCGTGAAATTGGTGATGATGGTTCGGGAAAGAGTGTCGTTGACGCTCACATTGATCACGACGTCCAGAGGCTCTGTTCTCAAAAGACGCAATTTTTCGCGCATGAAATCGAAGATAACGATGGTGTCGTTGATGGAATAACCCGCGATGGTGAGGAGAGCGGCCACGACGGTCACGGAGATTTCCTTGTTCATCAAGGAGAATATGCCGATGGTCGCAAAAACATCATGAACAAGGGCGATCACTCCGGCCGCGCCCCAAACGCCGGAATGGAATCTGAAAGCGACATAAATAATGATGCCGATGAAAGTGAGAACGAACGCCAGAGCTGTTTCTTTAAACAAATGTTTTCCGACTGTTGGGCCCACAAACTCTTTTCTCAGCAAAACGGGTTTATTGGCCGGAAACGACTGCTCAAGAATGGTCTGAATTTTTCTTCCAAGGTCGTTCTTGCTTTCTTCGCTGGCATTTCCGGAGATCGAGGCTCCTTCAACCTGCGTGCGGATCATCACGATGCCCTGAGCGGGAACGGTCTGAATCTCAGACGAAGCAATTCCCCCTTTGGTGAGAGCGTCGCGGATTTCCTGGCTTGAAGGAAGAGGATCAAAGCGGGTTTCAACAAGAGTTCCTCCCGTGAAATCGAGGCCCCATTTGGGTCCGCCTTTCATGATGAGAGACGCAAGGCCGGAAAGCAGAAGCACGCCGGAAATGGCAAAAAAGACATATCTTTTGCCGACGAAATCAATGTTGGTTTTGGGAATGAGTTGTATCATATTTATATGCTCAGGGTCGTGTATTCTCTGTTTTTGAGGCGCAAATCATAATACGTCCTCGTCACAAAAATCGCCGTGAACATGGACACCACAAGACCGATGGTCAAGGTCACGGCGAACCCTTTGACGGGGCCTGTCCCGAACTGGAAGAGGAAAAGCGCCGCGATCAGGGTGGTGAGGTTGGAATCCAAAATGGCCGTGAATGCTCTGTCATAACCCAAATCGATGGCCATCCTGATGGATTTGCCGTTCAGGATTTCTTCGCGGGTCCGTTCCAAAATGAGCACGTTGGCGTCAACCGCCATGGCAAGAGACAGGATCATTCCGGCGATGCCCGGTAAAGTGAGCGTGGCATGCAGTTTCGCCATGCAGGCCAGGGTGATCAAAAAGTTGAGGAGAAGCGCAATGTCCGTGATGAGGCCCGCGCCCTGATAATAAATCGCCATGAAACCCATCACGAGAAGAAGGCCGATCACTGAAGAAAGGATGCCGGCCCGGATGGAATCTTCTCCGAGCGTGGGTCCGACGGTGCGTTCTTCGATGATGTCCACCGGAACGGGGAGAGCGCCGGCGCGCAGGACGGTGGAGAGGAGCTTGGCTTCTTCTGCGCTGAAACTGCCTTCAACAACGGCTTTTCCGTCGGGAATTCGGGTGCGGATGGTGGGCGCGGATTGAACCACGCCGTCCAGGACGATGGCCAGGTTGCGGTTGATGTTTGCGCCGGTCACGTCAGAAAAAATTCTTGCGCCGTCAGGATTAAATTCGATCGAGACTTCGGGATATCCCATGCCGGAGCCGCCGCCCAACTGAACCTTGGCGTCCACCAGAGTGGAACCCGTCAATTCAGCTTCTGTCTTGACGAGCCAGACCCGCCCTTCCCGGCCGTTCAGCAAGGAATATCCTGTCGGATAAAGGGCCAAGATCTCTTTGGGCACGGACTGAGGGTTCGCCGCCGCGGAAGAAATGCTGATGTTTTTTTCGCGGAGCTTTGCAATGATGTTTTCCATCGCAGGCCCGTCATAAACGAGCTTGAACTCCAGGAGAGCGGTTTTTCCGATCAGTTCCTTGGCGCGTTCAGGATCCTTGACGCCGGGAAGCTGAACGACGATCCATTTGTCTCCCTGCCTGGCGATCACGGGTTCGGCGACGCCGAACTGGTCAATGCGGTTCCTCAAAATTTCGATCGCGCGGTCCGCGGACTCCGAAACCGCGTGTTTCTGCTCTTCAATGGTCTTGGCCTGAATCTTGCTGGTGTCGAGCTCGAGCACGAGGTGGGTTCCGCCGCGCAGATCGAGGCCCAGGTTCATGATGCGCCCCATGATGGGGTCTTTCATCGATTCGCGTTTTTCGCGTTCGGACGAGGGGAGCTGATACCAATAAATGGTCGGATAAAGAGAAATGACCGACACGATGAAGACGAGGGCGATGGCGAGGCTTTTCCAGTGGAGTTTGGTCATTTTAGAGAGCTTGTCTTATAAAATTTATTTAACGATTTCCGCCTGAACAACTTCTTTCCCGTTCACGGCGTCCTGCGCGTTCAGCTTGTCGGAAACGGCGCTCCGCTGAACTTTGATCTTGGTGTTTTCCGCGATCTTGATTTCCACAGTCTTGTCGCCGACGGAAACCACGGTGCCGTAGATGCCGCCGGACGTCACGACGGAATCGCCTTTCTGCAGGGCCTCGAGCATCTTCTTGTGCTCGTTGGCGCGTTTCTGCTGAGGGCGGATCATGAAGAAATAAAAGATGACCAGCATGCCCGCAATGGGGATCATGTTGAAAAGGGGAGGCGTCGTTGCCTGCGGTTGAGCGGCCTGGGCCGGAACTTCTGCGTAAGCGTAAGTTATCATAGGTGCATTATTATATCACAAAAAAAATAACAATCAATCCTCAAATTTTTTGATTTTCACTCCAGGATAATAGAAGGCGATGATTTTTTTATATTTTTTTCCCTTGAGCGCCAGGCTCCTGGCCCCTTCCTGACACATGCCCACGCCGTGTCCCCAGCCGCGCCCTTCAAAAATAAAACCGGACCCGGATTTTTTTATTTTCCTGATCAAGGTGGACCGAACCACTTCAGGCCCCAGGAGCATGCGGAACCTGCTCGACGGAATTTTGATCGAGCCGTCGTCGTGGAGGACCGTGAAAGCCAGGGCCCTGCCGGACCTCGACTTGGAGGAAATCTTGATGGAATGGAGGGGAGCCGTCACTTCATATTTATTTGAGAGCGCCGCGATGATGTTTGCGCCGCTCACTTCCCTTTCCCATTCAAAATGTCCCCCGCTTTTGCAATATCGGCACCGCACGCATTTCAGATATCTCGGCGCGTCTGATTTTTCCCACACATATTTGGGATCTTCCGTGTATCCTCCGCAATTTGAAAAGAAATAAGTCTCAGCGGGTTCGTCATGATAAAGCGCGATTTCGTTGTGCGTGTCCGCAACCGCTTGAGAGGTCTCTTCCTTTTCGCTTTCGAGGCCGCCGAAAACCTGGCAATGGACGGTTGCGCACAGATGAAACCCTTCGGAATCGTGGCGATGCAAATTCCGGAGAGCATAGGTCCGGCTGGCGACCGCCTGGGCTTTCAAAGCTTCCCTGGGCCATGACGCGCTCACTTCGCGGGGCAAAATCCCGTTCACATAGCCGTCCAGACCCAATTCATTGATGACATGAACCCCGCCGCGCGAGGCCTTCCTTATAAGGAGAGAATCGCGATAATGCCTTCCGTCCGCGATCATGAATTTATTTTTATCCAAACTGACAGCGCGGAGAGGCAATTTATAAAGTTTCCCCTCAACCAGAAGTCCGTCGCCAGACCCTCGGGCGGATAATTTTTCTTTATTGCCGAAGCTCGTCCGTTTCCCCGTCTCCAGCTCAACCAAAGCGAACCGGCCGTCACAGCTCAAACTGAAATTAAGGACATTTTCCAAAATGGCCACACGGATGATGCTGTCGGGCTCATCATCGGCAAACGCGGCGGAGAAACCGGCGGCGCACAGCAATAAAATGAATATTTTTTTCACGAGGTTATTCTATCAAATTCATCCGCGATCATTGAATTTTTCATCTTAATGTGATAACCTTATCCGAACTTGGCCGGAAAAAGAAAATTCGCCGTATTTTTTTTCCTTTCGTTCCTCTTGAATGACGGAAAATTGTTTTCAGCCGGCAAAAGCGCGTTTCCGTTTTTGCTGATCGTCCCGAGCGCGCGGGCTTCCGCTCTCGGAGAAGCGTATGCCGGAATCGCGGAGGGCCCCGAAGGCGCGGCGTTCAACCCGGGCGGCCTGGCGCTGGAAAAGCGGAGATCAGTTTCGTTGCAGCATGTTTTTTTCGTCGACGGGATACTCTACGACAATTTGTTTTATGCTCATCCGCTTCAAAAGGGAGCCTGGGCGGCTCACATGGGGTTCCTGAACTCCAAAGGACTCAAAAAGACAGTGGCGGACTCCGCCTCGCAGGATGGGTTCAGAGAGCTTGAAGACTTTTCGACGAACGATTTTTTGGCAGAAGCATTTTACGCGAGGACAATAACGAGGCATTTGAGCGCAGGAGCCGGAATAAAAATGATCCGAGAATCCCTTTCCGACAACACTTCCGTTTCAGGAGCTTTTGACCTGGGAGCCCTCTATCAGGATTCCGCTCTCCCGATAAGCGCGGGAATTTCCCTTCAAAACCTTGGACCCAAAGCCAAATTTCAGGACGAATCCTTTGCTCTCCCCGCCGCCGCCCGCGCAGGGATTTCCTTCCGCCAGACAAAAAATTTCGCGCCGTCCTGGGTCCCCGAACAAAGCTTGCTTTCCCTCGAAACGGCGCGCATGATCGACGGCTCAGACCAGACCGCGAGCGCGGGAATCGAAGTCCCTTTCCTTAATAGGAAACTCCTGGGACGATCCGGTTATCATTATCATCTTAAAAAACAGAACCTGGGATATAAAGTCCTGGCCCCGAACGGATTTTCCCTGGGTGTGGGACTCAGCATGGGCGGATGGACCGCGGATTATTCCGCAAGCTCCTTCGGCGACCTTGGGCTCATCCACAGGATCACCCTGACGATGAGGATCGGACATGATTAACAAATCCGCCGCCCATTCCGTCGAGCGCTCGTCAAGGTTCCTCGACCTCGGGTTCCCCATTTTCTTCTTCCTCATGGCCGTCGCGTTTTATCTGAGGACATATGATTCCGCCCAGATCAAGATCACCATCCTCATGATGTTCGGCACCATCCTCATCGCGCTTTGGTTTTATAAAGTTTTCGAATCCGGACACTGGCCCTTCAGCAAGAATCAGACCCTCACCATCCTGCCCATCATCGCCATGTTTTTCTCCGGCGTCATTTCTTTCGCTCATTCGCCTCTCATGTGGGGAAGTTTCCCCGATTTCGTAAGACGGGTTGTCTATATCGGCATCGCCATGATTGCCGTCACAGAAATGACTTCCCTCGAAGATTTTCACCGGATCACGAAATGGCTCATCCTCGCGGTTGCAGTGTCAACCATTTACGGCCTCATCCAGTGGATCGATTTCAATTATTTCCCCATCGGCCCCCCCACCGTGGGCCTGGACAAATTCGTCTGGAGACGGGCCTTCGGTTCGCGCGTGTTCTCGACTTTCGGAAACCCCAACTTTTACAGCAACTTCCTGGTCATCATGATCCCCGTCATGGTGTCGAGATATCTGAAGACCCGCAAATTTTATCTCCTCCCGCTGATCGCGCTCACGCTCGTGAACATTTATTGGACGGGCTCCAAGGGTCCTTTCATGGGCATCCTGGCTGGAACCACCGTCTTCGGCCTTCTGTTCATCCGGTTTTTCGTCGACAGCAAGAAAATCCGCAACACCGTTTTCGCCATCTGCGGCTGTGTGGTGGTGGGCATGGGGAGCCTCATTTATTATAAAGTTTTCGTCGCTCACGCAGGGCTCACCTCTTTCTCTTTCCGAGTCTACACCTGGCTTTCCACCTGGGAAATGATCAATGCCCACCCTGTCCTCGGCAACGGCATCGGGACCTTCTGGGTGATCTATCCGGCCTATCGCCGACCGGCCATCTTCCACATCGAAGGCAAACACAACACGGAAACGGACCACGCGGAAAACGAACATCTGGAAGTCTGGATGGACGAAGGCATCATCGGGATGGGGCTTTGGATCTGGCTCATCCTGAACATCGTCTTCGGAGTGTATAAATCCCTGCAAATTTTGACCGCTCAGCCGACGCGCGCCGGACCCTCGACAGGGCCTTTAGTCGATTTCACGAAGTTTCCCGATGAAGCCATGTATATGCTGGGGTTCACTTCCGGAATGCTGGGAATGCTCATCCACAACAATACGGACGTTTCCATGCGGTTTGTCTCTTCCGGCACGCCCTTTTGGCTCCTCGTGGGCCTGAATTCCGCCCTCATTATGTATAGCCCCCTTCCTGAAAAACCTGCGGCCTATACAGTTCCGAAAATCAATCCGATTGAAGAGAATAAGCATCCTTTGGCCCTCAAATCCATCAAATATTTGGCTTATGTCGTGACCGGAATCGTTGCGGTCCGTATCCTCCGGCAATTTGAATGGTGCCAGATGTGGGACGGAATAAAGAACGAAAATGAACAGCCCCATTTCATCATCACCTGGGCCGCTTTCCTGATCTGCTGGGGCGCCGGAGCTTACTGGTATTTCGTTTTGTCCTCGAAAGCGACCAAAATAAAATCCGTCGCGACCCTCATCGTTTCGGCCCCCCTCATCGTCTGGTTCTGGGGCTTCTTCCTCGGCGACATCAACCACAACCGGGCCATCTTCTTTTCCAAGCAGGGAATCTGGACCAAGTCGCCTGAGTTTGACCAGCGCATCGCGCAGTTCCCTCCGGAATATCAAAACATGTATCGCGGCACAGGCGAAAGCGTCCTCGATGAAAACTCCCTCGTCGGAAAAACCATCAACTTTATGTTCCCTGAAACTTTTTGGTGGAAAAACGGCATCGGAGGCGCGCTCGACCATTATTATGAAGTCCACCGCCTGAGCCCCTTCTTCATCATGTCCCACTATTTCCGCGGCAACGTTTTTAACGATTGGGGTTCTGACTTCGCCAACAAAACGCTCGACGCCTTCAACCGCGGCGACGTCGCTCAGGGCGCCATCTATTTGAAAGAAACTGAAAAACGCTGGAGTTCGGCCATGGATGCCTATTCCGACACCAGAAAACTCGGCCCCAACTATGTGCAGATGCACCACCAGGTCGGGACCGTGCACCAGAAGTGGGGTGATTTCCTCGTGGGCCTGGCGCCTCTCGCGGAACGATATGGGCATCCGGAACTGGCGGCGGAATACCGCGCGAAAGCCGTTCAGCACTGGAAAGACGCCCTCGACCGCTATAAACTTTACCGCATGATCGACCCCGTGTTCGACCAAAACTATTACCGCATGGCGCAGATTCACATCAACCTTGGGGATCTTAAATCCGCCGAACAGGCATACCTCGACAACATCCAGGGCGACGAATGTAAAAAACCTTATCACCAGATCAAATACACCAACGGATTTGAAGACCTGCACTGGGGAACGGAGAACGAACGGTATGACTTGTCTTCTCCAAGGCACACCCACGACCGAGTGATTGTTGCGCGGCCAGAATCCTGGATGTATCTCGGAGATTTTTATCTTCAGGTTATGCGCGACCCAGGGAAGGCGGAAGAAGCCTATAAAAAAGCGGTTGCCGCAACTCCGGACAGCGTGTTTAAGAGCCAGAGACAGGACACGGGCCCCACGGCTTATCGGTTCTTCTCCGATCACCCCACCTTTTTGAAGCGCCTGGCAAACTGTTATGCCGTGGAAGGAAAAACCGCACAGGCCATTGAAATTTGGAAACGGGTTCAGGACCTGAAACCGGACGATCCCGACCTTCAAAAAATGATTCAGCAGTCCCAGCATAAAAAGTAAAATTTAACGATGACACTCACCCGTCCCAGGAGCGCCTGGATCCTTGCGGGCCTTCAATTCGGCCTGGCAGTGCTTTTTCACGTCTATTTAAAGTCTTCCCTCCCTCCAGGCATGAGCGACGCCGATTTCTTTTCCCTCCCAACCTGGTTCGTCACGATGGATGTCCTGGGTTTCGGGTTGGCCCTGATCCTGGCTCTCTGCGCGATGTGGAACCCGGAAATTGCCGCGATCGTCCTGCTCCTTGCGATCCACACCGTCTGTCCGATTTTGTTTTTCACGGACCTGACCCGCAACCCTTATTTTACTCAGATCACCCTCCTCAACATTTGGGTTTCCTTCCTCTGGATCGTCTGGCTCGTCGAAAGTCTCGAGAAAAAAGTCTTCGCTTTTCCCAGAACGATCCTGAATCTTCCCCTCCTCGCTTTCACCGCCGTCGCCACCCTTTCCTGGGGCATGTCGTTTTTACAGCACCCCGCCAGGTTCCATCCTTCGATGCTTTGGGAAGGGCTCCGCAATTGGCTGTTCTTGATCGTGAACGCCGTCGGCGTGTTTTATGTCGCTTATACGGTTGATGAGAAATGGCGCGGCCGGTTTCTTTGGGTCACATTTTGGGTGGCCGCCCTCGCCGCGGCTTATGGCCTCATGCAATATTACGGCATTGAACAGATCTGGCAAAAAGCTCTCACGCCTTTCGCGAACCGGCCCGTTTCCACATTCGGGAACCCCAACTTTCTTTCATCCTATTTATTGCTGGTCATTCCGCCCCTGGCAATAAGCGTCATGACCGCCAAAACCCCGTTCAAATCCGGACTCTCCCTGATCTTCCTCCTGGTCACGGTTGCTGGCCTCGTCGCCACCATGACGCGATCAACCTGGGTCGGCGCTTTCATGGGACTGGCGCTTCTGCCTGCCGCACCCCCCGTGCGCTCCGTCATAAAAAATAACCTCAAGAAGTTTTATATCCTCGGCGCCATCGTTCTCTGTTCCGTCGTTTTCTGGCCGCAGAGCAAACTCGGGGGATACCGCAACCCCTGGGAGAGACTGAGCGAACTCCGGGAGATCGGCACAGGAAAAAGATATCACCCCTGGTCTCAGCGCATCCTGATCTGGTCCTGTTCCTTCATGATGGTGAAAGATCATCCGGTCCTCGGAAAAGGTTTCGGCCTCATGGAACTTTTTTATCCTTATTATCAGGGCCGCATGCTTTTCCATCCTGTGCTCGGAGAATTCCGGACTCATGCCAACAACTCCCATAACGAAATTTTGGAAATCTGGTCTCAAACCGGAACCCTCGGTCTCGGGATATATCTGTGGCTCTGGATTGTCCTGATCTATTTCGCATATGGCCTCGCAAAATCTGCCGTCTCCCAGGGTCCGCCGAACCCGAAGGCGCAATCGGCGGCCAATCCTTATCCCCCCTCGATCTGGGGCTGGGCGCTTGCGTGCAGCGCGGTCGGAATGTTCGTCGACAACTTCTTCGGCAATGTGTCCCTTCATTTCTGCGTGCCGGCATTTTTGTTCTGGTGGCAGGCAGGTCTCCTTTTCGGAATGGGCAAGGCCGGAACAAAGAAAGCGGACCAGGAATCGGCCCAGGATTATCACCTTTTCCCCATAAACAATAACGCTAAAATATCCGCCCTTGCGCTCGGCATCGTCTTCTTCCTCGGAACAGCGACCATCGCCTTCCGCAAAGAGTTTCAGGAGATATTCTATTTCAACGGGTTTAAGATCGCGAAAGGCACGAACATGCTCGATGTCGCCCGCCAGCAGTTGGAAGAAGCCTGGAAGTGGTTCCCGAGAGAAGTGAACACCAACTATGAGCTCTCCAACACCTATGCCCGGCTTTCCCAAGACGCAAACCGGCAGGGCATCGCCCCCAAGGCCGAAGAGTTCCGCAAAAAAGCCATCTGGGCTTATCTCGAATCCCTCCGCTCCAACTGCGGATATGACGAAATCTTTTTCAACCTCGCCGCGACCTATACCATCAGCGGATGGAACGAAGACGACGGGCCGGACTTCGATGTCGAAATGCCGAACGGGCGCACCCAAAGAGAATCCGTCCGATCAACCGGAGGAAGCATCTCCAATTTTACGCACGCCCTCCTGATCAACCCCATGTCCCAGGAAGGATACAATTATCTCGGGAATATTTATCTGCAGAACCAGGCGAAATACAGCAGCGAAGCCTTTCTCCTTTTCCAGCAGGGCATTAAATTTTTTCCCAGGAACAAGGATTTTTGGGTGAACCTGGCTTATCTCAACATCCACGACAAAAAATTCGACGAAGCGCTCATCGACCTCAAGGCCGCAATGTCCATCGATCCCTTTTATGAGCTCACGCGCAAAAATTTAAGAGCGGTGCTCGCTCAAAGCGGGAACATGACACACCCCATGGCGGAAGTGGATCGGATCCTGTCTCAGGTCAACACGTGGGTGAATTCCAGGGATTGGCCGATGATGAAAAACAGAATGGAATATTGCCTCAAACAGATTCCTGAATGCGCTCCGCTCTGGCTGATCCTGGCCAATGTGTGCCACGAAATGAACCTCTTTGACCAGGCGGAATCTCATTATCTCAAAGCCATGGAACTGGAACCGAACAACATCACGGCCCCGAAAAACCTTGCTTTGACCTATATGAAACAAGGCAAATTGCCTCAAGCTAAAACCGCATACCTCAAAGCTCTGGACATCAGCCCCAATGACCCTGACGTCAAAAAAGCGCTTGAACTGCTCCCTAAATAAGCGAAAAATGGTAAAATAAGAGAGATATGTCAGGTCACAGCCGCTGGGCAGGCATCAAACATAAAAAAGCCATCATCGATTCCAAACGAGGCAAGGTTTTCACCAAACTCGGGAAGGAAATCTCCATTGCCGCCAAAATTGGCGGAGGAAATCCGGTCAATAACGCGCGTCTCCGAAAAGCCATCGAAGATGCCCGCGAAGCCAACATGCCCCAGGACAACATCAAGAAAGCCGTCCAGAAGGGAACAGGCGAAATTCCAGGCATCAGCTATGAAGAACTGAGATATGAAGGTTATGGCCCGGGAGGCGTGGCGGTGATGGTGGAAGTGACCACCGACAGCAAGAACCGGACCGCGCCTGAACTGAGAAAAGTTTTTGCCGACCATGGCGGAAGCCTGGCTGAAACGGGAGCCGTGGGCTGGATTTTCAGTTCCAAAGGCGTGATCGTCGTTGACAAGAGCGCCGCGGCGGAAGAAGAGCTCCTCAACCTCGCGCTCGAAGCCGGAGCCGAAGACATGAAAACCACCGATGACGGATCCTACGAAATCACGACCGCCCCGACCGATTTTGAAAAAGTAAAAACCGCTTTGACGGACAAAAAAATTCCCATCGGATACGCCGAAGTGACCCTGGTGGCCAGCACTTCCGTTCCGGTGACGGGGTCCCAGGCGGAACAAACTCTGGCGCTCGTCAGAGAGCTTGAAGACCACGACGATGTGAAGCAGGTCTATTCCAACTACGACATTCCCAAGGAGCTTCTCGAGAAAGCAGGATGATCATTCTGGGCGTTGATCCGGGATTCGGAATCACGGGATACGGACTCCTCGATGTCGCCCCGCAGGACGCCAGAAACGCCAGACTGCTCGAAGCGGGCGTGCTCAAATCGGACAAAAAACTTTCCTTTCACGACAGGCTTGAAGAAATATACCGCCAAATGGCGTCCATCATCGAAGAGTTCAGCCCCGACTGTCTTGCCGTCGAAGAAATTTTTTCGTCCCAGGCCTTCCCGAGGAGTTCGATCGCGATCGGCCATGTGAGAGGCGTGATCCTGCTTGCCTCCAGCCAGAAGAAAGTGCCCGTTTTTTCATATTTTCCGAGAGAGGTCAAAAAGGCGCTGACCGGAAACGGCAACGCCAGCAAATCGCAGGTTCAGAAAATGGTTGAAAATTTTTTCGAGCTGGACAAAAAAAGCCGCCCCGATGACCTGTCGGACGCGATCGCCATCGCGCTCTGCCACGCCAACCACTCAGGCCGCAGATCCTTTGAGGCTGTTGCATGATTTCTCAAATCACGGGCGAGGTCATCGCCGCAACCGACCTTTCCATCACGCTCCAGGCGGGACATCTGGCCTATGAGCTTTTTGTGCCGACCAGCGTGGTCAATTTTTACCGCAAAAAATCTGAAACGGGGCCGCTGAAAGAGCCGGAAACTTTTTTCACGATCCAGTATATTGAGGGGGCCAGCGGGCACGGGAACCAGTTCGTCCGGCTCGTCGGGTTCAAACGCAAAGTGGAGAAGGATTTTTTTCAGATGTATACCAGCGTGGAAGGCATCGGATACCGGACGGCGCTCAAATCTTTGATTTTCCCCATCCAAAAAATCGCGCTCGCCATTGAGAGAAATGATCTCGCCACGCTCAAGAAACTCCCGCACATCGGCACCCGGACCGCAGAAAAAATGGTGGCCACGCTCAAAGGGCGCATGCAGAAGTTCGCGCTCGACCTCCTGAACGAGCCGCTGACGGTGAGCCCCACATCTGACCTGGATTCGGAAGTCCTGCAGGTGCTCAAACAGGTGGGATACGGCGAGGCGGAATCGATCGCGCTCCTCACGAAGGCGATGGAAGCGAACCCCAAGATCAAATCCGCGGAAGAAATGATTCAGGAGATTTTCAAATTGAAGAGCGTCGCGTCGGAGAAAAACTGATGTCCCGGGAACGGCTCGTCTCAGGCAAACCCATATCGCAGGAAGAAGAGAAATGGAATTCTTCCCTCCGCCCGCAGAGCCTGAACGATTTCATCGGCCAGCGCCCGCTCATCGACAAGCTCAACATTTCCCTTCAAGCCGCCAAGAAACGCTCCGAACCGCTTGAGCATATCCTTTTTTATGGTCCCCCGGGCCTGGGCAAAACCACTCTCGCCAACATCATCTCCAAGGAAATGGGGACCAAACTTTTCTCGACTTCCGGCCCGGCGCTTGAGCGCACCGCGGACCTGATGGGCATCCTCACCAACCTCGCGCACGGCGACATCCTTTTCATCGACGAGATCCATCGCCTGCCCACCGTCATTGAAGAATTCATGTATCCCGCGATGGAGGACTATAAAATTGATTTCGTCGTCGACAAAGGGGCCTTCGCCAAGACGCTGAACGTGCCCCTCAAACGCTTCACTTTGATCGGGGCGACGACGCGCGCGGGATTTCTCTCAGCGCCGCTCCGCGAGAGGTTCGGACTTTCCTATCACCTGGAATTTTATGAGCCGGAAGAACTGGCGCACATCGTGGCGCGGAGCGCGAAACTGCTTTCGGCGTCCATCGACGATGATGCCGCCCATGAAGTGGCCAGGCGCGCCCGGGGAACGCCCAGAATCGCGAACCGGCTCCTCCGCAGAGTCCGGGACTTTGCCGACATCAAAGGCACGGGAAGGATCACGAAAGAGGCCGCTCTGGGAGCTCTCAAGATTGAAGGCATTGACGATCTGGGACTGGACGAGCTGGACAAAAAGTATCTGGACACGATCATCCGCCACCACAAAGGCGGGCCGGTCGGCGTGGAAGCCATTGCCGCGACTCTGAACGAAGAATCGGAAACGATCGAGGAGATGGTGGAACCTTATCTCCTCAAGATCGGCTATATCAGCCGGACCCGAATGGGCCGGAAAGTGAACGACGCGGCGCTCAAACACTTCAACCTGCCGATCCCCGAAAGCGCGCCTCAGGGCGAACTTTCCCTGGACTCATGACCGGCCCGGACCTCCTTCAGCCCAAACGCGTTTTAAAGATCACCAAGCGCCCCCACCCGCAGTTCCTGAACAACGCTTTTCTGGACCCTTATGTCGGCTGTGAATTCGCCTGCGCCTATTGTTACGGCGTCAAAGAGGACCGCCGCGTGGGAGTGAAAACCAACTGCGCCTTCGCCCTCAAACGCGAATTGGAAGAGATTTCTGAGGAGAATCCTGAGCCCAGGGAGGGAAAAGTTTCCATCGGCATCAGTTTCGCGACCGATCCTTATCAGCCCGCGGAAGAGCAATATCAGCTCACGCTCAGAGCCCTGGAACTGGCCAAAGAAAAGCAATATCCCGTCCAGATCATCACAAAATCCGACCTCGTGTTCCGGGACGCCAAACTGCTATCGGAGCTTTCCAATGACGGGCTTTGCGTGGTGAGCGTGTCCCTGTTCACTCTCAATGAAACAGCCGCCAAAGCCTTTGAACCCCATGTTCCGCCTCCGGCGAAGCGTCTGGAGATGATCAAGAAATTGAGGGAAGAAGGCATCACCTGCGGCGCCGTCCTCATGCCCATTTTCCCCCATGTGACGGACAGCCAGGAAGAGCTTGAAAAAACTTTTGCCGGACTCAAAGATGCGGGAGCGCTCTATTGCGTGCCGGGGATTTTAAGTTTGGCGCAGAAAGGGGTGAAAGAAAGGGTGATGGACGTGCTGAGCGAACATTTTCCCCGGGCCTGTTATCAATATTCGGTGCTTTATGACGACGCGGGCAAACCTTCCGAAAATTATTGCAAAAAAATCGAGCGGCTCCTGAAGTTCTGCTCTGAGAAATATTCGATCCCGTCCATCCTTCCCGTCCTGGGCGCCGCTTTAAACCGCACCCTCATCGTCGAAGACTCGATTTAAAAAGGATCGTCCCCCTCAAACTCCTCGTCTTCTTTTCCCCAGCGGAACAGGATGCTGAACGTGTGCGCGAGCCCAAGCTCTTCGCGGTTCTGGACCGAATAATCAATGTCGTAATATTTCCATCGGAACCCGAAGCCGGATTTGATCTGAAAGTTTTCACGATATTGCCCGCCCAGTCGAAGCGCCATTGCCGGAAAAATCCGCCACTCAAGGCCGCCTGAAAAACCCAATGTTTTTCTGTCCCGGAATTGAGTCAGCTCCCAAACCGCGAGAAAAGCGGGGTCCGATGACGTCTTAAAACCACGGTCATAAAAAATCTCTCTGCCGATCTTGTGAGAGCCCCCGAACCTCAGAGTGATAGGCATTTTTTCATCGACGTCCTGGTTGATGTTGATCGGGTTACCCAAATTCTGAGCCGACAACCCAAGGATATGGCGCCCTCCAAAAAAATAGGCCTGAATTCCGGCATGATGGTTCAGCGCATTGACCGTGTGAGTATAGATGTTCCTTTGAACATGCTCCACAGCGTATCCGACTGAAATGCGTTTCCAAAAAAGATAGCTAAGCCCGGCAGAAACGCCATTGTCCGCGATGCCGACGTCTGTCCCCGTTTCGAAACCGCTGGAATCTCGGGCGGCATCGCTTCCTCCGAAACGGCGGTATTGAATGCCGAACCCGATATTTTTATGCGCTTCCAGCCCGATGCCGAAAGAAGTGATGTTGGTTCCCAAATAGAGGAGGGACCGGGTGAACGTGAGCTGATAATCTTTAAGAGATGAAAGGGCGGCGGGATTATATTCATATGCGTGGAAATCTCCGCTGACGCCCGACAATCCTCCCCCGAGGGCCGTGGAACGGGCCGAGATGGGAAGCGTCAGAAATTCCGCGCCGGCTTCGCCCGGAGTCAAATAGAACCCTGCAAACGCCCTGGAGCAAAAGAATGCGGAAGCTCCTAAGCCGAGAAAAAAAATGAGTTTCCGTTTCAAGGATTTAACGGACAAGAAAAACCTTGTTCCTTGATTTTCCAGCCGTGGTCTCAAGCTCATAGAAATATACTCCGCTGGCGACGGTGTTTCCCTCGTCATTTTTTCCGTCCCACTCGTTTCCGCTCAATGTGCGGATCAGATGCCCGCCGGAACTGAACACTTTGCTGGCAACGGCTGTTCCTCCAAGTTGAGCGGGCACGCGAAAAGTCACCCGGCCGCCGACTCCCACAACAAACGGGTTTGGCGTGGGAACAGAAATATCCTCGGGCGGCTCTCCCCTGGGAAGCGTGGACAAGGCGCGGGAAGCGTTCAGCCGGCCGTAACCGGAAAGGGTGTCAAAACCGGCGCCGTATAAATCATCAGCTGAATTGGTGAGAATGCTTTTGACTTGAGACGGGGTGAGCGAAGGACGGATGGACAAAATCAAGGCGGCGACTCCGGCGGTGTAAGGCGAAGCAAAGGACGTTCCGTCGGGGTCCTGATAAGTATTCCCCGGATATGTCGTATAAGTGGCTTTTCCCGGAGCTACCAAAGCGATCTCCGGACCGCTTTGAGAAAAACTAGTCACCGCATCATTGGAGTCCGAAGCTCCCACGGCGATCACTCCAGGGAAAGCGGCGGGATAGGACACGGGCACTGAATTTCCGCTGTTGCCCGCAGCGGCAACAACCGTGATATTCGCGGCAAGAGCTCTGTCGATTGCGGCTTTTTCACTGCTACTGGGAAATGCTGATCCAAGGCTCAGATTAATCACTTGGACCCCTTGAGAAACCGCATAATTTATCCCCAAGGCAACATTGCTGTTTAATAAGGTCCCTGTAGCATCATCCGAAACTTTTACTCCCAAAATTTGGACTAGGCCGTGAGAGACGCCTGCGACTCCTTGATTATTGTTGGATATCGCGGCAATGATCCCGCAAACCTGAGTGCCGTGGGCTGAGACGGGAGCGCTCCCGATGGGATCGGAATCGTTGTCCCCGAAATCATAGCCGTCATAAAATGTGCAGGTGGAACACCTGAAGCCGCCGCCAAAATCTTCGTGATTATAATCAAAACCGTCGTCGATATCCGCGACCTTGACGGTTCTAGCTCCGCTTAGTTTATCCCAAGCGTCATAAAGACTTATTTTGTCATTCCCATATTGAAGGGAAGCATAAGTGTCGTTGGGCCGTGAGGCATAAAATTGAAGAACATAATCCGGCTCGGCAAATTCCACTTCGCTTTGCGATTGAAAATGTATCAGGGACGACACAAGGCTGGATGAGTCAACGCGTAAAACATCAATGTTCAGATCAGGAATCGCTTTAATCGTGCCAAAACTTGAGGACCCTCTGAGCGCTAATTTGCGGGTCTGAGAAATGTTATCTTTATATTTGACGAGGATGCGATCTTTGGCCACTTCTGCCTGTTTCCCGGTTTTGGGATCTGTAATCCAAACCGTCTCAACGGCAAAAAGGGGAGAAAAAACAGCGAAAACTCCAAAAAAAATCAGAAACCGTTTCACTGATCCTCTTTTTCCTTCTCCTTCGCGTCTTTGTCTATCAAATAATATCTGTCCATTCCCTTCTGCGGCGGGATCAGCTGTTCTTTTTCCGGCTTTGAGCCTTCTTCCTTGGGGATGAGTTCGAGGTCTTCCTTTGTTTCCTGCGCGAGAAATTTCCCGAACTTCCAGCCGAGGGTCAGGCGGTGCGTGCGTTCCAGCTCGATGCCGTTGGTGAAGGAATAATCCAGAGAGAAATTCTTTTCGCGGAACCCGAGGCCGATGCTATAGTCTTCACCGTCGAACTGCATGCGCATGCCGCCCCGGAGAAAAAATGCCCGGGCCGAGTTCCGTCCGAAAGCGTATTCGCCGCCGAACCGTGTTCTGAGAGGTTCCCCCGACACTTTTTCGCCCTGAACGCCGATCAAAAGAGACCCGATGCCTTCGCGGTCATAAGGGCGGAGAGACAGGCCAAAAACTTCTTTCATGGGGAGATCATTTTCGGCTGATTTATATTTTATTTTGGATCCCGCGTTTTGAAGGGCGAACCCCGCAGTCAGCATCTTGCCGATCCAGGGCAAGGTCGGAAGAAGCATGGCGCCGGCGTCCACCGCAAACGCGCTCGCCGTATATTGTTCCACCAGGGTGGATCGGATATATTTGGGTGAAATTCCGACCGACAAAAAATTAAAAGGGCGATAGGCCGCTGATGCGGATCCCGAAAAAGAGGTTTCGGCGTTCAGAGAACGCGAGGGCCCTGCGCTCGTATTGACGTCGATGTTCCCGGCGTTATAATAAGCCGCGCCAGCGCCGAGCGTGAGAGGAAATTTTCGATATCGAAGCGGGTGGACATAAGCGAAAGAACCGTGATGGCTCAGTTCCTGGGCGGAGACATAGGATGTGATGAATTCCGGCTGGCCCGCAAAAACCATCCCGGCGGGGTTTCCGCTGACAGCGTCGGCGCCTTCAGAAAATACAGAAGAGAGTCCCCCCATGCCTTCCAGTTTCGCGCTCCCGCTTTCCGTGAGAAAGTTGACGGCGGTGGACCCGTTTCCGGCGTGAATCGGAGCCGAGACGAAGCCGAGAAGGACCGCGATGCTTAAACGAAGCCCATTCCTGTTCGTCATCGGACCACGGCGATCTTCTGGCTGAACGAAAAATTGGGCGCTTCCATGTGGACCAGATAAATTCCAGCGGCAACAGTTTCACCGTCGCCGTTCTTGCCGTCCCAGAACACGTCTTCATAAATGCCGGCGGCCTTCACTTCGTTCAGGAGAGTTTTGATCAGCCGGCCCTGCATGGTATAGATCCGGAGAGTGACCTGACCGTCCTTTTTAAAATAATAGCGGAGGGTGGTGGATTCCCCCAATGAAGGATCGAAAAGATTGTTGATGGGCATGAGCGAGCCCTGGACTTCAGTCGCGGTGAATGTGCCCGTGGAAGCGGCCGAGGAGAAATTGTTTCTCAGGATCGTTCCGGAAGCGCCCACGGCGATGCCGAGCGTAGTGTTGGGAAAATAAATGTCCGCGAGGTTCGAAGAAAAGGTGCTGGTTTCCTGCTGATAGGTCAGGCCGCTGTCGGTGGATTTGATGATGATGCCGTTCTGTCCCACAACCCAGCCTGTGGTCGCGCTCACATAATGAAGGGAAGTGAAATTGGTGGAGGTGCTGCCATGAGCCGTCCAGGTGATTCCGGCATCGGTGGTTTTCCGCGTGATCCCGCTGTCTCCAACGATGAACCCGGTGCTGGAATCGACGAAAAAGACGTCCTTCAGGTTTTGCGTGGCTCCTGTGCTGATGTTCACCCAGGAATTGCCGCCGTTCACGGTACGATAGAGAGTCCCGCCATCGCCAACGACGATGCCGGTGGTTGAATTCACAAAGAAAATGGATCTTAAATTCTGTGCCGCAGGAATATCTCCATTGGGGTTGGCGTCGCTCCACCCGCTTCCAGAATCTATCGATTTCCGGACCGTTCCGGATTGACCCACGGCCCAGACCACCCCCGTGGACACGGACCAGGAAAGACCAAAAAGCGAATTTGTGTCCCCGGCATTGTTCATGCTCTGCCAGGTGACCGCGTCCGTCGTCCTCAGGATCAGTCCGCTTGAGCCGACTGCGATTCCCGTGGAGGATGATGCGCCCGAAAATTTCACATCCTGAATGTTCGTCGACACTCCGCTGGTTTGGGCCGTCCAGGTCACGCCGCCGTCTGTGGTTTTGAGGATGGTTCCTGAAGCGCCGACCGCCCAGCCGGTGTTGGCGTCCACGAAATGAACCGCCGTCAGGTCATTGGACGTTCCGCTGGTCACGCCCCGCCAAACCGCTTCCGAAGGGGCTGAGCCGAGCATCGCGCCAAGGAAAGAAACTGCAAAAAATAAACCGAGCCTGAACCTCTTTGTCATCGAGGAATCCCGCTCGGCAATTTTGTTAAACATATCGACTTAAAATTTAACAGTTCAGCCCGCTTTTGTCAATCTTTTTTTCGTCTCAAAACCCAGAACCCGACCGTTCCGGAAACGGGAGCGTAATTTTGGTCGATGAAGGCGCGTTCCGCGGAATAATCGCTCCGGCTCATCATGGCCGTGTTGTTTTTGACCGCTTCTTCCCAGGTGCCTTCAAGATAAAACCTCAGGAACCCCGTGTCAAAACCGTCTTCTTTCCCGACGAAGATCCACTTCACATTTTCCCTGACCAGGAGTTCCGGGATCAGTTTCTGTTCCTTGGAGTTCAGTTCCCAACCGGAAACGAGAAAGTGCGTCATGGGGACGGGAGACAGGCGGTCCGCGGCGAAATAAAAGAAAAGAGGGTCCGGCATGAGCATGATTTTTTCGTCTTTGGGAATTTTCTTTTCAAAATCCAGAAGGCCCTGCACGACCTCATAATCTTCCCGGCGGAAATACATGCCTTTGAGGCGGGGATTGTCGACGGTATATTTCATGAGGGAAGGTTTATACTGCTGGCGCCAGCGCATGGAGCCGCCCCAAAATATGATCAATGCCAGAGACGCGTTCAAAAATAAGAACGAAGGCTTTTTCAGGTTCTCGAGCCAGGATTTTCCGCGATATGCTGGCGCCGTGAGTAAAAGCCCTCCGATGAGAGCGGAATAAGATTGATGGATGGGATAATATAATCCGAAGAAATGCAGGAGGGTGATCCCCATCGCCAGAACGCAGAAAACCGCCGTTCCGAGGCGGATGGAAGATGCGGGGTCCCGACGGTATTCGTTCCAGGCAGAAATGACGGCCCAGGCATAATAAATAAGAAGGAATTTTAAAAAGTGATTAAGCTTGCCGGTCAAGATGGTGATGAGAGAGCCGAACATCGCCTGAAACAGGTGTCCGTCTCCGTGGCGTTGGGTGGCGCGCACAAAAAACCAATCCAGCGCTTCATGGAGACCGTGATGCGCCTGAAAATATCCCGCCATCATCGCCGCGGGAATGATGAATCCCAAAGAATATCCCGCAATAAATTTTATCCTGCCTTTGACGCCGAACGGCTGGCACAATATAAACGCCGCTGAACCGATGACCGCGGCCCCCCCGATGTTCTGCTTGCTCAAAAAACTGAGCGACGATGAAATGCCCGCAAGCGCCGACCAAATCCAGAAACCGGAAGAATTTTTCCGCTCAGCCGCCATGGCGAGACCGGCCACGGTGATAAACGCAAAATAAAGTCCATCGACGTCATACCAGGGGATCATGAGCTGAGACCCCGGCTGCCAAACCACCGCCAAGGCAAGCCCCGCCGCAAGCGCCCACGCGTCAACTTTGAGAATTTTCCACAGGAAAAGCCCCGTCACGATGACCAGGCTCGCCATCTGGGCCGCGAGATACATCTTCATCCAGAAAACTTTCGGTGAAAATATTTTGAACACCAGGGCCTGGATCATATAGGTGAGCGGCGTGGAAGGGCAATAAAAATCCTTTCCGGGCAAAAGGCCGTTGAAAATCCGCCAGGTGCGGTCGATCAGGACGCCGTAATCCACGATGATCGTGCTGTGGAAACTGATCCAATAAGTGTATGCAAAGGTGACGAGCGCGGCGACGAAAATCATCCCGACGGCATTTTTAGTCTTGATTTCAGACATTTAACGGCTCCTTATAAAAAAAGTCTGTCGAAGAATTATTTTTTAAATTTTCAAAAACGCGCTCGCCCGAGTGCGGGGCTCGCTTGGATCTCGCGAAAGCGTATGCCAGTCTTTCGCTCGATACAGTTTTTGAAAATTTAAAAAATAACCCTTCAACAGACTTTTGCGCGAATGATTTTTGTTTCTTTCTTAAAATATAAACAGGCCAGTTGCCGGCCTTCACCAGGCTTGATTTAAATTTCAGGCCTGAAAACGATTCGGGCGACGACCAGGAGGCCGCGGTTTCGTAATGTTCAGTCACAAATTTGCTCCGGCTGAGCGTTTCCAATTCCTCCCCATAGGGAGAAACCAGAACAAGGATGTCCGGCATCTTTTTGGGGTCCGGCTGAGAAGAGTCGAGTTCGTGGAGGTGCGGGATCGCGATGATGCTGTGGTCCAGAAAACGGACGGCGGGAAAATCAAACGGCGCAAACCCTTTTCCCCAGGCGCCGAGGCTTTCTTTCGGGCCCACATTCTGATTGATCCAGAGACCGGCCTGGTCAATGTTGGAAGAAGAACGGTGGAGTTTTCGATAAAGATCGGTCTGGAGAGCGGAGGAGGAGAGCACGGCCGCCGTGTAAACCAGGATCAGGATGCGCCTGAACGCGGACGCAGAATTGAGGAGGTTTGAAACCCCGACGGCGGCAAAAAAAGCGAGAAGAGGGAGGATCCGGGCATTCACGGGATAATGCCGGGTGGTGATGAGGTTTTGAAGGAACAAAACGACCAGGGCAAAAAAAGAAAGCTGAACAAAAATATCGCGGCGCTTGAGTCCGCTCCAGACGCCGATGAAGACAAGCGGGAGGACGCCCCAATGGATCTGTTCGGTGCAAAATTCCCGGAGATAAGGCCCCCACTCGCTCAGCTGGAGTGAAGTGAAAGCGGGAAAATATTCTTTCATGGCCTGGATCAGCCTCTGGAATTGCGCGAACCTCGTGAAAATATAAAAA
>JAKFYJ010000086.1 GCA_021730935.1 Elusimicrobiota bacterium
GGCCGGCCGTGTTCCAATAGACCGCGTTCACATCGTCGGAAACGGAGGTATAGGCGCCCCCCATGCCCGTCGGCCGCGCTCCGGCGCCGATCTTCAGGAATGCCGACCCCGATGTTCCGGCACTCTTGGAAGTGAACGCCGCGCGCGCGGCCGACGATGTGAGGAGCAAAAAGAGGAACGAAATCTGTATGCGGCGAAGGATCATCATTTGATCACCGCCATCTTGAAGGTCTTGGATTTGGAAGAGCCCTGAACTGTGATGCGTCCGATATAGACGCCGCTGGCGACTGTCTCGCCGTTTTCGTTTTTGCCGTCCCAATCGGCGTAATGATATTTGCCTGTATTTTTATATCCAAAGTCCATGCGGCGGACGAGTTCTCCGGCAACATCATAAATCTCGCAGGTCACGCGGACATCGGCGGAACCCAGAACCGAGGGAAGGGCATAACGGATCGCGGTGGCGCCTTCGACATAAATCGGGAGCTGTCCCTGGGTTTTGATGGCGGCGGAGACAAATCCCCTGCGGGTCGCATTGAAGGGGTTCGGGAAATTGAAGGCCTCAAGTTCCGTCCCGGCATAGCCAAGCGTGGTGGGGGCCTGAAGGACGCCTCCGAGGGAGATCGTGGCGACATTGCCCGCGATGCCGGTGACTTTCATCGAAAGATCTTTGAGGGCGTCGTCGTTCAGGTCCAGGAGCGTTTCCTGGTTCACGGCAACGGAGAAAGTTTGCAGGCGAGACTGCACGGTCATGACGATTCCGCCGTTGGCGGCGCCCGTGCTGATGAGACAGAAACTGTGGGATTCGTCTGAGCCGCCCGAGACGGGAATGCCGGAAACCGTGACGGTGGTTCCCGCGGTGAGGCTGAGGAGGTTGACGGACCCTTTGGTGAAGGTGGCGGTGGTCGCGCCGCTTCCGCCGATCGTGGTGCCCGCGCCCAAAGTGTCCGAAGTGGAGTTGACGACGACGAAAACCGTGAAGTGGTTCACGCTGACGGAAATCTTTTTGTTGACGGAATCCACGACTTTGTTGGTGTTTTCAATGCCGTAAGCCCCCGGAGGAACGGCGATGCCGGAAGTGGTGGTCATGGTGGAGGAAGTGTCGTTATAGAAATACACATTCATCGTTGAATCGCTGCCGGTGGAGGTGCTGTATTGGATGGAGATCTTGGCGTTCTTTGAGAGAGAGCGTTTGACGCCGGCCGGGAGGAAGAAATCATAGAACGAGCCCAGAACATTGGTGGCGACATCGGACGCGTTGGAAGCGGCACCTCTCAGGCCGGGCGCTCCGCGGACCTGGATGGATTGTTCCGATTCGGATTTGATTTTTCTCATGGCGGCGATGGCTCCGGCAAGAGCGGGAGGATATTTGGAGAAATCGTCCGGATCAACAAAACCGGGCGCTCCGCGGTTCTTGGAAGTCTGGGTGCTCTGAGCCACGTCGGAAGCGCGCGCGATGCCGCAGGTGACTTGCGAAGTGGGGTTGGGCGTGAGGTCCGACTCGTTCACGAAAGTTCCCGCCTCAAAAGTCACCCCTGAATTTTCCGCTTCGTCTCCCGCCGCTTCCATTTCGATTTTGCCGCCGCGCGCGTTGGAAACTTTTTCGCGGCTTTCAGCGTCCACGCCGGCATAGAAATCAAAAATTTTGTCGATCTCGATGTCGTCTCCCGTCTGAGGGCTCCGGACATTGGTGAAGGCCTTGAAACGGATGCTGAAGCGGGACTCGTTGGCCGCGGGACTATAGATCGCGGTGACTTCTTTGCGGTTGTCTGAAAGGGTGCGCGATGAGCCGGAAGCCGTCAGGAAAGTTCCTCCGCTGTTGGGAGAGACAAGCACCGTTCCCGTCGATGAAACGGCCGAGACGGCAATGATCCGGTTGAGGTCGTTGTCGTTTCCGGTGCGGTTCCTGAGAGATTGGGTCGCGGAAAATTTGATCTGATAATTGCCGCCCACTTTTTTGGCGACGGCGGAGACGTCCGCGACCACGGGTTTATAGGTCAGGTTCACGGTCTTGGTGGTGGTGGATTCACTGCTGTTGAACGAGATGGTGTCATAGCCCTCTTCAGGGAAAACGATGTCGTCACCCGCCTTTTCAGGGAAGAAAACGAGGGTGTATGTTTTGCCGATCTTGAAACCCGTGATGGAATATTTCGAAATGGTTTTTGCGATCGGGTCCACATCCACCGTTCCGAAGATGAATTCGCTGAAGGTGCGGTCAGTGGCCGCAACAGCGTTCACTTCGCTCCGGCTCACAGGGCCATATCCCGACGCTGAAGAACGGTCGGGCTTGCGGATGGTGCCTGTGACGACGGCTCCGCGGGTGAGCTGAGTCTCTGATGTTGAGACGGAAACATCCGAATTGGTGATGATAACGGTCGTGGTGCGCACTTCATATCCCACTCCTGCGGATTTGAGGAGATAGGTCCCGGAAGAAAGCCTGGGGATCGCAAAGGTGCCTGTCGCGTCCGTGAAAGCCACAATGTCGCCGAGAGGGTTTGAGCCGCTCGGAGGCACGCCGGCCAACTGCATCACGACTGCGGCACCAGGGAACCCGAGGTTCGCGCCGAAAGGAATTTTGAGTTCTCCGCCGTCGTTCGTGGAAACACTTCCGCGCACGATGAAGTTGGCAGGGCTCAAGGTGAAATTGGCCGTGGTCTGGCTCTTGAGGTCCAGGCGGACGGATTTTTCGGCGAATAAGTTTCCGGCCTGGCTGGAATTCGCTTCATTTTCTTGCCTGGGCGCCGCCGTCACATCATAATATCTTGAAACGAAAGAGGAGACCCAGAGTTTATATTCTCCGTTGGCGTCCGTGCGGGATTCTCCGAAGATGGACGAATCCACCAAAGCGGGTTTCGCAAGAATTTTGATGTTGGCCAGTCCCTGTCCTGCAGAATTCTGGACGGAACCCGTGATCGAAGTCCCCTGGTTGAGATCGACGGTTCCCAAGTCCTTGATTTCCCCTTCGTTCAGACGGAGACCGGAGAGCGTGACAGGCGAGAAGTTTTGCGAACCCTGAGCCAGATAATCCAGAGACCAGCTGTCCTGTTCAAGGTGCAGGTCACACGCGGCGTCCGGGAAGATGGGTGACAAAGTAAATGTTCCGTCATCGGCGATCAAATCCCTTGCCTGAGGAACGGATGTGGTGATCAAAACGGTCTGTGTGGATGAGAGTTCGGTGAACCCTCCGTCGATCCAGGGATTGGCCACCGCAAAAATCCTGAAATTGGGAGCGAGGATCGTCTTGTTGCGGGCAGAAACGATGCGGCCCGTGTTTGCGTCCCGGAGGCGCGCCTTGATGGACCCTGCTTCGACGAGAGTGATATTTTGTCCCGAGAGATTGCCCTGAAGCCCCGCGCCCGTCGGATCGGTTGAAGGGTCCGGCGCCTTGAGAGGTTTGGCGACATATCGGACAGGAGCCGTGCGGTCAAAAACCTGGAGGGTATAAACTTGTCCCGCGGGCAAGCCGCTGAACGAATAATTGACCGAGTTGGCAGTCACGCCTGAAGCGGGATTCCCGATGGAAGTGTTCGAGGAAAGGGCCACGACGTCGCCCTTGCGGTTTTTGACCGCGATGAGGAGGTTGCGCGCGTCCTGTTTGGATTTCGCGAGGGAAAGGGTTCCTGACACCGTGAAACCGCCCGTGAGACGGAAATTGACCGTGGGGCTCGAATTGGAAACGACGACGGTTTTTTCCTGGAAGGGAGCGACGAGGTTGCCGGACGAATCTTTGAGATCGAATGTGTGGACGGACCAGATGCCGGGCGTGATCCCGGAGATGGAATAAGTCCCCGCGGAAGTCATGAAGCCGATCCTCGTGTTGGCTTGGTCAAATTGAGTGACATTCACGAGAGAGGATTGGGCGTTATTCACATCGCGCCGGACTGCCTGTATTCTTGCAGTCGTTGAAGAAATTCCGGCTGGATACCCTGACGGGGAGACAAAACGGTTGGTTCCAAACCCACCAAAGCTTGTTCCGTCGTCCGTGCGGGCGGCTGTGGCCACGATTTCCCCCATCGTGTCAAAGCGGGGATCGATGATGCCGTCTTCAAGGGTTCCGGTGATCGAATAGGTCTGGCCGGACAAATCTATTTCGCCAAGGTCCACTGTGGCGTCTTTGGTGGTGACAAACACTTTGCGCACCGACTGGCCGTTGGTCGTATAGATGAAAGTGATGTCCTGCTGGTCCACTTCGCTTGCGAGAGATTGGAAGCTCGCGAGGCTGGCGTCTGCGGCATATGGCGTCACGAAAACATCCATTCCCGATTGGAGAGAAGTGACGGTCACCTGGTTGGGATCAATGCTTTGGCCCTGGAGAAGAGCGTTGCGGACGCGGTTGGGGCTGACGGGAATTCTCATCAGCACATTCGAAAAATCTGTCTGGCCCGCGGGGATGCGGACTCGCCCGCTGATGATGGAAGTGGCTTGAGCGAAACGGATCGTGGGGCCCGTCTGAACACTTGCGGCGGAAACGGAAACAGAGGCGGCATTCGCCGTGCTGGGCGCGAATTTCAGCATGTCATAGAACCAAGGGAAATATTGGTAACTCCCCGGGTTTACGCCGTCGATCACATAGGTTCCTGAGGCCACCGCGTTCTGTCCTGAAATTCCGGCGACGCCTCCGGTTGAAATTGTGAAGCTGAAACGCGGCGTCCTTTGACCCGTCTGAGGAGCCCAAAGACTGATGTTCCCGCCGATCCCGCTGCTGGTCTGAAATCCTGACGCCACGGCATTCTGCGCGGTCTGCACGAGGAGCGAGGAGCTCCCGGAGACCACGAACAAGCCCGTGAGCGTGGCCCCTTGCGTGAATGTGGGAATATCAATGCGGAAAAGATCCGTTGATCCGACGGTCACAGTCCGGGACGATTCGTTGAATCCTTCGGCCCGTCCGATAAGAGTGTAATCCCCCGGTTCCATCCCGGAGAGAGTAAAAGTTTCGCTGGAACGGCCCTGAAGGATATAGGTCCCGCCATAGTTATAGGTTCCGGTGCTGGCAGGACGGGCTTCGATGGAAACCCAGGTTCCCGAAGACACCAATGGGAGCCAGACATATCCTGACAGATTGGGTTTACGCGTAAGCACAGGCAAAGTGAAGTTGGTGACGCCGGTCCCGACATAAGTTTCCGTCGAGACAGAACCATATCCGCTGATGAACGCGTCGATGAAATAGGTGCTTCCGGGGATGATGTCGATCTTGATTCTGTCCTGAACGAGGAACTGGGAAATGGTGGAGTCCCACCTGCCGCCGTCGTCGATGGTGGTGGATCCTGCCGCCACGCGCATGGAAGCATAATACGAACGGTCCCAATCTTTTTCGCCGGTGGAAGGGTTTTTCTTCACGACGGTCAAACTGCCCCATTGATCGAAAGATTGCGTGGAGCCCGCAACCGAGCCGGAAATTTTGAGCGCGGAGGCTTGGTCCATCGTGATGGAGAAGAGTCCGCCGTTTGCCCCCACCACCACCGTCGTGCTCTTGTCCAAATAACCCTGCTTGGTGAAATTCATGTAATAAGTTCCGGGCGTGAGGCCCGAGATCGAATAGGTCCCGACGGAATCGGTATAGGCCTGGGCAAACTGAGGGCCGGAGGCTTGAACAAGAACTCCCGTGAGCTTGACGAGAGGATTGACGGAATCCGACACGCTTCCTGTGAGGGTCGGAACAGCCACGCTCACCTGCAGGCTGTCGTCTCGGATGGAACTGCCGGCAAGTTCTATGCGGACATAATAGAGCCCTGAAGGCACAATGCTTCCGAAATTAATCCACGGCGCATAATGGCCGTCCCATACGATGGGATAAAGAGGCGTGCCCGTGCCGTTGGTTTCCCAGAGGGGGGTCGGCATGGAACGTCCGCGCAGGACATCGTCGGAAGTGGGCCAGGGCAGAGAAGAAACGGCGACGCGCCAACCCACCGTATCGTCATTGGGATTGAATGTAATGAAAGCGGAGTTCGCGCTCGTGGAAGAAGGATTGATGGTGACGCGGGTGGTCCCGGGCATCGGCGCGGAAGCGGTTGAGACGGAGACATTCGTCAGGTTGGCTCCGAGGACAGAGACGCCGGTGAAAAATTGGAAAGGAGTAAGGTTATTTGTGACGCGGATATTTTTGGAGCCCGCTTGAGTTGCGACCATATAAACCGTGGCTGTTGAACGGTTTGCAGGAACCGTGAAACTCATGAGAGACTGCCAGGGCCCAGTGGCCACCGTCACGCCGCCGGATGTGAATGAGCGGGTGCTGAAGAAGAGCGTGGTATCACTCACGGTCTGGAAGCTTGCGTTAAATTTGGTCGCGGAAGAAGTGATCACGATCGAAGAGGTTGCCCGGACGACATTTTGGCACACATCTCTCAGCTGAAGCAGGAGAGGCGTGAAGTCTTGCGTGGTCGGGTTGGAGGCCGTGCCTGTGGACCCTGAGGGAACTGTCAGCCAGCCGTCTCCGAGAGTCACATTCACAGGAGTTCCTGCCAAGACTTCCATCCTGGGCTGAATTCCTGACGTTAAGTCTTGCGGCGTCCCTCCGCCGTCGGAAACTGTGGCGACCTTGAAGGTCTGTGTGCCCACGGAGCAACCGGAATATCCGTTCACCCAAACGAACTGCACCGTGGAGCCGCCCGCCAAAGCGCCGCCGGAAATTTTTCTGAGAGCAATGGATCCGAATTGGCTGTCCACCTGGAATTCGGAAACCTGATGGCTGCTGCCGTTGGGAGTCACGATCACATGAGAAACGGCTCCGGCGGGCGATGTGCTGATTGTGACCGCGCCGCTGAAGACGGGAGAATAGATTCCGGCATCCTGCGGCCAGGACAAGGTCACTTTTCCGTTTGCAGAAATGCCGTTGGCTCCGACGATGACGGTGAAGGTGGCTCGCGAAATGCCGCCCTGAACCTGTCCGAGGGTTTGGTTCACGGAAACGGTTGAAGGCGAAATGGATGCCTGGCCTTCGCCGGCGAATGTGGTGGTGGAGACTTGTCCGCCGATGATGATCTGGTTTGCGGAGCGGAGGACGACATCGATGCCCGTGGAGGTGGACCCTGCAACAACATAAATCTGTTCAGCGCCGAGACCCCGAGGAGAATAGACCCCTTGAGGATCCGTGGTGTTATCAAAGGCGAAATTGCCGTCCGCGTCCATCCAGGTCCTCACAAAATAAGCCCCCGCGGGAACGCGAGCGTCCCAGGAAGCAGGTGAACTGAACGGATCGATGCGGCGGTTCGCAATGGGAGAGCCCGTGAATGAGGGAGTTCCCCAGATTTCGACATTCACGGGGCCGCTCTGGGAACCCGTGAAAGAAATTTGGCCTGTCATGAGGCCCGTTTGAGAGGGGTTCACGAGAGACTGAGTGGAATCGGTCAGTTCGAAATCCGCGCCCGTGATGGTCTGGTCCTGGTTGAGGAAAAGTCCCTGGGCCGCGCCCGTGGGGCCATAAAAGCCTTTGGGCTCTTCATCGTCCGGAACGCCGTTGGAGTTCACATCGATAAACCCGCCGATATAATAGGTCCTGGAACTGACGAGGTCCGAGAAAATATAGTTGGTGGCGCCGGGCAATTCGAGGGTGTCGGACGGAGCCACATCGCCCGCGGAAGGATCCGTATCAAACACGCCGACAATGACTTTTCCTCCCTGTGAGCCCGAATAGGTGACGCGGCCCGCGATGGTTCCTGTGCCTCCGGAAGACGCGTCCAACCGGATTTTATAGATCCCTGTGACTCCTCCCGCATAGGAAGCTGCAATCACTCTCTGAATACCGGATTCTTCAACGCTGAAGCTCACAATGCGGGCGTTCAGGGCGCCGCCGGAATCATCGTCGGTGGTGACCACTTCACCGGAGGGGCCGAGCAGATACAAGAATGTGTCTGTGAAGTTCTGCGCGGTCATGGCGATCGTGACCACATCTCCGCGGGAAGCGGTGAATGAATACATGTCATAGTAAGCGTCGTTGCCGCGGTCGCTGGAACGGGTGTCGGTGCTGGAAAGGTTGCCAAAGACATCAGCGCCTGCCGTGAGAGCGGTGACTGTTCCGACATCAAAATTCTGCGACCCCAAAGTTCCGCCGGAATAATAGCCGATGGGGTTTCTGCCGGCAGGTTCCGTGGCGCCCGGGATGAAATTGCTGTCCGCGTCGATGAAGGCGCGCAGGAAATAATCTCCCTCGGGGACATTGGTGAAGGTAAAAGTTTGAGACGATGAATAAGAGGCGATTGAAGTGGAACGGGTGGGTGGCGTGGTGAAAGAAGCTCCGGCAGACAGAAGCTCAATCACGAGGTTTCCGGAACTGACGCCGGAACGATTGATGACAGCGCCGGAAATGATGTTGCCTGCGGAACCGCTGCCGGCGGATGATCCGGGGTCATAGGTATAAAAACGGACATTGGAGACAGAAAGGTTGGACGCGGAAAGTGTGATCGCTGTCGGAGAGCCATAGTCGCCGTTTTCTTCAAACGAAGGATCGATTTCCTGGTTACTGTTGCCGTCTTTGAACGCGCGGAGATAATAAGTCCCGAGAGGCACATCTGAGAATGTGAAGGAATAACTGCTCGCTCCCAAGGAGGTTCCAGCGACAGTTGTGATGGGCTCATCTGAAAAATCGCTTTCAGAGTGCAGGGTGACATAAAGCGTGCCTGATCTCGTGCCCGAAGAATCCACAACTCCAGAAATAACCCCAAGAGTTCCCCCGCCGAAAGCGCCCGGGTCCAACAGGACCAGATTTTGTCCCACGGTGCCTGAGCTGGAAGTGGTGCTCACGGAAACATTGGACAGAAACGCGAAAGGTTCTCCAAAGTTGTTGTCGCCGTCCGCATTCACATCCACGAAGCCGTTGACCTCAAATGTCGACGACGAAGCGAGGGAATTGATCTGATAGAAATAGGTGGTCTGGCCGTTGATGCGGGCAATCGTGGTGCTCCCGAAATATCCGACGCCGTTGAAATTATCGATTCCAGCGTTAACGATGATGTCTCCGGATTGGTTGCCGTAATAAGCGACGATGCCCGAGATAAATCCTGTTGCAGGATCAATCAGGGTGACATTTCTGCCGGACATTTCTGTAGAGCCCACAAGGGTGAAAGGCAGGCTGTTCCAATCGTTGTTTACGAGGCCATATGCCCCGATGGGTTCGTCGGGATCGTAACTGCCGTTGCCGTTCTTATCTCGGAATGCGGCAACATAATAAGAGGTGCCTGACGCCATGCCGCTTGAGATGTAGGGAGCGTTTGCGAAAGTGGCGCCCTGAGACGCAATCCCGGTCGTGTAGACAATGTTTTGGAATTCGTTGTCTGTCGCGAATCCGACCACGAGGGATCCTGAAGGAGCGACGGAACCGGAATAAGTGAGGGTCCCTGTGATTGAGCCGGAATTTTTGGATGTGTCGCCTTCTCCGGCAATGGCCAGGGTCAGATTTACGCCGGTAACATCTTTGATCGCCTGGGTCAGGTTGATGGAGGATGAGGAGGCAAAGGGTTCAAGGAAATCAACCGCATTGTTTGAGTTCTGGTCGAGGAACATTTCCAAATCATAAACGCCCGCTGTGGCAACCTTGATCACATAATTTTGAGGGAACGATGTGTCGGTGGACTTGACCAGGACTTTGGTCACGCCGGACTCAACGAGGCGGAGGTTCAGGGAACCCGTCACACTTCCTGAATAGGCAACAGAGCCGGATATCGAGAGAGGATCTTGCGCGGTGAAATTGGCGACGGCCGTCGAGCCTGAGACGGTGAGAACGGAGCTTTCTCCGAAAGGTTCGGAAGAATCGCTGTTCCCGTTGGCGTTGGTGTCCCGGAAAGCGCGAACGAAATAGGACCCGTCATCGACGGACGGGAAATTATAAAGGAATTGATTTGCGGAAACGGCGGCGGCTGTCGCAAATTTTATGGCTGGAGCGTCCTTGTCGGATCCTTGATGGAGCGAAACCCTCATGGCGCCGGACTGTACACCGTTATAAGTGACCAGTCCGCTCACGCCGCCTGGGAAGCCCCCCACGGTCTGCAGAGCAAGAGTGAAACCGCCCGTCACATTGGAACCATAGGACGTGGCAAGGATATGATAAACGCCGGAGGCGGGCAAAGTGTAGTTGGAAATTTTGGAGTTTCCGCTTCCAGCGCCGTCATCATCTTGCGCAATGATGCCGCCGTTGGGGCCGATCAAATATAGATATGTGTCCCAGTCATTGCTGGGTTGGTTCACATTGGGCCCGTTGTCAGCGATGCCCGTGAGAGTGATCGTGATCTGCTGTCCCGCCGTTCCGTTCAGCGTGTAATATTTACCGAGGAAATTGGAACCGCGCTCGAGAGCCGCGGGCTGGGTGGAAATGATGGTTTGGTCTTCAAGAGAGCCCGTGAGAGTCTGGCCGCTCGTGATCAGTCTGCGGTCCGAAATCATGATTGAACGTCCAGTCACCTGCTGGCCACCCGTGATGATGACAGGGAAAGGATTTGCGAAAGGACCGTCTGCTCCCGCAGGTTCGCCGGAACTTTGCCAGACGGTCAAGGGGCCCATCGTGTCGCGGTAAGCACGCAAATAATAGGCGCCTTCAGGAACGCTTCCGAAGGTGAAAGTGTTTCCCGTGAGAGTGGACGTCACTTGAGAATATGTAATCGACGGATTAGAGCTGGTCGAAAGCTCGATGCGGAAAAGACCGGGAGCCGTGTTGCCGCGATAATTGAGAGAGCCCGAGATGAGTCCGATGGTGGCCACTGTAATCTGATAAGTCCCGCTGAACGGACTGCCGTTTCTTCCCCAGTCCACGGCACGGACGCGATAAATATTTTGACCGGACGCGGGAGTGTTGTCGACGAAAGAGGTTTGCGCATAGGGCGTTGTGGTGTCGCTGATGAGCGAATAAGCCCCGCCTGCGACAGAGCGTTCCACTTCATAGCCCCAAAGGTCAACGAGCGTGGTTCCGCCCATGTTCACGGTCGGAGCGGACCAGGAAAGGCCCACGCGGTTGACGCCCGAAGTGAAGGCCGCGTTCAGGCCGATGGGAGCGGAAGGAGAAGTCACATCAACGGAGATCGTGATGTTTTTGCCCGTTTCAGAACTGGAGACCAGGATCAAAGAGGGTCCCGTGGTGCCGCCATAAAGTCCGCGGTCTTCGCCGGTATCGAAAGTGTTATTCGCGCTCTTGGCCCCGGCCGCGCTCACATCCACGAAGGCCTGGACATAATAGGTCACATTCGTTGAGAGAGAGCCGAAGAAATAATTTTGAGAAGCGAGGTTGGGGAGAGTGAGCGTCGCGGAAGAAGGCGTGAAATTTGAGCTGGTGGAGACTTGAACGAGAATGTTTCCGCCTTGGCGGCCCGCATAATTCACGACGCCCTCAATGGAACCCACTCCCGGAGGCGAAGCCGTGGTGGAAGAAAATCCGACAGCGCTGAAGGTGGAGACAAACCCGTTGGCGTTCACGGCATCCACTTTATAGTAATAAGACGAAGAAGGGACGAGACCGGAATCGATGAAGCTGGTGGCTGTGGTGGAGAGCAATAACCCAAAGGTTGCCGCAGATGCCGTGCCGCGATAAAGCTCATATTTCGTGCCGGAAGAGTTGCCGTTGGCGGACCAGGAAACCGCGATCGTGCTGGCTCCGACGCCGCCGAAAACGGGAACTCCGGGAGCGTTGGCGAGGGTATAAACCGACGATGAAATGAGCGAACCGCCGGACCCCTGGGAATTGAATGCGTGCAGCATGCGGACCGTGGATGAAGAGTTCGCGTTCCCGGAGAAAGTTTCGAGATAGAAAGTCGCGTCCTGCGTGAGAGAATATACCGTCGAACTTGAAATGTCCCTCAAGCGGTATCCCGTTTCTCCCGACACGTCGTTCCAGCTCCATTTCACCTGCCATGAAGATTGCGCCACGCCCGAAAATCCGGAAGGTGTTTGCGGAACGCTCACACCCGCGATCGTGAGGTTTACATTTGGGGTGAAGAGATAGCTTGAGACGATGACGGAATAGGATGAGCCATAATCCTCAAAACTGTCCTGAACCTGGTTGCCGTTGGTGTCGCGGAACGCCTGAACAAAATATCTGCCCGGGTTCAGGTTCCCGACAGAATAGGTCCCCGTGCTGGCCACCGTGATGTCGCGGTGATTGAAATTGCGTCCGTCGGAGAATGATCCTCCTGCGGTCACAGTGTCTTTGGCGACCCACATCACGATCGTTCCGGTCTGAGTGCTGGTTTGAGAAATCGTGCCAGAGATCGCTCCGCGGTCTTCGGTATAAATATTCGCTCCTGAAGTTCCGGAGGTGCTCAAAACGATTTCCGCGTAAACAGCGGTTCCGATCGCGGCAGTGCTGAAGAAAGAGGCGTTGGAACTCACGTGATCCGTCACGGTCCTTGTGCCGAAAGGAGTTTGCGGGAAACCGCTGCCGCCAAGAGAGCTCACGGGTTCCGTGCTGTCGATGACCGTGTCGGAATCGATGTCCACCCAGGAACGGACATAATAAGTCACATTGGCGGCCAGGCCCTGGATCGAATAAGACGCTGAGGTTCCTGCCCCCTGAGCGACCACGGAAGAAAAGCTCACCGTCGAGAACGCGGAACTGGAAGAGACTTCAATGCGGTAGGGGCCCGCAACCCCGGAATGAGGATGAGAAACGGTGCCGGCAAGCGTTGTGAGGCCGCCCGATACATTCAGAGAAAGCGTGAAGCTCCCCGTGACGCCGCTTGCATAGGAAGTGGCGACAAGATAATAAGTCCCGGACGAAGGCAGGACATAACCGCTGATCTTGGCGTTCAAGCTTCCCCCGCTGTCATCGTCGGAGGTGAGGAGGACGCCGTTTTCGTTGAGGAGATAAAGATAAGTGTTCCAGTTGGAAGCGAGAGCGGTCATGTCCGCGGTGATCGTCTGGTCCTTCAAGCCATAGATCGAGAATATTTTTCCGTAATAACCGGCTCCGCGAATTTTTGCGACTGTCCCCGTGGAGACGAGAGAGTCCGTGACCGATTGTCCCGAACCGAGGAATCGCGTGTCAGCCACATCCACAACTTTTCCGCTGGCGACGCTTCCCCCCGTGATCACGACGGCAATCGGAACAAATCCGGTCGAACTGTGCACGCCTTGCGGTTCCGTGAGAGCATCGAGATTTGTGTTCCCGTTTGCGTCTTTATAGGCGCGGAGGAAATAAACCCCGTCGGAAAGCGAAGTGAAAGTGAAGGTCGAAAAGCTTCCAAGATTTTGTTCCGTCGTGCTGGAGAAGAGAACGGGCTCAGGCGTTGAGACGGTGCTCAGCCGGACACGGAAGGAGCCGGAAGAATTGTTGCCGGTATAATTGATGGAGCCAGAAATTTGGCCAAGCCCTGAGCCCAAACTTGAAGTGACGGTGGAGATGGCGGGCGTATAGTTATAATCCGGCTGGGTGGAAATTTTGACTTTGAAATAATAGGTGGTGGACGGAGAAAGGCTTGTGAATGTGGTGGAGTTGACGCCGGAGCTGTTCAAAGTCGACGATGAAATCAAGCTCGAGAACAGAAGGTCTGTTGAAAGTGCGACGGTATAAGAGCTTGCGGAAACGCTGTTCCACATGGCGTTGACGGTGGAAGAGGATGTGCGATTGATCCTGGAGTTGGATGGAACATCGCTGAGCGAACTTCCGTTGAAGGTGAGGGAGAGATTATAAGCGCCGCTCCCCCCTGCGGCGAAAGTCGCGGCAAGGATGTGGTGCGTCCCGGAAACTGTCGCCGTCGAAACAATGCGGGAGTTGGAGTTGGAACCCGGAGCCACATCATCATTCGCCGCGATCAGACCGCCCGTCGAGCTGAAGAGATATAGATATGTATCCGTGAACCCGACGGCAGTTTCATCGATCTGGAACGACTGTCCGGCGTTCGCAAAGAAGGTCGCCCATTCGCCATAATATCCCGATCCCCGCTCAACCGCCAGGGTTCCCGTGGAAGACATGAGGCCTGAGAAGGTTTGGTTCGGGAGGATCGGACGGCGGTCATAAATTTTTACTGCCGTTCCGGCGATGGATGTGCCGGAAGTGACATTGTAAGCCGTCGGTGCATTGAATGTCCCCGCCTGACCGAAAGGTTCAGAATCAGAGTCCCAGGAACCGTTGGCGTTCACGTCTTTAAACGCTCTCAAATAATAAGTGCCCGACGGAATCCCTGAAAAACTGAATGTCGTCACACCGCTCAAAAGCTGTTCCGTGGTCCCTGCCGCTGTGGAGGCCGTAATGCTGGCCGAAGTGGTCAAGCGGATTTTATAGTTTCCGGAAGAACTGCCGGGATAGGAAATCGTTCCGGAAAGGGAGCCGGGAGCAAAGGACCAGTTGGTGTTGTTTCCTGTGTCTATGGACCCGCCGCCCGCGCTGAGAGTGATCCCCGTTGCGTGATTGTCTGAAACATCGACGAAAGAAACGGTGGCGGCGGCGACATTGAAATAATTTTGAAGCACGCCCGAGAATGATCTCAGCTGGACAGGAGAGCCAGATGTTCCCCTCAGATTCAGACTTCCGATGGTATAGGTCGTTCCGGAGAGGAAAAAGAGTTTGCTGTTGCTGGTGATGTCTGTAAATCCGGTGGTTGTGAAAGAGCTCTTGAAAGTGACTCCGCTCGCTCCGGAATTCGTGACGCGGATATAATCAAAATTGTTTCCATGGACCGTCTGGGCGCTGGACCCGACGAAAGAGACCGTCGAGGATTGAGGGATGAAAGACCCGGAGCTGAGCCAGTGACGCGTCACGTCAAACGCCACGCCGCCGCCCAGCAAGATCGCTCCCGTGTCGATGGTGAGGTCCGTGTTGATGCTGAGAGACCCCACACTGCTCGAGAAAGTCACCCCTGCTGAATTCGAGATCCGAAGGTATCCAAGCCCGCCGAAAGAGCCGCCGGGGTTGCTGATGGTTTGCGCGGAGGAGCCGGAGAAAGTCGCCGTGCTGAAAATGTTCGAGAGAGTCAGAGAGCCGCTCAAGAGAGTGATGTTTCCTCTATAATGGATGTCCCCTTGCCCGGAGAGAGAGTCCGGCATCAGGAGCCCCCCGACGACCACGATATTTCCCTTAATGTCGATGGGAGCAACGAGCTTGACTCGTCCGTTGTTGTATGGAGAAGAATTATCCTGTTTATCAACATAAACCGTGCCCAATGTCGACTGAGCTGAAAGAGATACCAGACTGTTGAGGGCGCCGTTGAACGCCACCGTGGAAGCAGCTCCGATGAAATGGCCCGCGCTCACCGTGAGGTCCCCGGACATGGTGAGGGAGGAAACGAGCACGACTGTCGAAGAATATCCCACTTCAAGGATCATCGAGGATATCTGCACGGACGACAAGTCCCAGTGGCAGGCCTTGGACGCGTTGGTCGCGTTGAATTTCACTATGTCTCCGTTGATGGGGAGGCCGCCCACCCAGTTTTGAGCGTTGGAAGCGAGATTGTCCGCCCCGTTCCCGCTCCAGACTTTGGTGGTGGTGATAGGAATGACTGTAGAAATCACAGAACTATAGGCTGAATCGCCTTCGGTGGAGAGCTTCACCTGAAAATAATAGGTTGAGTTCGCGGACAGATTGGAATAACCCGTCGTATTGGCGAAGATGCGGCCCGAGGAGGTTACGACTGAGAAATTGCTCGCCGTTGAGATGACCGCGTTATAAGTTGACGCGGAAATGTTGGTCCAGCTCACACTGATTGAGCTATAGGTCACGTTTGTGAAGGAGGGGTTTAAATTCGTCGCTGAAGTCGCAGAAAGAGTGACGGTTGAGACGCTCACATACCCCAAATCCCCTTCCGTCGATATTTTGACTTTGAAATAGTATGAAGTGCCCTGCGCCAAGTTTGAATATCCCGTCGAGATCCCGGCCAAAGCACCAGAAGAGATTGCAGGCACAAAGTTGCTCGAAGTGGAAAACACCGCAACATACGTGTTCCCGAAAATAAAGTTCCAGCTCACGGCCACGGTCGTCGCCTGAACAGAGAAGAAGGAAGGGTTCAGGTTGGTCGTGGTGGCATAGGCCAAAGTTTTGGTGGAGATGGGCGGGTTCGTATAGGACGTATCGCCTTCCGTCGCAAGTTTTACCTCGAAATAATATGTCGAGAACGATAAAAGGCCCGTGAATCCCGTGGTGTTCGTTCCGAGATATGTCGTTGATGAAAGAATGCCGGAAAATCCGGAATCGATCGCCAGAACCGCGACATAAGTGGAGTTCACAATGCTCGTCCAGGAAACCGTGAAGGAAGTTTGCGTAATGCCGCTAAAGGCAGGGTTCAGGTTGGTGATGGTTGTTGTCGACAAGGTCACGGTGGAAATGGCAGGGCTGGTGTAGGCCGAATCCCCTTCGGTCGATATTTTGACTTTGAAATAATAGGAAGTCCCCTGAGAGAGACTGGAATATCCTGTAGAAATCCCCGCCAATGCGCCGGAAGAAATTGAAGGCACAAAATTGCTCGAAGTGGAAAACACTGCAACATACGTGTTCCCGAAAATAAAGTTCCAGCTCACAGCCACCGTCGTCTGCTGGACTGAGAAGAAGGAAGGGTTCAGGTTGGTGGTGGTGGCATACGCCAAAGTTTTGGTGGAGATGGGTGGATTGGTATAGGCCGTGTCGCCTTCCGTCGCAAGTTTTACTTCGAAATAATATGTCGAGAACGATAAAAGGCCCGTGAATCCCGTGGTGTTCGTTCCGAGATATGTCGTTGATGAAAGAATGCCGGAAAATCCGGAATCGATCGCCAGGACAGCGACATAAGTGGAGTTCACAATGCTCGTCCAGGAGACGGTCAACGAGCTTTGAGTCACCCCGCTGAACGCAGGGTTCAGGTTGGTGATGGTTGTTGTCGACAAGGTCACGGTGGAAATGGCAGGGCTGGTGTAGGCCGAATCCCCTTCGGTCGATATTTTGACTTTGAAATAATAGGTGACTGCGCTCGAGAGCCCGGAATATCCTGTGGTGTTCAAGCCCAACAAAAGACTGGACGACAGGGACACAACAAAACTGGAGTCCGTTGAAATCACTGCGTTATAATTTGATCCTGAAACTGACGTCCACGAAACCGTCAGAGAACTGAGGGTCACCCCGCTGAACGCCGGACTCAATGCAGTTGAAATCGAGTTTGTGACGGTTGAGACGCTCACATACCCCAAATCCCCTTCCGTCGATATTTTGACTTTGAAATAGTATGAAGTGCCCTGCGCCAAGTTTGAATATCCCGTCGAGATCCCGGCCAAAGCACCAGAAGAGATTGCAGGCACAAAGTTGCTCGAAGTGGAAAACACCGCAACATACGTGTTCCCGAAAATAAAGTTCCAGCTCACGGCCACGGTCGTCGCCTGAACAGAGAAGAAGGAAGGGTTCAGGTTGGTCGTGGTGGCATAGGCCAAAGTTTTGGTGGAGATGGGCGGGTTCGTATAGGACGTATCGCCTTCCGTCGCAAGTTTTACCTCGAAATAATATGTCGAGAACGATAAAAGGCCCGTGAATCCCGTGGTGTTCGTTCCGAGATATGTCGTTGATGAAAGAATGCCGGAAAATCCGGAATCGATCGCCAGAACCGCGACATAAGTGGAGTTCACAATGCTCGTCCAGGAAACCGTGAAGGAAGTTTGCATGATGCCGCTAAAGGCAGGATTCAAATCAGTGAAAGTGCTCGTTGATAAAGTCACGGTGGAAATGACAGGGCTGGTATAGGACGAATCCCCTTCCGTCGATATTTTAACTTTGAAATAATAGGTCGTTGCGCTCGAGAGGCCCGAATATCCTGTGGCGGTTCCAGCCAATGCGCCCGAGGCCAGCCGCACAGTGAAGAGACTGTCCGTGGAGATGACCGCGATATAGGTGTTGCCCGGAATGGAGTTCCAGCTCACCGCCAGAGTCGTGAACTGGACTGAGAAGAACGACGGGTTCAGGTTGGTGGCGCTGCCCGTCGACAAGGTCATGGTGGAAACTGAAGAGGTGAAAGCGCTTGTGTCTCCGCCGATGCCGAACGCTCTCACGCGGAAGAAATAGGATGTGCCGGACAAAAGGCCAACCGTGCTTCCGCCGACAACAAATGTGATGCTTGAAGTCAAAACTCCTGAAAATCCGCTCCAGGTTGAGACCTGGATTTCATAGCTTGTCGGCGGCGTCAGGGGATTGCCGTTGTTTCCCCAGGTGATTGTGATGGAGGAAGCCGACGCGCTGGCGACAGTGACAGCTCCGGGATCTGCGACAAGCGTCGATGTGGAAGCCGCAGTGATGGTTGAAGCGCTCATGCCGTTGAAGGCCCTCGTGAAAATCGTGTAGATCGAGTTTGAAGACAACCCGTTCAGGGACAGAGAGAGGTTGGACGCCGTGCACAAGGCGGAGGAGCTTGCGGCGGCATTGAAATTTGCCGCGGTGGAGATTGCGAGGATTGTCCCTGTGGAGTTGCCGTTGGGCGAAAGAGTGACGGAAATTGAGCCGGTGTATATTTGGAATCCGTGCACAGAGGGAGAAGTGACCGCTGTGACGAACGTGGAGGTGTCAAAAGACGGGTCGCCTTCCGTTGAAATTTTAACGCGGAAATAATAGGTGGTGTTGATTGAAAGGTTGAAATAAGCCGTGGCGTTTGCGAAGATCTGGTTCGACGATAAATTGACTAAAAAGTTGGAAGTCGTGGAGAGCACCGCAGTGTAAGTTGAATTTTGAACGCGGGTCCAGGTTATGGAAGAAAAATTTACAGTGGGGGATGAAGCGGCGGGGGCGAGAAATGTGGTTTGCGCGGAGGCGGAAGAAACATAAATCTGGCTCAGTACGAAAGCCAGAAAAAGACCCGCCAATAATCTCAATCTTTTTTTATGCAAAATTTCCTTTTATGTCACAAGGGTATAATAGTCAAGTATCCAGCATAAAGTTCAAAAATTCAAGGGTCTTTTGATGTGATTTTTGTCACATTATTTGATGAGCCCGGACTTGATCAGGATCTTGGGTTCGACGACGAGATCCACGGTGCGGCCATCGTTCTTGCCGACGGTGCCGCCATAGGATGAAGAGCGGGTGATCTGCTCATAGTTCCACTTGATGAGCTCTTCTTTATACGCCCGCCCGGAGGTGGCTCCCGCAAACGCCGACAAGGGAGCGATTTTTCCCTCGTTGGAAATGATATAGGTGTCGTATTGTTCAAAAGGAATGTCCGTGGCGGATTTCGGATAATAAGTTGTCAGCCTCACATGAAGGTTGCCCGTCCCCGACGGAAAAGTGGAGTCAAAAGCATAACGCCCGTTCAGATATTTGAAATAAGCGTCGCCGATTTTCTGGTCCGGAACCATCGTGAGAGTGGTCTTCCCCGTATTCAAAGTCGGGAACTGGGAATCGGCAGTGAGGGCCGCGTTGTTATAGGCCTCAAGCGTCGCGATGTTGGTCACGGTCGCCGTGTTCCCACCGGTGCGGGTCAATGCCGCGCCCGCCGTGTCCTTGTTCGTATAAAACTGGAAATAGGGCTGAGACAAAGTCCCCGCGCGGTATGCGGTTTCTGCGTCGCCAAGGTTCAGGTTCGCAAGCAAGCCGGCAGGACCAACCATATGCACATAGCGATTGAAGACGGTGCGCCAAAGCGTCTCGCCCTGTTTCATCGTCCTGAATGTGTCGTTGGCCGAGTCATAAACCCCGTCGCCACCCACGCCGGCATTTTTATAAACATCCGCCACGGGGTCATATGTTTTCCCTCCCGCGGAAGCGTTTTGGCTCACCGTGTCCGTCACCGCTCCTGCTGAACCGTCGGAATTCACGCTGTGAGCCTGAAGCGAATAGGTTGTTCCATCAAAGGTCACCTGAACCAGGTGACCGCCGTCGGCCTGATCTTTGAGCGCGTCCGTCAGGTTGGACTGCGTCATTTCGTATGAGGTCAGATAATATTCCGGCGCGGCGTCTCCGATTTGTCGGCCTGAAGCGTTCCGGAGAGCGACGGATAGATCCGCGGGCAGGGCTTTGTTGAAAACGCCTTTGTAGGTGAAATAATCAAACCGGTTTTCGCGGGTATTCAGGACAACAAATTTAAACGCCTTGTCGCGGTCCGCTTCAACCACATCTTTGGGCCGGCGCAAAATATATTCTTCCAACCTCACGCGGAACCCGTTCACATCGACGAGGGATTTGCCTTCCTGATATTCCGCGAGCTTCATTTCTTCGGCCGCCGCCGCCTGGATCTGGTCGCGCGTCATGTCCAGCCCCACTTCTTTGCGGGCCAACTCCTTGATGGTTGAAACCCCTGAGCCCTCTTCCGCTTTCTGAGGAGCCGTCAGAGGATCTTTCGTGTCGTCGAAATTCAGAGATTGCCCCGCGCCGACATCCATGGATTCCCCCGTGGCAGTTTTCATGCCGTTCACAATGCCTTCGTCAACTTTTAAATTGGTTTCTCCGCCGCCGGCCACGCCCACTTCAAATTCCGTTCCGCGGACCGAGCAGACAGCCGTGGGAGTCCGCAAAGTGAACCCGCGCCCCGCTTTGGCGATTTTGTGGCGCGTGCGTCCGGAAGTCTGACTCAGAGTGACAGGCGCGGCCAGACTGCTCATCGCCAGAGTGGTTTCAGCCGCGATTTGGGTTCTGGACCCGTCTTCAAAAAGCAGCACCGCCTTGGACCGTTTCCCCGTGCGGATTTTGTCGCCTTCTTTGAGGAACATTTTAGCTTTGGCCTGGCGCCATAAATTGGATTTATTGACTTGAATCTCGACGGTGCCGCTGAGCGAAGACAGGATGGCCTGCCTGGCGTGAGCGGATTGCGCGAGGAGCAGGAAGAAAACGGGGAGCAGCAGCAGATGTTTTCTCTTCATATTAAAATCTCAACTTTATCGAATATCTGAAAGTGTTGCCCAGGTTGCCATAAGGCGTCCAGGCGAAATCA
>JAKFYJ010000042.1 GCA_021730935.1 Elusimicrobiota bacterium
GACTTTATAGTTCGATGGGGTTTGAGGCTGCTGGGGGGCCTGCCGCGCCTGGGGGGGCGAAGCGTGAGGCGCCTCATAATACGGCTCAAACGAAGAGTCGGACCTGCGCCTCAGGGGATGGCCGCGTCCGGAATCTTTTGACAGACGCTTGAGGATGATCTTCCCCTCAGCTGTCTGGATCTCAAGTTCCAGAAGTTGCGACCGAACCATCTCGTCATAATAAAAGGCGAGATCGATCATTTTTATTTTATATTATTCCCTTCCGCCCGGCCTGCCGCCGCGATTGAACCGGTTCGGACCGCTGGGTCTTGGAGGGCGAGCCGCGATGAAATCTTCCGCGCTGCCTTCCGGCATCAACACCGCTTTTCTTGAAAGGTTGACTCTTCCCATGGAATCGATCTCCACGCATTTCACTTCGATGGAATCGCCTTCCTTGATGATGTCTTCCACTTTTTCGACGCGCTTGACGTCGAGCTGAGAGATGTGAACGAGCCCTTCTTTGCCGGGGAGCACTTCAACGAAAGCTCCGAAGTTCATGAGGCGCGTCACTTTGCCTTTATAAATTTTTCCGACTTCCACTTCAGAGACGGATCCTTCAACCATGGCCTTGGCGGCATCCACGCTTTCGGATCCGACACCGGTGATGGTCACCCGTCCGTCGTCGTCCACATTCACTTCGGCGCCGGTTGTTTCAGCGATTCCGCGAATGTTCTTGCCGCCGGGGCCGATCAAGGCTCCGATTTTTTCTTTCGGGATCATGACCGTCACCATTTTGGGAGCGAAAGCTGAAAGTTCCGCTCTCGGAGTTTCAAGGGCTTTGTTCATGAGGCCCAGGATATGGAGCCGGCCCAAACCTGCCTGGGCAATGGCCTTTTTCATGATCTCGATGGAAATGCCTTCAATCTTGATGTCCATCTGAAGGGCCGTGATGCCCTTCGAGCTGCCGGCAACTTTGAAATCCATGTCGCCAAGGTGATCTTCAAGGCCCATGATGTCGGAAAGAACCGCGTAATCATCGCCTTCCTTGATCAATCCCATCGCGATTCCGGCGCAGGGCGCTTTCATCGGGACTCCGGCGTCAAAGAGGGAAAGAGACCCTCCGCACACGGAAGCCATCGACGAAGAACCGTTGGATTCCATGATGTCGGAAACCACGCGGATCGTATAAGGAAAATCGTCCGCATTGGGGAGCAGGGGAACGAGAGAGCGTCTTGCAAGAGCTCCGTGGCCGATTTCGCGGCGTCCGGGGCCTCTGTCGCCCTTGGGTTCGCCTGTCGCGAATCCGGGGAAGTTATAATGGAGTAAAAATCTTTCTTTATATTCGCCTTCGAGAGCGTCCATCACCTGCCGGTCTTCGGGGCTTCCGAGAGTGACCGTCGCAAGAGCCTGGGTCTGACCGCGGGTGAAGAGGGCCGAACCATGAGTGCGGGGCAAAACTCCGGTTTCGATGGAGATGGGGCGGATTTGGTCCCATTTTCTGCCGTCGGTGCGCTTTTTCTCTTTCAGGATCAAAGAACGCGCTTCTTCATAAAGAATGCCTTCAATGACGGCGCCGATGGCGGCCTGCTGATCGGGGAACTGAGGCAGGAGCGATTTGACAATCTCGCTCTTGATCTCGCCCATGGCGTTTTCTCTCGCGGTTTTTTCCGGAGTTCTCACCGTGGACTTGATTTTCTCGCGGGCGGCGGCTTCAACGGCGGCCACGAGCGCGGAATCCTTGGGAGCCGCTTCCACCTTCATTTTCTCTTTCGCGTGCCCGGAAACAAATTTTTCCTGATCGATGCAGGCCTTCTTGATCTCCGCATGCGCGAACTCAAGGGCTTCAATCATTTTCTCTTCGGAAATTTCATTGGAACCGCTTTCCACCATCATGATGGCGTTCTTGCTGCCGGCAACCACCAGGTCCAAAGTGCTCACGGCCTGCTCAGCATAAGTGGGATTGGCGACAAATTTTCCGTCAATCATGCCCACGCGGATCGCCGAAATGGGCCCGTTGAAAGGAAGCTGTGATAAAGAAAGCGCGGCTGAAGCGCCGATCATGCAGGGGATGTCCGTGTCATTGACCAGGTCGCTGGAGACAACAATGGCATTCACCTGAACGGCGTTCAAAAACGCTTCCGGGAAAAGGGGCCGAATGGCGCGGTCGATCAAGCGGGAAGTGAGGGTTTCTTTGTCGCGCGCTTTGGTTTCGCGCTTGAAAAATCCGCCGGGGATTCTGCCCGCGGCATAAGTCCGCTCGCGATAATCAACGGTGAGGGGGAAAAAATCCTGGCCTTCTTTGGGTTCTGCGGCGACTGCGGCCGTGACGAGGACGACGGTGCCTTCGATCGTGACTAAAACGGATCCTGCGGCTTGTTTGGCGATGCGGCCTGTTTCGAGAGTGAGTTTCTTGGTTCCGTATGAAATTTCTGACTTGTGGGCTGAATAGGTGTGTTCTTTGACTTCCATTGGGGGTTACGGCCTCCTTAAGGCGAGACATCCAGTCACAAGGGATCTATGGGAGCCGTTCATGGAGCGGCGCCGATACATCCTTTGCGACGGAATCTTATCTCGCTGATTGCTACTTTCTTAAATCGAGACGAGAGATCAGTTTCTGATAAGCTTCAGAATCCTGATCTTTCAGATAGCTCAAAAGATGTTTTCTGCGTCCCACGAGTTTCAGAAGACCCTGCCTTGAACCGAAGTCCTTGGGGGCTTTCTTGAAATGTTCCGACATTTGGTTGATCCGTTCGGTGATCAGAGAAATCTGGACCGCGGAGCTTCCCGTGTCTTTGGGGCTCGTTTTGAACTCATCCATAAGCGCTTTTTTCTTTTCTGTAGTTAATGCCATGGCCGTATTATAGCAATTTTTATGATTTGGAGTCCAGAACTTTTTGCGCGGCTTATTTTAGGCGGGATTCCCAGTCGGAAAGGGTGACTAAAGTTTTATGAACAGGCGTGCCGCTCACTTTGGCGGCCAAGGCTTCATCTGCTGTGACAAACGCGGCATCCAGCTCTGAGGCCGCGGCGAGATAGACAGAGTCATAAATGGGAATGGAATGCCTGGCAGACAGATGGAACGCCTCCTTCAACAGCTCTCTTGCGGACATCACATGAAAGGGGAGCCTCATCATTTCGCGGAAAATTTCCTGAGACTCGATCTTCGTGATTTCCTTGAGGAGAGAAGCCTTCTTCCAAATGATGTTCGCCGTCTCTGTATAAAACAGGTCCGGAACTGCCGCAAGGGCAGACGCCTTCAGAATCCAGTCCTTAAGCTGAACGGCTTCCCGGGAATGCCTTTCTGCGACATACCATTTGATGACGACGGAAGCGTCCAAAACGAGGCGGGCTGGCACAAGAAAACTCAGCGGTTGCGGTCCTGGCGGAGAAGATCGGCGCTGTCCGAATGGCGCCGCCCTGACGATGCGGTCCCGGATCGAATGAGGTCCGCCGTCTTGGACCAGGTGCCGGCGCGAAAATGAATGGTCTCGATCAAAAGATTGGAGAGTTCTTCCTGAAGAGAGCGGTGGTGTTGAGCCGCCATTTTTTTTGCCTGTCTGAGAGTTGCTCCGGGTATTTTCCGTATCAAAAAATCAGCCATGGGATCGCCTCCTGTGATATGATATCATTATGATATCATCTGAGCTGTATTCTGTCAAGAGCTTTTAAGTCTCGCCTGCGCGTTCATACGGTCTTTCTTGAGCTGGCCGCGGAGTTCATCCAAACTGGGGAACGCGCGCTCCTCTCGGATCTTGGCAATGAATCGGACGCGAAGAGTTTTGCCGTAAAGGTTTCCGGAAAAATTGAAGAGGTGGATTTCGACGGACTTGACCTTGAGTCCGGAACCCGTCACGGTGGGGCGGAACCCGACATTGGCCATGCCTTTGTATATTTTTTTGCCCGTAAGACCGGCCTGAACGGCATAGACGCCGAGGGGCACGATTTTATTTTTGTCGATGTCCAGGTTGGCGGTGGGGAACCCCAGTCGTGAGCCCAGATGCTGGCCATGAACCACCTTGCCCGAAACGCGATAGGGCTCGCCCAGAAGAGAATTCGCGAGTTTGAGGTTGCCTTCCTTTAAGGCGTCTCGGATGCGGCCCGACGATATCGGAACGGATTTGGAAACGACCGCCGGGAAAATCTTTACGCGGATTCCATTTTCAGCTCCGGCCTTCTCCAAAAATCGCGCGTCGCCTTCGCGGTTGTGGCCGAACCCGAAATTATATCCCACGATGATCTCTTGGGCCCGGCATTTTTTTATCACGAACTTTTTAAAAAAATCAGCGGCGCTCAGGCGGGCGAGGTTTTCATCGAAATCCAAAACATGAACTTTGTCGATCCCGCAACTTTTTAAAAGTTCTTTCTTTTCCGTGACCGTGGTGAGGAGAGCGGGCTCGTTTGAGGGGAAGAAATATAGACGAGGGGGAACGCTGAAAGTGATCGCCGCGCTCTCACAGCCGGTTTTTTTGGCGCGATCCACGACATCCCTGATGATTTTCCTGTGTCCCAGGTGGACTCCGTCAAAAGTGCCGATGGTTAAAATGGAATTTTTCATGGTCAGGTCAGGGGCGCCGAGAGAACCCCGAGCGCGTGCGATTTTGACAAAAGCATCTCGCGGCTGGAGGTCATCACTTCGTCCCAGGGCAAAGAATCCTGAACATGAAATCCGCCGGAACTTTCGCGGACGAGCGTCTTTAATGCGGCAGGGACCTTGAGCGCTTTTCCGATGTCTTCGGCCAGCACGCGGATATAGGTGCCTTTGGAGCACCGGACGCGGATTTTTATGGACTGCGCATGCTTTTCAAGAAGATCAAGCGAATGAATTTCAATTTCGCGAGAGAGGCGGACCACCGTTCGGCCTTCGCGCGCGAACTCATACAATTTGCGGCCGCCATATTTGAGAGCGGAAACCATGGGGGGAACTTGTTCGATTTTACCGATGAAACGGCTGAGCGCCGATTGAATGTCCTCGCGGGAAAACTCGGGGACGGGCGCTTCCTCCACCGTTTTGCCTGTGATATCGCCGGAATCGGTGGATAACCCAAACTGGACTTCTCCGAGATATATTTTTTCCTGGGCCGTGAACCGTTCCGCCTGTTTCGTGGCGGAGCCGAAAACAACCAGCAGAACTCCCGTCGCCATGGGGTCCAGAGTGCCGCAGTGACCGATCTTGGGATAATCCAAAATGCGTTTGATCCGGCGCACGACTTCAAAGGAAGTCAGGCCCGAAGGCTTGTTGATGTTGAGGAGGCCCTCAATCATTTCAGGGCGGATTTGGCGGCTTGGACGAGCTGGGCGGTGACTTCGGGGAGGGTGCCTTTGATTTTACAGCCGGCGGCGTATTTGTGGCCGCCTCCGCCATAAATTTGGGCGATCTTGCAGACGTCCACGCCGCGGCGGGAACGCAAACTGGCTTTAATGGGGCCGCCGTTGGCGGGTTCGCGGGTCAAAATAGAGATGAGGGCGGTCGGAATTTGCAGGCCATAATTGACCGTGTCTTCGAGATCGTCTTCGCTGGCGCCGATCTTTCGGAAATCGTCCTGGGCTATGGAGATATAGGCAATTTTTTCGTTTTCGGTTGTCTTCAAGTTGGAAAGGTTATGGCCCAGAAGTTTGAGGGCCGGAAAACTGCTGGTCGTAAAAATTCTCTCGGATATGATGTGCGGCTCTGCGCCCCGCTCCAGGAGAAGTGAAGCGATTCGGAAAGTTTCGGCGGTCGTGTTCGAATGCTGGAACCGCCCCGTGTCGGAGGTGAGGCCCACATAAAGAGCGTTGGCTTCGTCTTTGGTGATGGGCATCTTGAGCGCTTCAAAGAGATAAACCAGCTGTTCGGAGTTGGACGACGCTTTGGGGTTTATAAAATTGATGGTGCCATAATGCGAATGGTGCATGTGGTGATCGATGTTGAGGACGTGTTTGGCCTGCTTCTTGAGATCAATCACATTTCCCATGCGGGCCTGATCCACGCACTCGAAGATGATGGCGGCGTCATAATTTTTATCGACTTTTTTGGAAGTCTGGATTTTGTCCGCGCCCCGCAAAAACATAAGCGAAGGGGGAACGGATTCGGCGTTATAGATGTCCACTTTCTTTTTGAGCCGTCTCAAGAGCGAGCCCATCGCGAGTTCAGAGGCGACCGTGTCTCCGTCGGGTTTTTGGTGGCCGGAGAGGAAAAAAGTTTTGCTTCCGCGGATGACTTTCACCATCTGCTGTATGAGTTTTTTGCGTTCTGAAAGGGTCACGGTTATTCTTTGGTTTCGGGTTTGGGGGGATTTTGGGGTTCGCCCGGAGTTTCTTCGGAGAGATGGTGCAGGATGTCCATCACTCTCTGGGCGCGTTCCGGCGTGTGATCATAAACGAAATGGAGCATGGGAGCGCGATATAAACTTTCGAGTTTGCGGCCCATCTGACGGCGCATGTCGGGGATGAGTTTTTTGAGGACATAAGCGGTGTCCTGCTTTTCCTCGTCTGTGCCATAGACCGAATAAAACACTTTCGCGTCCTGGAGGTCGCCGCTCACTTCCACGCCGGTGATGGTGACAAAGCCCAGCCGAGGTTCAGTGATGAGCTGAAGATATTGGGAAATTTCGTGGCGCAGCAGTTCGGAGACGCGTTCGCTTCGTTTGTACATTGGGGCCTTCTTTGCGGCTTGAAATTAGTCCAGCTTGCGGGCTTGTTTTTCCTTGACGAAGATCTCGAAGACGTCGCCTTTCGTATAGTCCTGAAATCCTTCGATGGAAACGCCGCAGTCATAACCCTGATCCACTTCCTTGACGTCGTCTTTGAAACGGCGGAGAGAAGAGATCGAGCCTTCGTGGATAATTTTGGAATCGCGGAGGATGCGGACATTGGCCTGGCGGGTCACTTTGCCTTTGACGACCATGCATCCGGCGATCTTGCCGACGGGGGTTTTGAACACTTCGCGGACTTCCACGCGGCCCAGGGTCACTTCTTTTTCTTCGGGTTCCAGCATGCCTTCCATGGCGAGGCGGATGTCTTCGATGACTTCATAAATGATGCGGTACGTTTTGACTTCCACGCCTTCGCGCTTGGCGACTTCCTCGGCGGAAGATTCGGGGCGGACGTTGAAGCCGATGATGATGGCGTCGGAAGCGGCGGCCAGAGAGACGTCGGACTCGTTGATGCCGCCCACGCCGGAATGGATGACGCGGCAATGGATTTCGTTGTGGACGATTTTTTCGATGGAGTCTTTGAGGGCGCCCAGAGAACCCTGCACATCGGTTTTAAGGACGATGTTGAGAATTTTTATCTGGCCCTGTTTCGCGATGGCCGAAAGCATTTCAAGGGAAATGTGGCGTTTCTTGTCCATGCTGGCTTCGCGCGACAAATCTTTTCTGCGGTCCGAAATTTCGCGGGCTTCCTTTTCGGAGTTGACCACCATCACGCGCTCACCCACTTGAGGAGTGGCGGAAAAACCCAAAACTTCGACGGGCATGGACGGGCCGGCTTCGAGTATGCGGTGTCCGCGCTGATCGATCATGGCTTTCACTTTTCCGCTGGTGAGGCCGGAAACGAAGGTGCTTCCGATTTTGAGCGTCCCTTTCTGCACGAGGAGAGTTGCGACAGGCCCCTTTTTCGGGTCCAGCTTCGCTTCAATCACGGTGCACTGAGCGGGACGGTTGGGGTTGGCTTTCAGTTCCAAAATTTCGGCTTCGAGCAGGATCATCTCGAGGAGCTTGTCCAAGTTCATGCGCTTTTTGGCGGAAACTTCGACGAATATGGTTTTGCCGCCCCATTCTTCGGGAGACAAATTATATTTGGTCAGTTCCTGCTTGATGCGGTCCGGCTGGGCCTGGGGCAAATCAATCTTGTTGACTGCGACGATGATGGGGACGCCCGCCGCTTTCGCGTGATCGATGGCTTCCACGGTCTGAGGCATGACGCCGTCGTCCGCGGCCACAACAAGAACAACGATATCTGTGACCTGGGCTCCGCGGGCGCGCATGGCGGTGAAAGCTTCGTGGCCGGGAGTGTCGAGGAAAACAATGGATCCCTTTTCAATTTCAACTTTATATGCGCCGATGTGCTGAGTGATGCCGCCGGCTTCGCCTTCGGCAACACGGGCTTCGCGGATGGCGTCCAGCAAGGATGTTTTGCCGTGGTCAACGTGACCCATGATGGTGACGATGGGGGGACGGGGGACCAGGAGAGACGCGTCTTCATTTTCAGACACGGTCTTGAGCATCGCGTCTTCGGAATATATGGGGGCGAAGGTCGCGTCAAAACCGAACTCGGAGGCCAAAAGCGTTGCGGTGTCGACATCAAGCCGCTGGTTCAAACTCGCGCGCGTGCCCATTTTGAGAAGTTTCATGAGGACATCGCCGACCTTAAGGTTCATTTTTTCAGCGAGGTCTTTGACATTGATGGTTTCATTGATCGTGATCTTGGGCCGAACAACCGGAGGCGCGGCAGGCTTTGCGGCGACCGGGGCCGGTTTCGGAGGAACGGGAACTGGAGCAGGGGCTGAAGCCGCGGGAGCAGGAACAGACGGCGCCGCGGGAGGAACAGGAGCTTTGACGACAGGCGCTTGAGGCGCGGGAACCGCTTTGGGCGAAACATGGGCCGGCGCCGCAGGAGCAGAAGCGGGTTTGACGGGCGCGGGAGAAACTTGTTTGGGCTGAACCTTTGCCGGAGCAGGTGTTGGGGGAATTGATGGAGCAACAACCGGCGCAGACTGAACAGGTTTGACGGGTTCGGGAACGGGGACAGAAACAGGAGCCGCTTGCGTCTCCGGGGCTGTGACCTGCTCTTCAGCGGTCTTTTTTGTCCGCTTTTTTACGGGTTTGACTTCACCCTCAACCTTGACGGCCTTTTTAACAGAGGGCTTTTTGACTCCGGGAACTTTTGCGGCGGCCGTTTTCTTCGGCTTAGCTTCCTTTTTCTTCTTCTCCTTCTCCGGATTGCTCTTGGGTGTCTGCGACATTTTCCATCACCCCCTCTTCTTTTTGATCTTTATCGGAAGCCTCTTCCGTTTCCGGAGAAACTTCTTCGACAGCTTCAGCGGGCTCGGCGGGAGCGTTTTTGCGCTCTTCAACGAGGGCCTTGGCAGATTCTATAATTTTTTCAGCGGTTTTTTCACCGATGCCTTGCAGCGCCGTCAGCTGTTCCACGGTCGCGTTCGAAAGTTTGGCCGCGGTGGTCCAGCCGCTCTTGATCAGGACATCGGAGGTCTTGGGGCCGACTCCGTCGATGTTTGAAATTTCATTGAGCGCTTTTTCCGTATTTTTAGCGGACTCTTCCTTCTTCTGCTGTTCGGATTTCACTTCGATGTTCCATCCGGTCAAAAGAGAAGCGAGGCGGACATTCTGACCGTTGCGTCCGATGGCCAGCGTATACATGTCGTTGGTGACCAGGACTTCGGCGGTCTTGGTCTCTTTGTTGAGGGAGACAGACAGAGCCTTGGCGGGGGAAAGGGAAGAAGCGATCAGCTTTTCCGTTTCCGGGTGCCACGCGATCAGGTCGATCCTCTCGCCGCGGAGCTCGTCGATGATGGGGCGGATGCGGGAACCTTTCACGCCCACGCAAGTGCCCACGGGATCCACTTTGGAATTGTTGGAACGGACCAGGACCTTGGAGCGAAACCCGGCGTCCCGCACGACATTGATCACTTCAACGATCTTGTCGGCGATTTCGGGGACTTCAAACTCCAATAATTTTTTGACGAGGTCCGGGTGCGAACGGGAAACCAGGATTTGCGGGCCCCGGGACCCTTTCTCCACCTTGAGGACGAGGACTTTGAGGCGTTCGCCCAAATTGAACCGTTCGCGGCGGACCTGCTCGCGCACGGGGAGAATGGCTTCGGCCTTGCCCAAGTCGATGATCAAATTCCTCTCGGCGAAACGGTGCACGGAGCCGGAAGAGAGAGTGCTTTCCTTGCCGCTGAACTCTTCAAACAGGCTGGTGCGCTCCACTTCGCGGATCTTCTGCACGATGATCTGTTTTGCGATCTGCGCGGCGATGCGTGAAAATTCTTCGGTCGCGATCGGGATCTGGACTTCCATGTCGAGCTTGACGCCCTTGATCTTGAGCTCTTTCGCTTCCGCAAGGGAAATTTCTTCTGAAGGGTTCTGGACCGTCTCCACGACTTTTTTGACGAGAGCGGCTTTGATTTCTGCCGTCTCGGGATCAATGGTGGCGATCACGTTCATGATCTTGCCGTAATGTTTGCGATAAGCGGAGACGAGCGAGGACTCGATCATCTTGATGATGTCGTCTTTTTTTACGCCCTTGTCGCGTTCGATTTGTTCGAGGACGGGGATGAGTGAGTTTTTTGTATTCGTCATTTTAGAACCTGCTTTGCCCTTTTTATTTTTATACGATGTCCAAATTCGCCTTCGCGACCGCTTTCATGGGGATGCTGACTTTGCCCGACGTCGCGTCTTCCACTTCCAGGGTCTCGTCATAAAAATCCGTGAGGATCCCGGAAAAATTCTTTTGACTGCTCTCCGGATGCAGAGGAGCGTAAAGGCTGACTTTCACGTTCTGGCCGACGGCCTTTTTATAATGCGCTTCCGTCTTGAGCGGGCGGTTGATGCCGGGGGAAGAAACTTCCAGCACATAAGAATCGCCGATCACGTTGGTGGCGTCCAGCATGTCGCCCACGAAGTTGCTGACGTTGCCGCAGTCGTCCAGGGTCACTCCGGTCTGCGCCTGGCCTTCGGGCGCTGTTTTGTCGATGAATATGCGCAGCACCCACTTGCCCGCTTCTTTGCGATATTGGGTTTCAACGAGCTCAAAATGTTTTTGTTCGAGGACGGGCTTGAGAACCTGCTCGATTTCCTGAATCTTGTCCATAAATCTTCCTTCAAAAAAAGAAAGTGGCCGAATGCTTCAGCCACTTTGTGAACAGATGATATCAAAATCCGGTTATCGAGTCAAGATTACATTATTCTTCGTGCCGATGGAAGGATTTATAGGGCGGTTCATAGCCTTTGGGGGTGAAAACGGTGATATGGTGGCTCTTTTCCCAGGACCCTTTGGATTGGGCGTCAATTCCTGATTTCTTTTCATAATAGTCCAGCATATAATGCGCTTCGTAATAGCTTTGTTTATGGGCCGTCTTCATCTTTGACTTTAAAGCGTCGATGGATTTTTTTTCGCCCGGTTCCAGAGGATCGAGCTCAATCTGATATTCCATGAGATGCTTGATCCCGGGACCTGTCCCAAAAGACGCCTGGGCCGCCGACTGGACCTTGGACATTTCCATGTCGATGAGGCGCGAAACGATCACGATGTCCTCGCCGGCGACATCGATGGCGCCGATCAACACATGGCTCGCGCCCAAAAATTTTCCGGCGTTCTGGACTGTTTTGTCGTCGATCAGGGTGGTGAGGCCGTTCTTCATTTCGCCCGTCACGATGAAGGCGAAATCCTTGTCGATGGGATTGAATTTTCCGCTCGCGCGGAGCGCCTTGACCAGCTTGATGGAAATGATTTTTCCGAGCATGGTCATTTTATTGTCTTTGGTTAAAAATTGGGAAACCGCGAGGGTCTCTTTTTTGCCTTTCTCATCTGCGATCAGTTTGCTGACGAGGGCGTCCACCGCCTTGTCGAGGGACTCGTTCACATTTTTGCTCGCCACCTCATTGAATCCCTGGTGATCGGAGAGCCAGTGTTCTTCGTCGAATTGCGCGTCAGCCCAAAGGAGGTTGAAGGAAAGCAGAAAAAGAGGAACGAGGATGGCCGGCTTGTTCATGCCCCATAAGGATAGCAGGCATTCGGAAATTTTCAAGGGGGCGGGATTAAATGAATATCTCGCGGAATTTTGTTAGAATAGCCGGCGATGCAAAAGAAGATCCTGGTGGTGGACGACAACGAAAATGTTCTGGAGATCCTGACGCATCTCCTCCAGATTCATAATTATCAGATCCTCACCTGCGAAGACGCCCTGCAGGCCACGATGATGGCGCTAAACCATAAACCGGACTTGATCCTCCTGGACCTGATGCTCCCGGCCGGAGGAGGAACCGCCGTTTATGCCCGCCTTAAAAAGTCCCCTGAAACAGAAAATATCCCGATTATCTTCCTCTCCGCCGCGACCCTCGACATCATGAAAGAAAAATACAAGGGCGTGGATTCCAAATACATGTTCACCAAGCCCTGGGACAACCAGAAGCTCCTCGAAGCGATTAAAGAGATCCTTAAATAATTGGTTCTGTTTTTTTAGTTACAGTCCAAAAAACTTCTTGACTTCGGGGAGGACCTGGTCCAGGGGGACTTCCTGGAATTGTTTGGCGGCTCGGGGTTTGATTTCAGCGGCGCCTTTGGCCATGCCTTTTTCGCCGAGAGTGACCCGAAAAGGAATGCCGATCAAATCCGCGTCTTTGAATTTCACGCCGGCGCGCTCGCTGCGTTCGTCCAGCAAGACATCCAGGCCGAGAGCCTGGAATTCGGAATAGAGTTTATCGGCCCACTCTTTGATCTTCGCGTCTTCGTAATTGGTGGGGATGATCACGATCTGATACGGCGCGATCGCGTTGGGCCACAAGATGCCGTTTTCGTCGTGGTTCTGCTCGATGGCTGAAGCGACCACTCTGGAAACTCCGATGCCGTAGCAGCCCATAATAAAAGGCGCCGAAACGCCTTTTTCGTCCAGGAAATGGGCTTTCATCGCGGCGGAATATTTGGTGCCGAGTTTAAAACAGTGGCCCACCTCGATGCCTCTGGAGATGATCAATTTGCCGCTTTTGCACTTCGGGCAAGCATCCCCGACTTTGACTTCCGCGCCTTCCGGAAAACTCTTGAGATGTTTCTCCTTGTTGGACGCATAGCCGCAGGCGTCGCAGGAAATGATTTCGTCCTCTCCGGTCTCAGCCAAAACCATAAACTCATGGGAGAAATTTCCACCGATGGCCCCGGAATCCGCGTCCACGGGCCTGAATTTCAAACCGCAGCGGGTGAATATATTTTTATAGGCCTCGATCATCCGCCCATAATAGGTTTCAGCGTCCGATTCCGTGGCGTGGAAGGAATAACAATCTTTCATATAAAATTCGCGGGCGCGCATGACGCCGAAACGGGGGCGGATCTCGTCGCGGAATTTGGAACCGAACTGATAGAGATAAACGGGCAGCTGTTTATAGGAATGGACGTCTTTGCGCACGAGGTCCGTGATGATTTCCTCTGCCGTGGGAGCATAACAAAATTCCGTGTCTTTCCGGTCTTTGAAACGCAACAATTCTTTGCCGTAAACCTGCCAGCGGCCCGTTTCTTCCCAGAGTTCGCGCGGCTGGACGGTGGGGAGCCAGACTTCCTGGGCATCCGCCCGGTTCATTTCTTCGCGCACGATCTGTTCCACTTTTTTGAGGACGCGCAATCCAAGCGGAAGCCAATCATAAAGCCCGGCGGCGATCTTGCGGATCATGCCGGAACGGATCATGAGCTTGGAGGAAGCGGTGTCGGCGTCTTTGGGCGCTTCGCGGAGGGTCGGGATTAAAAGTTTGGAATATTTCATTTCCAGAAGGTCGCTTTCAGGCGCGTCAGGTCCTGGGTGGTGGCGAAGAGAAAAATCATGATCAGGAAAGTGGCTCCCGCGATGTTGGCGAAGCGGACGGCTTTCTTGTTCAGGGGGCCCCGGTTGATGCCTTCGAGGAGATAAAGGAACATGTGTCCGCCGTCCAGAAGCGGGATGGGGAAAAGGTTGAAGAGGCCGAGGTTGAGGGAAATGATCGCGATCAAACTCACCAGCGCCTGCATGCCTTCCTTCACGACATTGGCGATCACGCTCACGATGCCGATGGGGCCCGCCAGCTCAAGCTGGGGAGAGGTCCGGTGAACGACGGCATTTTTGATGGCTTCGCCGAGGTATCTGAGCGTCATCACGGAAAGGCCGATGCACTGGTTCTTGGCGGATCTCAGAGAGTCGCTGAAACCCAGGGGCGTCATGTTGATCGAGGGGGAAATGCCGATGAGTCCGCGGTTTTCCCGGGCATCTTTTTTGGGAACGAGCGCGACAATTTTTTCCTCATCGCCCAGGCTGGTTTTGCGGACATATTGGATGTCGATGGTTTTCTCGGCGCTCTTGTGGATCTGGGCCGCGGCGTCTTCCCAGGTGGAAACGCGCACGCCGTTGACCGCGAGCAATCGGTCCCCTTTCTGGAAGCCCGCGATCTGGGCAGGATAGCCGCTCACCACTTCTCCGATCAACGGCTCATTCGAAGGTTTGGGTTCGCCCCAATAAAACATGATCCAGAAAAAACATAAAAACGCGAGGAGATAATTCATGACGGGGCCGGCAATGGCAATGGCGATCCTGCGATACCAATTCTGCCCGAAGAATTCGTCCGGAGCTCCCGTGTTGTCGTCGATGTCTTCGCCGGCCGGTTTCACATATCCGCCCAAAGGCAGGAGGCAAAAAGACCAGCGGATATTTTTCCAGTCAAACCCGAAAATCTCTTTGCCGAAACCGACGGCGAATTTTTCCACGCGCACTCCGAGGGCCCGGCAAACGAGCAGGTGCCCCATTTCGTGGATCACGACCACGGTGCTGAAAACAAACAAAACGGCGAGGGTGGTCAGCATAATTTTTTTGCTTCCTTTCTGGCCCAGGCATCAGCCAATAGAATTTCTTCCAGACCGGGTTTCTTTATGGTTTTGTGTTTTTCCAGGACATGGCCCACGATCCTCGGGATATCCGTGAATTTTATTTTCTTGTCCATGAAAGCATAGACCGCGATTTCGTTGGCGGCGGAAAGGACGCAGGGCGCCGTGCCTCCCTCTTTTCCGGCGGAAAGGGCGAGCTTCAGGCAGGGGAACCGGCTGAAATCGGGTTCCGCGAAATCGAGGCGTTTCATCGCCGCAAAATCGAGCCGCTTGATGGGGCAGGGTTTGCGGTCCGGATAGGTCATGGCATATTGGATGGGCAGGCACATGTCCGGGTGAGAGAGCTGAGCGATGATGGAGGCGTCTTCAAACTCCACCGCGCTGTGGATGATGCTCTGGCGGTGGATCACGATCTGGATTTTATCCAGGGGGACATCAAAAAGATAATGAGCCTCGATCGCTTCCAGGCCCTTGTTCATGAGCGTGGCAGAATCGATGGTGATTTTTTTGCCCATCACCCAGTTGGGATGCGCGAGCGCTTTCTCGACGGTGACATTGGCGAGGTTGCCTTTATATTTATAGAACGGCCCGCCGGACGCGGTCAGGATAATTTTGTGGATGGGGTTTCCCGCCTGGCCCTGGATGCACTGGAACATGGCGGAATGTTCCGAGTCCACGGGCAAAAGCGTGGCGCCGTATTTTTTCGCGGTTTCCCGCACGAGGCTTCCGGCCATGATCAAAGATTCTTTATTCGCCAGAGCGACGGTCCGGCCCATTTTTAACGCGGCTAAAAGCGCTTTCAGCCCGACAGCCCCCACGACGCCGGAAAGGACGAGATCGATGTTGTCCGCTGTGGCCACTTTTTCAAGAGATTCCACGCCGCTGAAAATTTTTAAGCCGTTGTTTCCGTGGGACGCGGAGAACTGGGCGAAAGCTTTTTCGTCGACGACGCCCACCATTTCGGGCTTGAACTTTTTGATCTGGTTTTCAAGTTTATGGATGCTGGTTTGGGTGGTGAGGGCCGCGACCTTGAAATCTCCGTTGAAGGAGGAAACCACCTTGAGGGCGCTTTCTCCGATGCTTCCGGTCGAACCTAAAATTGCGATGCGTTTTGCCATATTTTTATATTATCTCAAGGTTTCGCCGTAAACACAAGCAGATAGTAAAACGCGGGGGCGGAGAGGATGAAGGAATCGAAGCGGTCGAGCAGTCCGCCGTGGCCGGGCAGGAGGTTGCCGGAATCTTTCACGCCGGTGTTGCGTTTAAAAAGCGATTCGGACAAATCGGAAAATTGCGCAAGCGCCGCGATCAGGAGTCCGAAACCCGCCGCTCTCGCGTTCGACATGAGAGGGAGGAAAGCCGCTTTGGCGATGAGCGCCGTGATGAGCGCCGCGAAAGTTCCGAACACCACGCCTTCCCAGGTTTTCTTGGGGCTGACCGATTCCGCGAGCTTGTTGCGCCCGAACTTTTTTCCGCCCGCATAGGCCCCGATGTCGAGCGCCCAGATCACGAGGAAGAGGAAGAAGGTGAGGCCTTTTCCGTCGGGACGGAGGTCGCGGATCAGGAAGAGGTGCGAGAGAGTCCAGACGACATAAAAAATTCCAAGGAAGGTGTTCCCGATCCGCTGAAACGCTTCGTCTTTCTCCGCGCTGAAAAGGGCCAAAAGCACCAGGGCGAGAAGGATGAGCGTGAGGGAAAGGGCGGTGAAAAAAAGTTCAGATCTTTCCGAATCCGCAAATCCCATTTTGGTCCCGAACAAAAATATGGACAGGGCGAGGACCGCGCCCAGGATCATGCCCTGCAGTTTCGCGACGGGCCAGGACGCCTCCTGAGCGAGGGAAAGATATTCGTAAAGCGCGAGAAGGCTGATGCCGGAGAACAGCACAAAGAAGGGGATCTGGCCCCACCAGATCGATAAAATAACCAGGGGAAGCCCAACGACGGCGGTGAGAAATCTTGGGAGCAGCATGTTCAGGTCCCTCCGAAACGGCGTTCGCGTTTCTGATATTCTTCAACGGCTTTATAAAGATGTTCCCGCCGGAAATCGGGCCACAGAGTTTCCGTGACATAAAGTTCGGCATAGGCCAGCTGATAGAGCAGAAAATTGGAGAGGCGCATTTCGCCGGAAGTGCGGATCATGAGGTCCGGGTCCGGGAGCCCGGCCGTATAAAGATAATCCGAAAAATTTTTTTCGTCGATATTTTTGATTCCGAGTTTTTGGATTTTTTTTATGGCGTCCACGATTTCCTGCCTGCCGCCGTAATTGAGGGCGAGGTTGAGCGTGAGGCCGGTGTTATGTTTCAGTTTCTCAATGCCCTTCCTGAGGTCGTCCTGGACTTTGGGGGGAAGTTCGTGGGTTCGGCCCACCGTCATCAGGCGGACATTGTTCTTGTCCAGCTCGGAAATTTCAGACGAAAGCATTTTGGAGAGGAGCCCCATGAGGGCGTTCACTTCCGTTTTGGGGCGGACCCAATTTTCCGTGGAAAAAGCGTAAAGCGTGAGGACTTCAATGCCGAGCTCTCCGCAGACCTTGACGGCTTCGCGGACAGACTGAGTGCCGGCCCGGTGCCCGAACAGGCGGGGGAGACCGCGTTTCTTGGCCCAGCGGCCGTTGCCGTCCATGATGACGGCGATGTGCCTGGGCAGGGGCTTATTTTTGATTCGCTTGAGGGCGTCGTCGGAAGACATTAGAAGTTTAAACTTCTAAAATCTCTTTTTCTTTGGCGGCGAGAAGGCTGTCGATGTTTTTAATATAAGTGTCTGTGAGCTTCTGGATCTCCTGCTCAACGCGGCGGAGATCGTCCTGAGAAATCTTTTTGTCCTTCTCGAGCTTTTTCTGCTCTTCAACGGCGTCGCGCCGGAGGTTTCGGATCTGAACGCGGAAATCTTCTGCCACTTTGTGCACGGTTTTGATGAGATCTTTGCGGCGTTCCATCGTGGGGGCGGGAAGCGTGAGGCGCATGACTTTCCCGTCATTGGCGGGGTTCAATCCCAAATCGGATTTCAAAATGGCCTGCTCGATGGCCTGCATCCCGGCCTTGTCCCAGGGTTTGACTTCGATGGTCCGCGCGTCCGCGGCGGAAACATTGGCCACCTGGTTGACGGGGACCATGGAACCGTAATAGTCCACTTTGAGGCTGTCCAGGAGGGCGACGTTGGCGCGGCCCGTGCGGATGGTGGAGAACTCCTGCCCCAGGCTTGAAATCACTTTCTTCATCAAGTCTTCAGTTGGATTCATATCGGTCAGTCCTTTCCCAAGAGCGTTCCCAGCTTTTCGCCCAGGATGGCCCGGGTGATGCTCCCGGACTCGTGCATGTCAAACACGCGGACGGGAATGTTGTGTTCCTGGCAAAGGGCGAGAGCGGAGGTGTCCATGATTTTAAGATTTTTGCGGATCGCGTCAACATAAGAAATCGAGGAGAACCGTTTGGCTTTAGGGTTTTTCTTGGGGTCGTCGGAATAAATGCCGTCCACGTGCGTGGCTTTGAGGATCACTTCAGCGTCGATTTCGATGGCGCGCAAAGCGGCCGCGGTGTCAGTGGAAAAATAGGGGTTGCCGGTGCCGGCCGCAAAAATCACGACGCGGTCTTTTTCGAGGTGGCGGATGGCGCGCCTGCGGATGAAAGGTTCCGCGACTTTGGCGACTTCGACGGCGGAAAGGACGCGGGTGTGGATGTTGACCTGTTCCAGAGCGTCCTGCAAGGCGAGGGCATTGATGATGGTGGCGAGCATGCCCATGTTGTCGGCGATCACGCGGTCCAGCTCAAGGCCCTGGCCTCGGCCGCCGCGCCAGATGTTGCCTCCGCCCACGACCACCGCGATCTGGACCTGCTTGGAATGTGCGGCCTTGATTTCCCTGGCGATCTGAAAAAGACTTTTTAAGTCGATGCCCCAGCGCTGTTCGCCGGCGAGAGATTCCCCGGAAAGTTTGAGGACGACTCGGTGGGGTTTCGTATTATTCCTCGCCCATCTTGAGGCGGACGAAGCCCTTGACCTTGAGGGGAACTCCAGCCTTCTCGGAAACCTGCTTCACGATGACGTTCACGGGAGTTTTGCCGGAAGAGTCCCGGATGTGGGACTGTTCCATGAGGCAGAACTGTTTGAAGAAATCATTCAATTTTCCGTCGAGAATTTTGGGCCAGGCCTGTTCGGGCTTTCCGGACTGTTTGCACTGTTCCTTATAGATCGCTTTTTCCTTCTCCACGATGTCCGCGGGAACATCTTCCTTGGAAATCCAGCGGGGGTTGGCCGCGGCCACCTGCATGCAAAGTTCTTTCGCCAGGCCCTTGATCTCTTCCGTGCTCTTTTCGGATTGGATCTCAAGGATCACGGCGAGACTGCCGCACTGAGGGGCCTGCGGAAGGGGGGCGTGAACATAGTTTTCGATCACGCTGGGCGTGCCGTTGCCCAAAGCCGAGACTTTTTTGATGAGAATGTTTTCGCCGAGTTTGCCGATGGTTTCCTTCAGGCCCGCTTCCACGGTTTCATTGCCGAGGTTCTGGGTCAGGAGAGAGGGAACATCCGCGACGGTTTTCTCGCCAACGAGTTTTGCGGTCTTGGTAATGAATTCAAGAAAGTCTTTCGTGCGGGCGACGAAATCCGTTTCGCAGTTGACTTCAACCACGCCGGCTTTTCTGCCGTCTGCGCTCACCCACGAGGCGACGAGGCCTTGTCCGGTGGTGCGTCCGGCTTTTTTCGCCGCGGAAGCTTTGCCTTTTTCTCTCAGGAGCTGAATGGCCTTGTCGAAATCTCCGGCGGCCTCCACGAGGGCATTTTTGCAGTCCATCATGCCTGCGCCGCTGGTTTCTCTTAGTTTTTGAACTTGTTGAGCTGTAATCGTTGCCATGATACGGGTCCTTTTTGGGTTAGTTTTTATCTTTTAAGCGTTGGGCGCGACGGCGGCGGGAACCTGAACCGCTTCGGTGGAAACTTCGTCAGCCACAATGACTTCGCCGAGATCTTCGGGGATATTCTGTCCGCCGGCGGATTCCTTGAGCTTGTCCGCGCTGGCCTTCTCGTGGATCATCTTGCCTTCGTTGATGGCGTCGGCGACGTAGGTGCAGAAGAGCTTGACGGAACGGATGGCGTCGTCGTTTCCGGGGATCGGATAATCGATGAGGTCGGGATCGCAGTTGGTGTCGCAGACGGCGACGATGGGAATTTCCAGTTTGCGGGCTTCCATGACCGCCGTGATTTCAACCATGGGATCGATGATGAAGAGCGCGGAGGGAAGTTCCGACATGTCTTTGACTCCGTGGAGGGATTTTTCCAAACGCACGCGGACTTTTTCAAGGCGCGACTTTTCTTTTTTGGAAAGGACGTCCAGAATTTTTTCGGATTTCATGCGCTCAATTTCTTTCAGGCGTCCGATGGATTTCTGAATGGTGTTGAAATTGGTGAGGGTTCCGCCGAGCCAGCGCTCTTTGATATACGGCATGCCGCACTTGGTGGCGGCTTCAAAGATGGCTTCCTGGGACTGTTTCGTGGTGCCGACCAGGAGGATGACCTGGCCTTCAGCGGCGAGGTCGCGGACATATTTGAGAGCTTTCTTGAGTTCTTTGACGGTCTTGGAAAGATCGACGATGTGGATATTGTTTCTGGACCCGAAAATATATTTCGCCATCTTGGGGTTCCAACTGCGGGTCTGATGTCCGAAATGGACGCCTGCTTCCAACAAACTTTTCATTGATATATTCATTATGGTTTTTTTAGCTCTATTCTCCTTGTTAATGTTCCCTGGGCCTTTGCACGATGCCCTTTCAGGGTCAAAAAAATCTCCGCGGAAGGTCGTTCAGACCCATCCGAGAGGCCTTTATTATAACAAAATCCGGCTTAAAATCAAGGGCTTATTTCACCCCTTGGCCGACTCGCGCCGTCACAATTGAAAGCTCGAAGAGGGCATAGGTGGGGAGGACGAGCAT
>JAKFYJ010000093.1 GCA_021730935.1 Elusimicrobiota bacterium
ATGGACATGGGGCCTCCCGCTCCTGGAGGAGGCGGGGTTCGAACTCCAGCCGGCGCGCCCGGTTTCATCGGGGGCGCTAAAGGGGGTTTCATTCCGCCCGGCGGCATCGGCGGGGGAAATCGTTTTGGATTCAGATCGTCAGCCATATCATGCTCCTTTTCAGCATTTTACTTTTCCCCGATGTGGCGTTTTAAAAATTCATTTTTTGGGTCCAGTTCAAGCGCTTTCTTGAACGCCTGAAACGCGGGATCAAATTCACCCAATTTTTCATGGGCAAGACCCAGCATTTGATATCCCACTCCTGCGGCGGGATCCAGGGTGATGGCCTCTTTGAAGCAATTCAGGGCTTCGCGGAAATTGCCTCCGGAAAATGCGGTGAACCCATGCTCCATTTTTTCACGGGCCTGAAAAGACTTGTCTTTGATTCCTTCAAGTTTTTCCAGCGATGTCCCGACGATTCTGTTAACTTTGTTCAGTTCATTTTCAGCTCTGGAAACGATCTCTTGTGTTTCGCGTTTTGCCTTTTCATACGCCCGCTTCTTTTCGAGCAGGTTCTGCTGAAGATCCTTCACTTCAATCTTTGCGGATTCTCCGGAATCTTTGGAAATCTCTTCGAGTTTCGCTTCCCAGACTGAAATTTCGGATTTGATGTCATCCAGAGAGACGAGGACGGGAGCCCTCACGGCGGATTCAATTTCCCGGATCATTTTTTCGAGAGCCTTGAGTTCTTCTTTTTTCTGATGAACCGTTTCCTTGGTGACGGATTCTTCCCGGTTCAGAATTCCCTGGACATCTTTGAACCGGGACTCCAGGGCCTGTTTCATCTGGGCCAAAGTTTTGCCGCGTTCCGCCGCTTCGCTGCCGGCCATCGCTTCAAATTTTCCGATTTCAGACGTCAGGCGCTCTTTCTCAGCCTCGAGAGCTTGGCTCTTCCGCCGTTTATCTTTTTCTTTGTCATCAACGCGCCGTTTGAGATCGGCGAGTTTGGTCTCATAAGGCCGTCTTGCCCAGAGGACTTCACGGTCACGCTTTTGTTTTTCAATGGCGACCTGAGTTTCTTTGAGTGAAATTTGAACCTTGATGCGCTCGATGGAGCGGTCCAGGCTCCGGGCTTCTTCCGCCAGACGCGCATGCTCTTCTTTGAGCTTATTCTCCCACCGCTCTTCCTCGCCCTGGATTTCAGACTTTCTCTGTTTATATTCGTTTAAACTCCTGTAATGTTCCTGTTGGAGTTCGGCCAATTCCTGGTTGAGGGAGGCGATTTCTTCCGATTGCTTTTGAATGTGATGATCCAAGTCCGTGCGCTCAGATTCGAGCTCGGATTGGAGTTCGTGAATGATGTTTTCAATCGCCTGCTGTTCACGGTCCCACTTGAGCTGTTCCTGCTCGGTTTCGAGCCTCACCGTTTCGTTCCAGAGGTTAAGCTTATTTGTGAGCTCCTGGAGTTCCGTGCTCTTGGCCGCAATGGTTTGAGTCTGCGCCCGCGTTTCTTCCTGAATGGTGCGGGACAATTCTTTGACCCGGATTTCGAGCCGCGTCCGGATTTCTAAAATTTCCTGCTGGCGGGACTCCTGCTCCCTCGCAAGGTTGAGGCGCTGAAGACGGGCTTTCTCCTGGGTGGACCCAAGCTCTTCCTCCTTGGCTTTGAGAGTTTTTTCGGCGCTGATCCTCTCTTTTTCAAGGCGTTCTTCGAGGGCGCGCTGCCAATCTTGAAGGCGGGTTCTTTCCTGATCAAATTCTTTTTTGCGCGCCTGAAACGCCTGACTGCGCTGGACTTCGCGCTGTTCAAGGTCCCGCTGAAGGGAAGCGATTTCAAGCTCCTTGACCTTGATCTGCTGTTCGGCTCGCTTCCGTTCGAGCTCAATCTTCCGTTCTGTGTCGGCAATTTCGGTTTCAAGCGCGGTTCGGATCTGAACAAACTCCGCCTCAGACTGAGCGCCTTTTTCGCGGGCTTCCTGCTCTTCAGATGTCTGCTGTTCCGTGAGGTCCTTGATCTGTGTTTCGAGATCTTTGATGCGGATTTCCGAAGAGTTTCTCTCTTCCTGGATGATTTTCTGGAAATTTTGGATTTTCTCGCCGGTGATTTTTTTATATCCTTCAAATTCCTTGTCAGCTTTTTCCCAGTCGGATCTAAAGGTTGCTTCCTTAAGGGCGAGTTCGCTTTTCAGGGCGGCGATTTCCGAATCTTTAGCTGAAATGATCTGGGGCCAGCGCTGGTTTTCCCGTTCAAGCTCTGTTTTTGCCGAAGTCAGGCTGTTTTGAAGTTCAGATTTTTGCGAGGCAATATTTCTTTCAAGATCTGACTGCTCCTGCTGAGATTTTTGGATAAATTCTCCCAGGAGCTTTTCAAGCCTGAAGGCCTCATCCTTCTTTTCCTTAATTGCAGCTGCAAAATCCTGCTGAGCTTTGCTTCTTGCCGCTTCAAGATGCTTCGTCTGTTTCTGGAAATCCTCTTCAGCGGCAAGCTTCTTTCTTTCATAATCCGCCAAGGCGGCCTGAAGTTTCTGCTCCGCCTTCTTCATCTCCCCATGCAGATTTTCATTCAGAGCTGACCGCTGCTCAAGGGCTTTTGCCCAGGTTACTTTCTGGGATTCATATTCATCCTTGATGGCGGAAAGCTGGTCCAAAAGGGCTTTGTGCTCGTTGTTCCAGGCAAGCTCTGTTGACGCGTGCTTATCGTCGTAGCGCCTTTTTTCTTCGGCCAGTCCCTGGCTGAGCGCCGCGATCGAGGATTCTGCCTTCTCCAATTCCCTTTCCAGCGACGATCGTTGGGCGTGAATCTCTTTCTGAAGTTCTGAAATTTGCCTTTCAAAATTCGCCTTGAGCGCATCGGCCCTTTCCTGATGGACGGCGCGCTCTCTGGACGATTTTTCACGGATTTTCTCAAGGACGGCTCTGGCCGCTGTTTCTTCGCCGTCATATTTTCTGAGCGCCGAACTGAAATTTTCTGATTCATCCGCGATACGCAGCCGGATTTCGTCCAGCTGCTTGAGGAGAGCGGTTTTCTCAGCTTGGTTTTCCGCAATTTTGTGCTGATGCTCCGCTTCGGCCTGTGAGGGATAGAGGGCAATCTTTTTCTCAATTTCAACCGCCTCAGCCGAAAGCGATTGGATGGACGCTTCAAGCCCGGTCCGCTCCTTTTGCCAGGCATCCTGAAATTGGGCGATGCGCGCTTCTGCGCTGACCGTTTCCTGCGCGATCATCTGCTCGAAAGCCTTCATTTCCTGAAGATTGCTTTCTTCCAGCGCGATCTGCTGGGAGCGCAGTTTGGAGAGGACATCTTCCTTGGTGTTAAGGAGTTTCTGCCGCACGGAGCGTTCCTGCTCGAGGCGGTTCTTCAAATCCATCAGCTGGTTCCTGATGGGCTGAATTTCAAATATGAGCTGATCTTCCTGCTTCTTTAAAGCGTGCTGGATGGCGGACTGTTCGCGCAGAAGTTCCGCTTTTTTGTCCGATAAAATCTGATTTTTGCCTGAGATGATTCCGAAGAACTGTTCGCGTTCCTGGCGTGATTTGGCCTCCAGTTCGCTGAGCTTCTGCGCGATTTCGTCTTTCTTGCGTTCCAGTTCCTGCGAGAGGGCTTCGCGCCTGGATTTCATTTCCTCCGCGTTTCGCGTCATGGAGGTTTTGAGCGCGTTGATCATCTCGTCGCGTTTTGAAAGTTCCCTTCGATGGATGTTTTTCTCATCCTCAATCGTGGACGAAGTCAGCTTGAGCTTTTCCTGCAGGTCCAACTTTTGATTCTCCGCTTCGGCTTTCTTCTGGTTGAATTCGTTTTCAAGCTGTGTTTTGCGCACGCTCGACTGAAGTTCAAGGTTCTGAATCTCTGCGAGCTTGTCCTCAACCATTTTCTGGCCCGCGCGGATTTCTTCCTGAAGCTTGTTTTCGAGGAATGTAATTTTGGAGGCGGCGTCTTTCTGCAGGTTCCGAAGCGCGATTTCGGCTTTTTCGGAGTCGACCTTGAACTGTGAATCGAGGAGCATGAGTTCCACCCTCAATTTCTCCGCGAGTTCCGTGCGCTCTTTGAGGTCAGCGCTGTTCTGGGCCTTCATGCGCTTCATTTCCGATTCCAGGGCGCGGAGTTTGCCTTCAGCTCTCGCGCGCGCGGAGGAAATTTCGTCTTCCTTCGCCTTGAGAGCGAGGCGGATCATGGACTCTTTGCGGTCCTGTTCCAGCTTGATGGCGCGCAGTTCAGATTCCCGAAGGACCAGCTCTTCTTGCCACTTGGCGCGCTCCTGGCCGATCTGCGTTTCCAAAGTCAAAATTTTATTTTCCCAGGTCTGGCTGGACTGATAAAGGTCCTGCTGAAGTTTCTGCTCCTGAGTTTTGCGGTTGGCTTCCTTGAGTTCCAGCTGGGTTTTGAGGCTGATGATTTCTTCGCTCTCTCCGCGTATGCGTTCGGCCCATTGTTTCTGTTCCAGCTCCATCTGCTCGCTCACGCGTCCGATCTGGGCTCTGAGGTCCAGGAGGGATTTTTCCAGCTCCTGTTCCCGCCGTTTTTTCGTGAGCTCGCTTTCCTGAGTTTTAAAATCAGCGGTTTTTAAAAATTCATTTTTGAGCTGTTCCTGCTCCTGGATCGTTGCCGAGAGGGAAAGATTTTGGTTCTTGAGGGTTTGGTCCAGCATCTCAATTTCGGACTCATATTCTTTCTGGACCTTATAAAACTTGCTCCGTTCCTGTTCAAGGAGCGCCTGGGCCTGGGCGTCGGAATGGGCGAGCTGTGCGAAAAGCCTTATACGCTCTTCAGATTTTTTGCGGAACTCCTGTTCGAGGTTGCGGCGGGTGTTCACCAGCTCTTCGGAGAGTTCGGATATTTTTTTTCTGGCTTCGTCCCTGTGCTGGATGAGGATTTGAGGCAAGTCGATGGCAGGAGCGGCGGCAACGGCCGGCGCGGGCTGTTCCGCTCTCTCGGCTTTTGGAGCCTCAACCTTGGGCTCTTCTGACTTGGGATCCTTCCCGAGCCAGCTTTTAAATTTTCCAGTAAAGTCTGCCATGTTTGTGTTCCCTTCCCCGATCCTTTAAGCCGCGCCCACGCTTTGTTTGAATTGTTCGACCCACTGCTTCAGTTCCGCGTCGTTGGGCGCAAGCGAAAGCGCGTATTCATAATGCTGGAGCGCTTCCTGCATCATCCCAAGCCCATAATAACAATGCCCGATCATCTGCCAGGCCTGCACATGGTTCGGATCCGCCTGAGTGACATACTGCAAATAAGGAATCGCGTCCTGATATTTTTGTTCGTTATACATCTGCGATCCATAAGCGAAATAGGATTCTGTTTCCTGCGACGCCGCCGCTTGCGGGGCCGGCTGAGGTTTCGCGGGCTTTTCGTCCTCTTCGTCGAGCAAACTCGGCGTCAGAGGCGAAGTCGCGTCTTCCGAATCAAAGACGGAAATCTTTTTCTTTTCGCGGACATGGATGGTTCCGGCGTCCTCCAGCTTCTTGATCACCGTCATGATCGCCTGCCGCTCGCCTTCAATCTGTTCCTCGGCCACCTGCCTGCCGAACTCCATTTCTTCCTTGAGGAGCGCCGCTCCGCCCTGAGACATGTTGGACATGAACTTGTTCAGCATCTCGGGACTGGCGTTTTTCAAAGCGCGGGCCAACTGCTCAGTCTTGAGCTCGCGGATGATCGGCTGTATGGCTAAGTCAGGGAACTTCAAGATGTCGTCAAAAAGGAGAATGCTCGACCGCACTTTCTCATAAAGCTGAGGGCGGTGGTTCATCAGGTATTCTAGAATATTATCCCGGATTTTGTAATCAACCTCGTTTAAAATCCGGATCAGGTTGTCGACGCCTCCAACCAGGAAATCAATCTTCGCTTTTATGTTCTCGTCCACCATCCGCACCTGCTCTTCGGTGGCCTGACGGAGCGCACCGGACTCGGCCGCCACTTTCGTCTGGATCTCAGGCGGAAGCTCGGCATAGATGAGGCGGACCATCTCGGGCTTGAGATAGGACAGCACGAGCGCGATCACCTGGGGAGGCTCCTTGCGGAACACACCCAGAAGGCGTTTCAAATTTTCTTCGGTAATATATTCAAACGGCGCGTATTTTTTAGCCACTTCTTCATCACCCCCCTTGATTCCTGCGGCGGCCATCTCTTCCGGCGTCATGCCTCCCGCTCCTCCGCCTTCCGCGGACCCGTCTTCTTCTCCCTGATTCTCCGATTCCATTTTGACTTCAATGCCGCCCTTTTCCTTCATGGCCGTGATGTAATTTTTAAAGAAGCTGGTGAGCGGCAGAAACAGCCACACGAGCAGAAGCAGAAGGAGAATGAGGAGCCCTGCATAAAGAAAATTCTTGGGATCCTTGCGGAGCTCTTCCCAGAAATTCGTGAGAGCCGAGAAAAATTTCCCCGGGATGAATTTGAGCTCGCTGTCCTTCAGGTTCGTCATGGCCGTGATGGTTTTGCGGGCTTCCGCTTCCTGACTTTTCAATTTTTCGTTATAGAAGACCACGACCTGGCGGTTGGAGATGTTGATTTTGAAACTGGTCTGCTGTTGAGCCTTCTCCTGTCCGGCCTTCTGTTTTTCCGTGTCGTCCGGTTCCTTTTCCTTGGCGACATTCTTGGGCTGGGGAACGCCCGGGAGCAAAAACTTGGTCTGGCCCAGAGGGTTGTCTTCTTTTTTATGCGTTTTTTCTCCGGACCCTTCTTTCCTGAGCACTTGTTTCATCAGAGAAAGCGAAACGGAGGCCTTCACTTCCGACTGGTCGGGTCCGAAAATTTTGTCGAGGAGGTTTTGGACCTGATGTTCCAGGTCCTGTTCCATCGTCCGCTGTTTTTCGAGGAGCTCTGTCTCCGAGGGCGCGCCGTCCGGCTCAGCGGCGAAGGTCTGGAGGGGGGACAAAACAATGAGCATCCCAACCCCCAGGGTTAGGAAGGATTTTAACGTCGTCTTTCTCATGGCAATTGCTGGAGGTATTGTTGGATGACGGTGTCGGACGGATCCAATTCCGTCGCTTTCTGCCAGACTTCTTTCGCTTTGTCTTTTTGCTCAATAAGGAAGAAGCAGGACCCGAGGCGCTTCATGGCGTCCACATTCTGAGGGTCCAGGTCGAGCACTTCCTGGAGGAGGATGATGGCCTTGTCGTATTTCGCGTCGTAAATCGCCTGGAGCGCGTCATAGAGTTTCTGATCGATATAGGAGAAGCCCTTCCGTTTCTGGTCCAGGCGTTCGGTGAGTTTCTCTCTCGCTTCTTTTTCGATGCGGTTCAAAAGCTGCAATAATTTTTCGTTGGTGGGATCTTTTTCCAGATAAGCATAACGCAAAGCGTTGATGGCGGACTTGGAATCGCCTTTCAGATAATCGTTGACGGAGCGGCGGATGATGTTGGGCACTTCGCCTTCACCGACGGCGGAGGGAAGCGTGGTGACCACGGACGACAAACGGCCCGAGAGCACACGAATGTCGTTGTTCGTGGGGTCAATGTCGAGCGAATGGTTCAAACGGTCCAAGCCTAGCATAAAATTCCCTTGCGTATAAGCCGCAATTCCCTCCTGAAATAAACGTCGGGCCGCGTTCTCGCGTGTGGCGAGCACGGACTTCCCGAACTTGAAACTCGCCCCCATTCTTGATGAAACTCCCAAATCTGTCAAGCCCTGCGCGATATCCAATGTCATGTTGCGGATTTTAAAGCCGAGGCCGAAGGACGAGCCCCGCAGTTCGGGGTTCCCTTCAACGCCTGCGCGGAGCACCACGAATTTCCACACCCAATATTCAGTGCCCAGGTTCCATTCCAGGCTGTTGCGGGTGAAATTCTGCGTCACGTCAAAGGCCAGGGTCATGCGGTCTTTCAGGCCTTTATAGGAATTGCCGAGCTTCACGAGGAGCGGCAGTTTGTCGTCGGTGTCTCCGGTCTTGATGGCGAAAATATTCTGAAACCCAAAAGCGAAGCGATAAGCGTCGTTGTTCTGAAGGGGTTTTGTGATGACGGAGGCATCTGCGGTCATGAAAGAATCGCTCGCGCTGTCCACGTTGCGGGTGATCTGTTTGAGCGACATGCCGACGGCCAGGATGTCCAGAACTTTTTTTCCGAAGCCGAAAATATAGGCTGATTCGTCGGTGGCAAAATCTCCGCCTTCTTTGAGCTCGGAAATTTCGCCGGAAGAATTCCTCTTGACCTCAATCTTTTCGAATCCTCCGGATTTCAGCTGGGTCATGTTGATGCCCCAGACCCAGCCCTTGTTGGTGGGATGGACATAGCTCAGGGTGGTCATGTTGGTCTGCTCGATGAGGGTCGCGGACATCACGGAAATTTCTTTTTTCTCGAGCTGGGTCATGCCGGCGGGATTGGAATAAACGCTCGTGGCGTCGTCGGAAACGGCGAAGAAGGCGCGCCCCATGGCCAGAGACCTTGCGCCTGCGCCGAACGACATGAATTGCGCCACCTGCCCGCCCGAGTCTTTCGCCCAGGAGGGCTGGATTGCGAATAAAATTAAGCCAAAGAGAGCGATCTTATTTTTTCTCAATGGATAACCCCGATTTTCCGAACGCCTCTTGCGGGCTGGCCGCCCTGAACCTGAACCAGGCAGACATATCCGCCCTTGGCCACTTTCTGTCCCGACTCATCCGTTCCGTCCCAGCTGATGGTGTTGTTTCCCGACCGCGCGCCCATGTCGCCGGGCATGAAGTTGAATTCGCGGACCTGAAATCCGAAGAGGTCATAAATTTTGATTTTTACGGGGAGGTCTGTGGGAAGCTGATACGCGATGGAAGTCGTTTCCGCGCGCGAGTTGAAGGGGTTGGGATAATTCGTGAGTCCTTCGATGAGGGTTCCGCGCTCTCCCAGGCCGTATAGAATGCCGCTGGTCAGGAAGCAGAAAGCGGCCAGAATCAGCCACCTGCTTCCGTCTTTGCGCGGTTCGCGGTTCATCGCTTCGTTGTTCACGCCAAGTCTCCTTTTACACAAATAAAAAACCGACAAATTCGCCTGAAATTGTCGGTAAGGTTGCCTTGGGGAGATTCTCTTGTCGAAGGGTTTCCATTCCCTGTTCGAAAGAAATCTCGTTTGCTTCGGCAACCCGGCCGACATGCCCGCCGTGCTTCTTGGCGGGGTTAGTCCCGTCTCCGTGGACCTCACGGAGCTCGCCTGTGGCGAGGGCTTTGCGTCCCTCGATTTCTCGAGGTTTGCCTTTATCGGTTCATGTGAAAGATCTTTTGGCTTTCTCCGACGGTCTCTCTGGGCTTTCCGAGCAAATAAAAGAGGCCATCGAAAATACTTCTCCGGTGGCCTTCAGCATTCCCATTTGGACGCGCAATGCGCCCTCGATGAACACCCATGGAAAGCCCCCGATTACTCTCTAAATCTAACAGGGGAACCCCATTTTGTCAAGGGGTTAAAATGACCCTAAAATGCTTATTTTATAATGGTTTTACTTTTTTAAGTTTTTGGAAAATATCTCCAGCATCTTCGGCTGAATTGTCACGTTAGACGCCAGGATCTGTTTGGGATGGTCGATGTCGACGGGGCCTCCTCGGAAATCGGTCACACGCCCGCCCGCTTCCTCGACGATAAGCAGGCCCGCCGCGATGTCCCAGGGCATGATGTTGAACTCCCAATAGGCCTCGAATTTTCCGCACGCGACATAAGCCAGATCGATGGCCGCCGCTCCCAGCCGACGAATGCCCCGGCATTTTTGCATGAAGGCCTGCACGAAACTCAGATAATATTCCGCCCGTTCCTGCCCGTCATAGGGGAACCCTGTCACGAGGAGGCTGTCGATGAGTTTGCTCTCGCCGGAAACCCTGATTCTTTTGCCGTTTAAATAGGCCCCGCGGCCCTTTTCAGCGCTGAAAAGCTCGTTGGAGATGGGATTGTATATCCCGCCCAGAATCATTTTGCCCTGATATTCCAGCCCGATGGAGGTGCAGAAGATGGGGATCCCGTGAGCGAAGTTGGTGGTGCCGTCCAGAGGATCGATGATCCAGCGATAGGGCGAGGCGCTTTTAAAATCTTTTTGCTCCTCGGTCATGATCTGGTGGTCCGGAAAAGCCCGGGATATGATTTTGCGGACCTTTTGATCGACCGCCATGTCCACTTCGGTCACGATGCTGATGGCGGCTTTTTTGCGGATGGTGTGCGATTTTCCAAATCCTTTTTTTATGATGACCGCGCTTTCTTTCAGGCATTGGTCGAGCGTGTGTTTCAATTCTTTCATGAGTGTCCTTTCGAATAATATTTTATGATTTCCCGGGCTAAAAATTTTGTGAGGGGTTTTTGAGCGATGATTTTGGGGCGCCAGCCATAAGACTTGAGAGTTCCTGTCGTGACAGGCCCGATGCTGGCCGCGACAATATTTTTATTTTTGATTATTTTATTCGCGCGCGGCCCGATCATGCGAAAAAAGCCTTTCACCGTCGAGGAAGAGGTGAAGGTGACGCAGTCAATTTTATTTCTGTCGAGTGCTTGCCTGAGAACATCAGCGCCGGAATCTTCCAGGACCGTTTCATAAGTCGTCACGGCGTCCACCTTGGCGCCGCGTTTTTTCAAAACTTCCGGTAAAATTTCTCTGGCTTCTTTCGCCCGCGGGATTAATATTTTTAAACCCCTGGGCCTGGGCATAAGCTTTAAAACGGATTCGGCGACATAGAATTCGGATGTTCGAGTGACGGGGATGTTTTCTTGGCGCATGGCCCTGGCAGTTGCCGGCCCGATCGCGATCGTGTGAGTGGTCTTAAGCGTTTTCGAATTCTTACCCAGGGCCCTGAAACGCGCCGCGAAAAATTGCACCGCGTTGGCGCTCGTAAAAATAACCCAGTCATACGCTTCAATGGCGTTTATGGCCCTGTCCAGAGCGCCAAAGCTCGCAGGGGGGACAATCTTGATGGTCGGGACAGTCAAAACTTTCACTCCGCTCCGTTTGAGGGCCTCTGCGAACTCCCTGGCCTGTCCTTTGGGGCGGGTCACCAGGACTGTTCTGCCTTTAATCACAGAAGAGCCTGTCTCTCATCCCCACCACCTCTCCCACCACGATCACAGCCGGGGGCAGGAAAGGCTTTTTTAATTTTTTAAGGCGGGGAATGATTGTGGAAATATTTCCCACAATTGTTTCCTGGTTCGAGAGAGTTCCATTCCGGATTAAAGCCACCGGGGTGGTTGGGGGCCACCCTTCTTTGAGGAGATTTTTAACAATTGTGGAAAAGTTTTCCACACCCATCAGGATGACCAAAGTTCCTCTCGGGATCTTCTTCCAGTCCACGCTGGGCCCCTGATCGGAGGCGTCGTCCTTGGAGTGGCCTGTCACCACGGTCAGAACAGAGGTGAACCTGCGGTCCGTGACAGGGATTCCGGCATATGCGGGCACAGCCGTGACGGAACTGACTCCCGGGACCACTTCAAAAGGGATTCCAAGGAGCGACAAATGCTCAGCCTCTTCGCCGCCGCGCCCAAAAACGAAGGGGTCGCCGCCTTTAAGGCGCACCACGATCTTCCCCTTTTGAGCGTGATGGGCCATAAGCTGATTGATGGCGTCCTGGGTCATGGATTTCCGCCCCTTCTTGCCCGCGAAGAGCTTTTGGGCGCGTTTGGCGTGCTTTAGGATCGCAGGGTTCACCAGGGCGTCATAGATCACGACTTGGGCAGAGGAGAGGATGTCTCTGCCTTTGACAGTGAGGAGCCCCGGGTCTCCGGGCCCTGCTCCCACCAGATAAACTTTGCCTTTCGTCCTTTTCATTGGATTTAATTGTCGAAATAATTTTGTTTTTGGTTTTTTTCAAAGACTGTATCGAGCGAAAGACTGGCATACGCTTTCGCGAGATCCAAGCGAGCCCGCACTCGGCGAGCGTGTCTTTGAAAAAAATTAAAAGCAAAATTATTTCGACTGTTAACCATTTTATAAAACTTCGGAGAGTCTCACGAAGTCGTCCACGGAATATGTTTCGGCGCGCGCGGTCGGCGATAAATGGGCTTTGAGGAGAGCTTGCCTCGCCTGTTCCGCGGTCAGGTTGAGAGCCCCAGCCAGGGAATTGGCCGCCATTTTTCGCCGTTGGGCAAAACAGGCTTTCACGGCTTTAAAAAATTTTTCCTCGTTTTGCGGGCTGATTTTGGGGCGCTCAAGCGGGGTCAATCGCAATACAGAAGAGTCCACTTTGGGGACGGGCCGAAAGGCTTCGGGGGGAACATCAAACACTTTCTCTGCCCTGCATTTCGCCTGGACGCTCACGGTGAGCACGCCATAACTTTTGTTGCCGGGCATTGAACGGATGCGTTCAGCCACTTCTTTCTGAACCATAAAAACGGAGGACGACCAGCCGTTCCACGCCATCACTTTCTGGAGGATGGGGGAAGTGACGGCATAGGGCAGGTTGCCGATGACTTTGATTTTCTTTGAAATGTCGGGGAAAATTTCGTGAAGGTTGATGTCCAAAAAGTCAGAGTTGATCAGGCGGAATGAACTTTTCCACCGTGCCTGAAGGGTTCCTGCCAAAGAGGGATCGATCTCAACGGCTGTGACGCTTGCTCCGTGGTCCAAAAGGATTTGGGTGAGGATGCCGCGTCCCGGGCCGATCTCCAGGACTTCGTCTCCGGCGAGGAGGTTCATAGCGGCGACAATGCCTTCCGCTATGCCTGGCCGGACGAGAAAGTTTTGGCTATATTTGGGCCGCATGGCCCGGTTTGAGCTTTAGGACTTCAGCTCTTCCTGTTTTCCGCCCTCGTCTTCTTCCTTGACGATGCTGGCGATGGCCGCGATCTTGTCGGACTCTTCCAGGCGGACCAGCCGAACGCCCTGCGTGTTCCGCGATATCACGCGGATGTCTTTGCATGGGAGGCGGATGGTGATGCCCTTGGAAGTCATGAGCATGACATCGTCGTCGTTGGTGACGAGTTTGATGCCGACCACGGAACCGTTCCGGTCAGACGTCTTGATGGTGATGACGCCCTTGCCGCCGCGGGTCTGGTCGCGATATTCTGAGAGGTCAGTGCGTTTCCCGTGTCCGTTTTCACAGACGGTGAGGAGAGACGCTCTTGAATTTTGAGGCGCCACTTCCATGCCGATGACCTGGTCGGCCTTGTCGAGTTTGACGCCGCGCACGCCTTTGCCTGTGCGTCCGATCACGCGGACATCTTCTTCGGCGAAGCGGATGGCCATGCCGTCTTTGGTGGCGACGATGACCTGCTGTTTGCCGTCGGTGTGTTTCACTTCCACGAGCACGTTGCCTTCTTCAAGGTTGATGGCATTCACGCCGGAAGTGCGGATGTTGGCATATTCCGCCAGAGGCGTGCGCTTGATGGTCCCGTTTCGGGTGCACATCAAGAGATAAGTTTCTTTGCCTTTCGTCTCTTCAAATGTGGCGATAGAGATGGCTGAAGTGATTTTTTCCTCAGGTCCAAGCTGGACGAAGTTTACGATGGCTTTGCCGCGCGCGGTTCTGCCGGCGTCGGGAATTTCATAAACGCGGATCCAATACATCCTTCCGCGGTTTGTGAACAGCAAGAGATAAGCGTGGGTGTTGGTGAGGAAGATCTGTTCGACGAAATCGTCTTCCTTCGTCGTCATTCCCGTGATGCCCCGTCCTCCTCTCCTCTGCGAACGATAAGTGTCGATGGGGATGCGTTTCACATAACCCGCGTGGGAGAAAGTGACGACGACATCTTCTTCGGCGATCAAATCTTCGATCACAAATTCGCCTGTCTGGGCCGTGATCTTTGTTTTGCGGTCTTCGCCGTATTTATCCTTCAATTCCTGAAGGTCCTGCTTGATGATGGCGAGCACCTTTTTGGGGTCTGCCAAAATGCCTTTCAAGCGGGCGATGGTTTTGATCAGCTCCAAATATTCGTCCTCGATCTTTTTGCGTTCCAAGCCGGTCAGCTGGTGGAGGCGCATGTCCAAAATGGCCTGGGCCTGGATCTTGGAGAGTCCAAACTCTTCCATGAGGGCCGCTCTGGCGACGTCGACATCTTTGGACTCGCGGATGATTTTTACGATCTTCGTCATGTTGTCGATCGCGATTTTCAAGCCTTCCAGAATGTGAGCGCGGTCTTCGGCTTTCTTTAATTCATATTTGGTGCGCCGCACGATGACGATTTTCCGGTATTCCACATAATGATGGAACACTTCTTTGACGGAGAGGACTTTGGGCCGGTTGTTGACGATGGCCAGCAAAATAACGCCGAAGGAAACTTCCATCTGTGTATGTTTGAAGAGCTGGTTGAGGACAATGTTGGCGTTCCCGTCGCGTTTGATTTCGATGACGACGCGGATGCCTTCGCGGGAAGACTCATCTCGGATGTCGGAGATGTCGGGAATTTTTTTATCGCGCACGAGTCCGGCGATGGTTTCCTGGAGCGTGGCTTTGTTGACCTGATAAGGAAGCTCGGTCACGATGATGGCCTGCCTGCCGCCCCGGATGTCTTCGATTTCGGTTTTGGAGCGGATGCGGATGGAACCGCGGCCCGTCTCAAAATAATCCTTGATGCCGCTCTTGCCCATGATGATGCCCGCTGTCGGGAAATCGGGGCCTTTCATGATCTTTAAAATTTCCGTCGTGTCGATGGCAGGATTGTCAATGAACGCGGTGATCGCGTCGCAGACTTCGGTGAGATTGTGGGTCGGGATGTTGGTGGCCATGCCCACCGCGATGCCGGAAGAGCCGTTGACGAGCAGATTGGGAAGTTTCGCGGGGAGGACGGAGGGCTCTTGCAGAGAGCCGTCATAGTTGGGGACGAAATCCACGGTGTCTTTGTCGATGTCTCCCAGCATTTCCTGAGAAATTTGAGCGAGGCGCGCTTCGGTGTAACGCATGGCCGCGGGGGGATCGCCGTCGATGGATCCGAAGTTTCCTTGTCCGTCCACGAGGGGTTCGCGCAAAGAAAATTCCTGGACCATGCGGACCATGGCATCATAAACCGCGGAGTCACCGTGGGGATGATATTTACCGAGCACGTCACCGACGACTCTGGCGGACTTTTTATACGCCTTGTTGTGCGCCAAGCCCATTTCGTCCATGGTATAAAGGATGCGCCGATGCACCGGCTTGAGCCCGTCGCGGACGTCCGGGAGAGCGCGGCCGATGATGACCGACATCGAATAATCGATGTACGAATTCTTCATTTCGTCCTCGATGTTCCGAGGAATGACGTGATCTCCGTTTTTGCCGTTGGTTGGAAGTTTTAATTGTTCGTCGGATTTGTCGGCCATAATGTCCCTTTCTTGGATATCCTTGTGTTATATTTGTGCCGCATAAAATGTCTTGCCGCCAAGGGGATTTGAACCCCTGATCTCCGCCTTGAGAGGGCGGCGTCCTAAACCAGGCTAGACGATGGCGGCGAGGTTCAAAACTTAAATTTCCCCTGGATTATCGTCGGAAATGATCGAAATATCATAGCGGTTTTCGCGCATGAAGTCAAACCTCAAAAACTTGCTTTCCAGAGGGGCTTCTGTTAAAATCGAAGGACTCAATGAAAAATATTTTTATGCTTCTCGGATTGCTTTTGGCCGCCGTTCCCCTGCATGCGCTGACCGTTGAGGTGGAGTCCATCGAAGTTGGGAAAACCTATTCCGCGATCAAAGACACGGCGACGGTTAGATATGTCGACCGATGCACGCGCGGTAAATTCGAGGCCTATGAATGGAAAACCTGGGAAGGATATTACAGCGCGAGGGCTTTCATCCAGCCGATCGCCAATATTACGGTCAAACGGGACCCCAACGAGATTTTTGGCGGAGACACGACGCCTTTCATCAAAAAAGCGCTTGAAGAAACCGCGAAAGCAGGTGGAAACATTTTTTGTCTGGTCCAGCTGAAAAAGAACAAACAGCTGTTGGAACCGGAGCGCATCGTGTTCAGGGCTTATAAACAGCTTTTTCAGGCCGGCAACGCTTCCTGGGAAACATTCTTCAATGACATTTCCAACCAAGGCATTCTTCTCACCCTGCAAGACCTTCAGCTCGGCGAAAAAACCCGAGACGCTCTGGAAAAAGTAAACGCCGCGCAGAAGCCCAAACAATAAATCTGATTTTATTTTGTGATTATCGCTTGACGAAAGCCGAATAGGCGGCGTCGCGCAGGTAATGGTCCACGAGGGTCAAGGCCGTCATGGCTTCGACGGTGGGGATGGCTCTGGGGAGGACGCAGGGATCGTGGCGGCCGGCGCCTTCCAAAATTGTTTTTTTGCCGGAAACGGTCACGGTGCTTTGGGGTTTGCGGATGGTGGCTGTGGGTTTGAAGGTGACGCGTAAAATCAGATTTTCTCCCGTGCTGATGCCGCCCAGAACGCCGCCGGCTTTGTTTGTGAGGGGATGAATTTTTCCTGAACGGTCCACGGCGAAGGGATCGTTGTGTTCGGAACCTTTGAGGGTGGCCGCTTCAGATCCCGCTCCGATCTCGACGGATTTTGTGGCATGGATGGATTTGAGCGCCTTGAACAAGTCAGCGTCCAGTTTGTCGAACACGGGTTCGCCCAGGCCGATCGGCATGTTTTTGACGATCACGCCCACCACTCCTCCCAGAGAATCTCCTTCCTGTTTGGCTTTCTCAATCAGTTCTTCCATGAGTTTCGCTGACGCAGGGTGCGGGCAGCGAGTGGGACTGGCTTCAATCTCTTTCATGGTCACTTTGTTGGGATCGATGTGCGCTTCAATGTCTGCCACCTGAGCGACATAAGCCAAAACTTCGATGCCGAGTTTTTTTAATATTTTTTTGGCGATGGCTCCCGCGAAAACCCGTCCCCAGGTTTCGCGATATGACGAACGGCCTCCGCCGCGATAATCATAAATGCCGTATTTCGCGCGATAGGTGAACCCCGCGTGGCCGGGCCGGTCCGTCTGCTTGAAAACATCATAATCTTCAGACTTGAAATCAGAGTTGAAGGCCATGGCCGAAATGGGCGCGCCGGTCGTTTTTCCCTCGAAGATGCCGGAGAGAATGTGGGCGACGTCGGCTTCCTGTCGCGGAGTGACCAGTTCGTTTTGGCCGGGGCGTCTGCGGTCGAGTTCTTTTTGGATTTCAGGGCAGGCGAGGGTTTTGATGCCGGCGGCTGAATTTTCTTTGCAGACGAGCGGCAAAAGCGGAGGGCACCCTTCCACGACCACGCCGATGGCTGGCCCGTGGGATTCTCCCCAGGTTGTGACGCGAAAAAGTTTGCCGAATGAATCACCCATGATTGTCCTCAAGTAACATTATAGGAATTCCGCCGCGAACGGGATAGGCCCTGCCGCATTGCGCGCAGACAAGTTTGGAATAGGCAGGATCTTCTTTAAGCGGAGGCCGGCTGTCGCAGGCGGGACAGGCGAGTATTTTGAGATGGTCAGGGGAGATCACGCGTGATCCTTCAAGGCTTCGCGCATCAAATCAAACGGAGGTTTTTGGCCTGTCCATAAAGAAAATGAAAGGGCCCCCTGACGAATGAGCATTCCCAAACCGCCGAGGCAGGGGGATCCGGCAGTTTTGGCCGCCTCCAAAAGGGGCGTTGATTTTCCATACACCGCGTCGTAGACGAACACAGAAGGTGTAAAAAGTTTAGAATCCTCCGGGCCTCTTGGAGTGACATTAATAAAAATATCGCAATTTTTAAGAGCTGAAACGAGATTTTTCGTGTCTGCCTGCGCAACCGTTATGGCATGGTCCGGCATTTCTTTGGCCATCTTCTCAGCTTTCTCAAGAGTGCGATTTAAAATGCCGAGAGTTTTGAGTTCATTTTCAAAAAGCGAGATCATGATGGCTCGTCCAGCCCCGCCTGCTCCCCAAAGAATCGCATTTTTGCCTTTGGGGTCGAAATGGCCATCTTCTTTGAGCGATGAAATAAAACCTTTTCCGTCTGTGTTGTCTCCGGCAATCTTGCCGTTGTTCGTCATGACCGTGTTTACGGCTCCGATTTTTTCAGCTTCAGAGGAGAGCCCATCCAAATATGGGAGAATTGATTCTTTATGCGGGATCGTGACATTCACTCCCTTGATGTTAAGTTTCGGATTTCGAAGGTCGGACACCGCTTCTTCTAATTGCTCGGGTTTTACATTGAAGCGCAGATAGACCCAGTTTTTTAGGCCGAGTTTTTTAAAAGCATAGTTGTGCATTTTGGGAGAAAGGGTGGGGGAAGCGGGATCGATGAAGATTCCGACGATATTTTTCCCCTCGTGTTTTGAGGGAATCTGCTTTTCAAGCACGGTCAACTGCCGCTGACGGTGAGGTCCCGGACGCGGAAGGTGGGACTGCCCATGGAGCCGAAGAAGGTGAGGTCGGTGCCCAGCATGTCGATGTTTTTCAAAACATGGAGCAGGTTTCCGGCAAGCGTGATGCCGCGCACGCCCTCTTTCAGTTCTCCTCCGACTATTTTGGCGCCGATGGCTCCCACGGAAAAATCGCCCGAGATCGTGTCGGCCATGTGAAGGCCCATGACGTCATAAAGATAAAGGCCGTCCGCTTGATTCATGATCTGTTCAGGAGAGGAACTTCCTTTTTCCAGGAAAAAATTGGAGGTGCCGCTGGAGGGCGAGCTTTTGAATCCGCCCCGGGAAGCGTTGCCCGTGGATTTGGTTTTGTCTTTGAGAGCGGTGTAGGTGTCATAAAGAAAATGTTCAAGCTTGCCTTTGGAGATCACCGGGGTCCGCTGTGTGGACACGCCTTCGTCGTCGGTGGGGGAGGTCGCGAGGCCGTCTTGCAGTGTGCCGTCATCGATGATCGTGATCAAATCTGAAGCGATGGTTTCTCCGAGCCGCCCCTTGAAGGGAGATTTTCCTTTTTGCACGGAATCGGCGCAGATCATGCCGGAGATGAGGGACAAAAATTCGCAGGCCACCGTCGGGTCAAAAATCACAGGGACTTTGCCTGTCGGAATGGGTTTGCCTCCGAGAAGGGCCAGGGTCCTCTGAGCGGCTTGTTTAAAAATATCGTCCCAGTCAAGTTCGCGTTTGAATCTGCGCGAGAGCCCGAATCCGCCTTCCTGCCGTTCCCCGTCTTTTTCCGCCAAAAATGTCGCGCCCAGATGCGCGTGGCTCCCTGTGAACTCCTCTTCGATCCCGTTGGAGTTGACGATGCCGGACTCGCTCAGACCTTCGCCGAAACTGCCTCTCAGCATCGATTTCAGATGTTTGGACTGTTTTAAAAATTTGTCTTCATATTCTTTCAGCCGCTCCATGATTTGCGTCACAGATTCTTTGAAAGATTCGGGGTCCAGGCTTTTCGCGGGAACATTATTTTTATTCGCAGACGGATGAGCGAGCTTTCGGAACTCGTCCGGAGGCAAAACTTTCGCGGAAGCCAGGGCGCCCTGAGCCGCTTTCTTTATGCTTTCTTTCGAAAATCCCGTCGTGAACGCATATCCCTGCTTTCCGCTGTCGCCGTTTGAACTGAGGATGACGCGCACCCCGACACCGCCGCCCTCGGCTTGAGACAAATCTTCGCATTTCCCTTCGGACCAGATCACGCTCCGGCCCCGGCCGCTGGAAGCATAAACCTCAAGCTCCGTCCCCTTTGGAATTTCGGATGAAGCCCAGGCGAAAGCGTCTTTGGCGGTTTTTAAAATGGACATTATTTAAACTCCTGGATATTTTCTGACGGAAGATTTTTTTC
>JAKFYJ010000005.1 GCA_021730935.1 Elusimicrobiota bacterium
GTGACCCTGGCCGGATTCCACAGCCTGAACCACGGCATGTTTTCGCTCGCCCATGCTTATGCCGAATCCGGAATGGCGGCCTATTCCGAGCTCCAGGAAAAAGAGTTCGCCTCAAAAGCCGACGGATACACCGCGACCGAGCATCAGGCCTTTGTGGGGACCGGATATTTTGACGAGGTCGCGCAGGTCATTTCGGGCGGAAAAAGCTCCACCACCGCGCTCAAAGGATCCACGGAAGAAGATCAATTTAAGGGGTAGCGCAAATTCGATTCTTATGTTATATTTCTGATAGCAATATTTATGGAGGCATAACATGGCAGAAAACGATTTCGAGAAAACCGTAAAATTATCCGCCGGAGCGCCCAGCCAGGACCAGACGGTGAAGCTCACTCCCAACCAGGACAAAACCGCAAACATTCCGATTCCGGAAGTGAACCTCCCCGCGATCGATCCGCTTTCCTCAGAGGACGGGAACAAGAAATTGACCCCGATCAAAATCGGCGGCATCGTGATCCTGGTTCACCTGATTTTGGGCGGCGCGTGGTACGGCGTTCCCCAGTTCCTGATGAAAAAGGCCATGTCCGACTCTGCGGCAGGCAATCACGCGGACGCGGCGAAACAGCTCGGCTACGCGCTTTATCTTTTCCCCCTCAAAAGCGAACTCTATCTCACCGCGCTCGGCAAAGAACAGCGCCTCTCCAACGACCTCGCGGGCGCTCAGGCCTCACTCGAGAAAGCGCTCAAAGTGAAACCCGACTTTTATGAAGCGGCGCGCGAACTGGGCCTGACCTGCAACGCCCAGGGCCAGAGCCAAAGAGCCTTTGATCTGCTCAGCAAATGCTATAAAACCAACCCCAACGACAAAGAAATCCTGACCCTCGCCGCCCAGCTCTCCATCGACCTGAAGGACTTTAAATCCGCCGCGGAACTTTATAAAACCATCACGAAGTCGGGCGGAGACGCGGAAGATTTTCAAAAGCTCGGCATCGCTCTCCATGAGACGGGAAAAGACGACGAAGCGGTTCCCTCCCTCGAGCAGGCCGTTCAAAAGAATAAAAATCTCAAATCAGTTTCCGGATTGCTGGCCAAAATATATTTGAAGCAGGAAAAACACGAGAAGGCGATTGCGGCGGCGGAATCGGAAATTGCTTTGGTTCCCAATGATGCGGAGATGAGCAGAATCATTGAAGAGAGTTCCCTGAAAGCGGCTCAGGACGCCATTAATGCCAAAAACTACTCTCAGGCGGAATCGTTCATTGAAACGGGGCTTAAATTTTCATCGACGGAAAAAGCGCATTTTCATTATGAGCTGGCTCGGATTTCCGCCCTGCAGAAAAAGAAGAATGATGTTTTCAAACACCTCCTTCAGGCCGCGGCCCTGGACAAATCATTGAAAGCCGTCGCGAAGAAAGACGGATCTTTCGCGGCCTACAAGCAAACGCCTCAGTTCAAAAAAATCGTTAAATAATCAGCTTCGGATCCGGCTGATTTCGCGTTCCACGTCGCGCTTCTTGATCTCTTCGCGGCGGTCTTCGTCCTTTTTGCCTTTGGCGAGCCCCACCGAAACCTTCACCACTCCGCCTTTAAAATAAATCTCAAGAGGAATGAGCGTCAGTCCCTTCATCTGAACCTGGGACGATATCTTGTCAATTTCCTTGCGGTGAAGAAGGAGTTTCCGGGTGCGGGTGGGTTCATATTCGATGTTGGTGAGATGTTTATAAGGCGGGATGTGGACATTGAAAAGAAACATTTCCCCCTTGTCCAGACGGACCAAACCTTCGTCCAGGCTCACTTTGCCTTCTCTGAGGGATTTCACTTCGTAACCGTGCAGAACAACGCCCGCCTCAAAAGATTCCAGGATAAAGAATCTTTGTTTCGACTTGCGGTTCTGCGATATGATTTTAATGTCGGATGGGTTTTTCATTTTGGGGACGGAGAGACTCGAACTCTCATGCCACTAAAGGCACTAGCTCCTGAAGCTAGCGTGTCTGCCATTCCACCACGTCCCCGGATCAGCAGATTATCTGGACTTCGGAACTATTTTACCAAGAATGTCGTTTTTTAGATAGTCGTAATTATAGGGTTTTAAAAGACAGTCGAAAGCGCCCTCGCGGAATGCCCGGACCACATTTTCGGCGTCTTTGAATCCGGTCACCATGATAATGGGCGTCTGTTTGTCTTTGGACTTGATCTCTTTGAGGATGTCGAGTCCGTTGGCGTCCGGCAGAAGGATGTCCAGGAACACAACATCGGGTTTCTTGTCGGCGAGGTCCCGAACCCCGTCTTTGGCGGTGAAACTTTGAATGATTTTGTGCCCGTCCAGCTCCATGAATGTCTTGAGCAGTTCGGAAGCGTCCATGTCGTCGTCGATAATTTGAATGATCATGCTTTATCCTCTCGGATGAGCTCCTTCATATGTTTTTTTGAGCCTCTCAATGGAGGTGTGCGTATAAACCTGGGTGCTGGAAAGGCTTTTGTGGCCCAGCATTTCCTGAACGGTCCGAAGATCGCATCCGCGGTTCAGCAAATGCGTGGCGAACGAATGGCGGAAGGTGTGAGGCGAAAATCCCTTGGTTTGCTGAAACCTGCCTTTCCAGAGTTCCAGAGATTTGAACGCGCCCCGCGTGGAAAGCCTGCCGCCTCTCAGGTTCAGGAACACCGCGCGCGCGGCCTGCAAGGACCTGTTCTGGCCTTTGCGCTTGTCCAAATAGGCCTCGAGAGCGTGCACCGCGGATTTCCCGAGAGGCACGATCCGTTCCCTGCTTCCTTTTCCGAAAACCCGGAGGGTCCCGTTCCAAAGATCAACATCGTCCAGGTTCAAACCCACCGCTTCGTGGATCCTCAATCCTGAAGAATATAATACCTCAAAAAAAGCGTGATCTCTCAAACCTTTCAAATCTTTCGCGGCATCGAACTTCCCCAGGAACTGTCCCATTTCGGATTCCGTGAGAAACTGCGGCAATTTTTTTTCGCCTTTGGGGATCTTGAGATAACTGAAGGGGTTCGTGTCGACAACGTCCTCGAGGACGAGATATTTAAAGAAAGATCTCAGGGACGCGAGTTTCCGCGTGAGGGTGGAAGGTTTGCCGTCCTCGCGGTGGATCGAAGCCCAATATTCACGGATCAGGAGGCGGGATTTCCTAAAATTGGAAAGATCGCTGATCGAGTTCTTCCTGAGATATTCAAGGAATTCCTTGAGATCGTTGGAATAAGCCCTCACCGTGTGCGGAGAGACATTGCGTTCCGCTTTGAGATAAAGGATGAATTTTTTTGCGAGGAGTTCAGGCGAGGAACTCGAACTCATGCGGCCTTGGCTTCAGCCTTCTGGATGTTGCGGCATTTGGGAAACGCCGAGCAGGCCAGGAAGGGCCCGCGTTTGCCCACGCGCAGGAGCATGGCGCTTCCGCACTTGTGGCATTTCTTGTCCGTCATCTGGGGTTCGGGGCGGATGACCTTGTTTCCGTCCTTGTCCAGGCCGATGATGTTGCGGCATTTGGGATAGGCCGTGCAGGCCAGGAACTTTCCGCGGCGGCCGATTTTGACGGCCATGGGACTTCCGCACTTGTGGCATTTCTCGTCGGTGACCTGGGGCAGAATTTTCTTTCCGTCGAGATCAAGCGAGATTTTATAGTTGCACTTGGGGAAATTTTCACAGCAGAGGTATTTGCCGAAACGGCTCTCGCGGATCAGCATGCGGCCCTGGTCCGACGGGCAGATCTCGCCGCTGTCTTTGGGCTGAATGTTCACTTTCTCCATCTTCGCTTCGGCTTGCTTGAGGTCTTTCTCGAACGGGCCGTAAAACTCTTCCACGACCTGGTTCCAGCGGTGCGCGCCTTCCGCGACCTCGTCGAGCTTTTCTTCGATTTTGGCGGTGAACCCCGTGTCCACGATGTCGGGGAAATGCTGGGTGAGCTGTTTGTTCACGATCTGTCCCAGTTCCGTCGGGAAAAATTTGCGTTCCTGAAGCCGGACATATCCCCTGGAAAGAATGGTGTCCACGATGGGAGCATAAGTCGAGGGGCGACCGATGCCGTATTGTTCAAGGATTTTGATGAGGCTCGCTTCGTTGAATCTCGGAGGCGGTTCCGTGAAATGCTGTTCGGGCACGACCTGAACCTTCTTCAGATCTTCGCCCGCGGCCAAAGGCGGAATTTTGGCCTCTTTCTTGCCGTCGGCTGAAGCTTCTTCATCGTCGTCCACGCCGTAAACGCTCAAAAATCCAGGGTTCTTGACTCTTGAACCGGTCGCCCGAAGCACGCCCGAGCGGGCCGCCTTGGCGTCAATCTCGACGGTGACGGTGTCATAAACCGCTTCCGCCATCTGGCTCGCGACGAAGCGTTTCCAGATGAGATCATAAAGACGATACTGCTCGGGAGAAAGGCTTTCCTTGAGAGATTTTGGAGTCCGGAGCACGGAGGTCGGACGGATGGCTTCGTGGGCTTCCTGCGCCCCTTTGGATTTGGTTTTATAAATTCTGGGTTTGGGAGGAAGGTTCTCTTTGCCGTAATTCGCTTCAATATATTCCAGAGCCTCTTTCTGAGCGACCGCGGCGATGTTGAGCGAGTCGGTTCTCATATAGGTGATCAAACCCACCGTGTTTCCGTCGATCTCCACGCCTTCATAAAGCGTTTGGGCCACGCTCATGGTTTTCTTGGCGGAATATCCCAGCTTATGAGACGAGTCCTGGGCCAGAGTGGAGGTCATGAACGGCGGCGCAGGTTGGCGCCTCCTTTCCTTGGGAAGAACGGACCGGACCGCATAGGCGGCGCTGTCCAAATCCGCCGAAATTTCTTTCGCCGTTTTCTCGTCGGAGATATCGAGCTTTTCGATCTTTTTGCCTTCCCACTCGATCACATGGGCCATGAACGGCGCGTGTTTGCCCTTGTTTTTTTCAAGCTCGACGGTGAGAGACCAATATTCCTGCTTGTTGAATTTTTCAATTTCCGCTTCGCGTTCGCAGATGAGTTTAACCGCGACGGACTGCACGCGCCCGGCTGAAAGGCCGCGTTTTATTTTTTCCCAGAGGAGCGGAGAGAGACGATATCCCACGATGCGGTCCAGGGCGCGGCGGGCAACCTGAGCGTCCACCAGGTGACGGTCGATTTTCCTCGGAGACTTGATGGCGTCTTTGATCGCGTCCGGCGTGATTTCGTGGAAGGTGATCCTCTGAACCCTGTCTTCCGGAGCGTTCAGAAGTTCTGAGAGATGCCACGCGATGGATTCCCCTTCGCGGTCATAGTCGGTGGCCAGATAAATCATGGGAGCGGCGGCGGCAAGTTTTTTGAGTTCAGGAAGAATTTTTTTCCCGCGGGTGAGAATTTCATACATCGGTTCAAAATGGTTTTTGACGTCCAGGCCGAACGATTTCTTTGGGAGGTCTCGCAAGTGGCCATAAGAGCTCTTGACGACATAGCCCTTTCCGAGAAACCTGGAAAGCGTTTTCTCCTTGGTCGGAGACTCCACGATCACGAGGCTGGCGCCCGTCGGTTTTTCTGTTTTTATTTTAGTTTTAGTTTTTTTTGGCATATCGTTTCCCCGGAAGAGACTGAATCGCTCCCTTGAGTTCCAAGCTTAACAGAGTATTGGATATTCTTCCAGCCCCTCCGTCCGTTTTTTTGATAAGCAGATCAATCGACACCGGCTCAAAAGAGATCAGATTTAACAAATCTTGCTCCTCCGTTGTCAAGGCGGGAACGGAAAAATCCTCTTTCTTCCCCCGCTTCTTTGGAGCGATGAGGTGTTTCAGCTCAAGGATTTCGTCGAAAATGTCTTCCGCCTTCGTCACGAGTTTCGCGCCGTTGGCAAGGAGACGGTTGGGGCCTTCGCTCGCCGTGGAGGTGATGGGTCCAGGAACAGCGAAAACGTCCTTCCCAAGCTCGGCGGCAAGTCTCGCGGTGATCAAGGCGCCCGATTTATAGGCCGCTTCAATCACGACGGTTCCAAGGGAGAGCGCGGCGATGATGCGGTTTCTCAGGGGAAAGTTCCATGAAAGTCCCGGCGTCCCAGGCTCAAATTCCGTGATGACAGCGCCGTGTTGGGCTATGTCCTGCGACAGTTTCAAATTTTCCCGCGGAAACACCATGTCCGGGCCCGTCCCCATGACCGCGATGGTTTTGCCTCCGCCTTTAAGCGATCCCTGGTGGGCGGCCGTATCAATGCCTTTGGCCAGACCGCTCACCGTGATGATGCCGGCCTGCGCAAGGGCATAAGCAAACTCGCGCGCCACTCCGTCTCCATAAGGCGTGGAATTTCGGCTCCCCACAATGGCGATCGAATGGGCCGAAAGACAGGACGGGTCGCCCCGGACATATAGTTTCTGAGGCGCGTCCGTCAGATTTTTTAATAAGGAAGGATATTGCGGATCCTCGAACTTTATGGCTTTGTAATCGGTCACAGAAGATCTTCGGAGAGGTGAGGGGATTTATAAACAGGCGCCGTTTTGGCCGGGGCAGGCCGATTTCCCTGCAGGAGCATTTTGAGGGTTTCAGGGTCGCGGCGCAGGGATTGCGGAATGGTCCCGGTGGAAAGGATGAGCGTGACCGGATCCAAACCCAAAACCTCCGCGATCCGTTCGATCAGTTTTTCATCCGTCGGAGGAGGGAGGATGCCCCGCATGACTTTTGAGATAAAAGACGGGTCCGTTTTGGCTTCGCGGCAAAGGCGCCTGAGCGAGATGGAAGATTTCTTTAACCCTTCACTGAGATAATCCGAAAATGGGGTCCCCTTCGACATTAAAACCGCGTCATCTCCCACTTTTTTTTGGCCATGACGCCGAATTCCGTCGCGGTGAAGGAGTCTTTCAGCACGACATATTGTTCCATGGCCTTGGCTTTGTCCCCAAGCTCTTCATAGGTTTGGGCGAGATGGAAACGGACCCTGGGCATGAAATCTTCTTCGGGATACTTATCGATCACCCATCGATAATAATGGTTCGCGGCGCGCGCTTCCTGGCTGAAGAAACAAAGTTCCCCGATCCAATAGATGACTTTGGGCGTGACATTGGGGTTTTCGTTCTCTTCGATGAACACATCCATTTTTCCGGACGAGGTCCAATCCTCAAACCAGACAACGAAGGCGATGATGAGGCAGATGAAGATGAAAAATCGTTTCACGGCTTTTCCTGAATTCTCCTCACAAGGAGTCCCGCCTCAATGTCGCCGGACAGGCTGAGGACAGAAGCGGCGGCTTTTCCGCCTGAAATCAGTTTTTCAACTTCCGCGATTCCCAGGATCTCTTCCCTGACGGCGGTTTCATCAGCGGCCTGACCCTCCGCCATCAAATCGTCTCTGACTTTATAAATCTCAAGCTTGTCTCCGACCTTTGCGGCATGCCTCTTTTTAAAGCGGATCACGACTTTGTCGCCGACTTCAGCGAGCGTTTTTCCGGCGCTGACTTTTGCGATTTTTCCGATGGCGCGCCGGTCAGAGGGGCCCGAAGCGAGCAGACATCCCGCCGTCGAAATCAAAACAATGAACGAGCTTAGGCCGCGCCTGATCTTCTGATTCATGGTTTTTCTCCTTGTGCTGAGGCTGATCGGTTTTGGATGAGTGAGAAGTCGGCCAGCTGGTGAAAGCGGGTTTCGAGCACGGAAAGAAGAGAGAGACGGTTCGCGCAGACTTTCTCGTCGGGATCCATGACCATCACCTTCTCAAAGAACTGGTCCAGTTCAGGGCGGACTTTCACCCAGTTCTGAAGCGCGGCGCGATATTGTTTCGCGAGCAAAAGAGGTTCGGCTTTTTTGTGAAGCCCTTCCAGCATGGAGTGGAGGTTCTGCTCCGCCGGGTCCCGAAGCAGCGACGCGTCAAGCCGGCTCATGGAAACTTCCATGCCTTTTTGCCGCGCCTGGCGGAGGATGTTTCCGGCTCTCTTATAGGCCCCCGCGACCGCTTCAAAATCAGGGTTTTCCCTCTCCAGGTGAAGCGCGTGTATTTTTTCGCGAAGGGAGATGATTTTGAGCGCCTGAGCGTCGGGATCATGGGAGTTTTTCGTCACGGAATAAATCTCGTCCGTTTCGAAGCCCGCTTCCTGCATGGACAAGTGGAACCTTTCCGTCAAAAACTGAACGATGTCCTGAACCAGTTTTGCCTGATCCTTGGCGCCGGGCCCTCTGGAGGCAAATTGTTCGAGCGCATACTGAACCAAATCCCTGACGGAAATGTCCCAGCCCGCTTCAAGCAGGATTCTCAGGATGCCGCTGGAGGAGCGCCGGAGACCATAGGGATCCGCGTTTCCGCTGGGGGTCACGCCCAGCCAGAAATTGCCGCAAAGGCCTTCAAGCTTTTCCGTGAGCGCCACGACTTTGGATTCAGCGCTCTGGGGCACGGGGCCTTGGGCGTTCACGGGATAATAATGTTCTTTCACGGCAGAGGCGACTTTGGGATTTTCGCCGAAATGGCGGCAATAAATTTCGCCGATGATGCCCTGAAGTTCCGGATACTCATAAACCACTTTCGTGGACAAATCGAATTTACAGAGGTGCAGAGCCCGCTCCACCGACGAACGGTCCAGGCCGGAGACGCCGGAAGCGTCCGAAATTTTGAGCCCGATGAGCTTCATCCGCGCAATGCGGTCCGCAACCGAGCCGAGCCGTTCCTGAACTGTGATCGCGTTCGATTTCACGACGAAGAATTCCAGAGAGCGCCTGAGGTCTTCATCAAAGAAAAACTTGGCGTCATAGAGCCGGGCGCGGAGCACTTTTTCATAGCCCCCTCGGACGATTTCCTGATGCTCTGAAATGCCGTTTCGAATGCCCACGAAATGCGGGGTGAGTTTTCCGGCGGCGTCCGTGATGGAGAAGAACTTCTGGTGCTTTTTCATGCAGGTGATCAAAATTTCCTGCGGCAGAGACAAAAATTCAGAGTCAAAGGAGCCCAAAATCCCGACCGGATGCTCAACAAGCCATGAAACCTCTTCGAGGAGGTCTTCGTCCGCATGGAGGACGCCTTTCACTTTTTTGGCGAGCTGGGAGACGGAAGAGCGGATCAGTTCCTTGCGGGCCGCAAAATCCGCGAGGATGCAGTTGTTTTTCAGGATTCCGGCATAGGCCTGAGGCGAAGCGATCGAGATCATGCGGGACGAGGTGTGAGACAGAGTAAACGTTTTATTGGAGGATTTTATCCCGGCGATCGTGAAGCGCAGGACCTTTCCGCCCAGGAGCGCGACGAGGTTCCGGATGGGCCGTGCGAATTTAAACAAGGATTCTTCCCAAACCATTTTTTTAGGGAAAGGAATGGCGCCCGGGAGATGCGAGAACAATTCGGCAAAAACTTTTTCCGCAGGGAGCCCCTCATGCTTCTTGACGGCGCAAAGAACTTCTCCCTTCGGAGACTGGCGGGTCTGGAGGGCCGAGAGAGAAACACCCTGCGATTTGGCGAAGCCCTGAGCCGCGAGGGTCCAGCCGCCGGCGGCGTCTTTGGCCGCGGCCAGTTTGGGGCCCAGGACCTCTTCGGTCACGCTTTCGGATTTGGCCGGCACGCCGCTCACGATGAGGGCCAGGCGTCTGGGCGTTCCCAGGACCTGAACGGATTTAAAGCTGAGGCGCTTTGTTTTCAGGAACGTTTCCGCCTGATCTTTCATGAAAGCCAGGGCCGGAGGGATATACGCCGAAGGAATTTCTTCCGCGCCGATTTCGAGAAGCGCGTCCTGAAGCTTAGTGTGCGTTTCCATGTGTCGTCTCCATATATTGCTGCGCAACCGCGCTGGCCAGGGCCCGGACCCGGCCCACCGTCCGCGTCCGTTCATCCACGGACAGGACCCCTCGCGCGTCCAAAAGATTGAAGGTGTGAGAAGCGCGCATCACGGACTCATAGGCCACCATCCAGCATTGGGCGTCCAGGAGGCGGCGGCACTCGCGCTCTTCCTCCGCGAATCTCTGCCGGAGGAGTTTCTCGTCTGTGAGCTCGAAATTATAAATTGAAAATTGGCGTTCCAGTTCCTTGTGGATGTCGCCATAGGTTTTGTGGTCGTCCCAAAGGATGTCGAAGACGCTGGATTTTTTCTGAGAGAACATGGTGAGGCGTTCCAGGCCATAGGTGATCTCGACGGAAATGGGGTTCAGGTTGATGCCGCCCACCTGCTGAAAATAAGTGAACTGGGTCACTTCCATGCCGTCCAGCCAGACTTCCCAGCCGAGTCCCCAGGCGCCGAGCGTGGGAGATTCCCAGTCGTCCTCGACGAAACGGATGTCGTGCTGGCTGATCTTGATGCCGATGGCCTCCAGCGATTTCAGATAAAGTTTCTGGATGTCGGCGGGGCTGGGCTTGATGAGGACCTGATATTGATAATAATGTCCCAGCCGGTTGGGGTTTTCACCGTATCTTCCGTCGGTGGGCCGCCTGCAGGGCTCCACATAGGCGCACGCCCAGGGTTTCTCGCCCAGGGCCATCAGAAATGTGGCGGGGTTGAAGGTTCCGGCCCCTTTTTCCAAGTCATAAGGCTGCCACAAGAGGCACCCTTCTTTCGTCCAGAATTTTTCCAGACTCATGATCACCTGTTGAAAGTTCATCGCGCCGCGGCCTCCATTTTTCTCATAAAAATTTCGCTTTTGAGCGGCATCGGAAGATAAAGCAGAAGATAGGATTTCGTGAGTCCTCCCAGGATCCGCGTTTCCTCTTCCGTGAAAGCGCTCTCCGTTCCGTCCCACGCTCCAAGCCGGATCATGAGCGCCCGGTCCGGTTCCGGCATGGATTTCCAAACCGGATGATGCCTGAGACTGTATCCCAGAATCTTGAGGAGGATCAGAGTGGCCCGCATCCTCACCAAATCCGGACGGCCGGAACTTTCAAGCCCTTTCAGCGTCCCCACGAGAAGGTCATATTCCTTTTCGTTGGGATAAAAAGTTTTCGTGAGCGCGTCCAGAGTCTCGCAGAACATGTTCGCCTGAACGAGACGGTTAAAGTCCCGGCTGAGCCCGGGGTGACAATCCTGCGTTTCGCCGCCGATCAGTTTTCCGGGATCGTTCACTCCCGCCCGGGCTGTTCCGTGCAGAAAAACATGGAGTTTCGATTCGGAAAAAGGGCGGCTCAGTCCCCGAAGCTTTGACACGGTCTTTTTCACGCCCGCCACTTTGGCTTTGAATTTGCCGTATTCGCGGCTATAGACCGTGAGCCTCTGGTCATAATCGCCCGAATCTTCTGCATTCAAGATCACTCCGTGAACCGTTTGGGTCATTGAAACTTTAAAGTATATGTATCGTCGACGAGAAAGTCAAATCAGGATCGGTGGTCCGGGGGCGCCAAATCGGGAGCCGCGAGCTTGAAAAGCCTTTTCTGTTCCGCAAACATCTTTTTTTTATCGGCCGGCCTGCGGTCATCATATCCGATCAGGTGGAGCGTCCCATGCAGAGCATAAAGCGCCATCTCCTGCACGGCGGGATATTTTCCTGCCAGCGCTTCCCGGGCGGCGAAGTCGCGCGAAATATAAATGTCTCCGAAAGGATAAGTCCCTTTGGACTCGGGCGGGGCGTCATAACCAAAGGAAATCACGTCGGTGGTATAATCATGATCCAGGAACCGCTTGTTCACCTTGCGCATTTCTCCGTTGGAGAGAAAGATAAAGGAAAGTTCCCCGTTTTTGCGGAGCGCGGGAACGCGGAGGCAGACTTTCGCGCAGAAGGATTCAAGAATTTTCTTTTGACGCGAATTTTTTAATCCTCGAATCCAGATTTTCATGGACGGTTTATCCCGCTTCTTCTTCGGGATATTCGATGCGGGCGTGGTGAACGGTGGTGAGGGTGTTGGTGAAGGCTTCTTTGATCTTGCTGAGATCCGAAAGGGTCAGAGGACAGTCCGAAAGCTGGCCGTCTTCGAGTTTTTTCCGGACGATGTCGTCCACAAGGTCTTTATAGCGCTGATGGGAGGGTTCTTCGATGGTCCGCGAAGCGGCCTCCACGGAATCGGCGATCATGAGGATGGCGGTTTCCTTGGACCTCGGCCGGGGCCCGGGATAACGGAAATTTTGTTCCTGGACATCGCCCTGGTCCGGCATGTCGCCCTCAAGGTTGCGGAGAGATTCCTCTTCGGCGTCTTCCCTTGCCTGATGATAGAAATATTCAATGCGGCTCGTGCCGTGGTGCATGGGAATGAAATTGATGATTTCTTCCGGAAGTTTCGCCGCCCGCGCGAGAGCCACGCCTTCCTTGACATGGGAAACGACGACGAGGCTTGAAAGAGCAGGAGCCAGGTTTCCGTGAGGGTTGCCCATGCTCCCCTGGTTCTCAATGAAATATTCCGGCTTGACCAGTTTGCCGACATCGTGATAATAAGCGCCCACGCGGCAGAGGAGCTCATTGGCGCCGATGGCTCTGGCGGCCGCTTCCGCGACGGTGGCCATCATGAGCGAGTGATGATAGGTCCCCGGGGCCTCAAGCATGAGGCGCTTGAGCAGGGGCTGATTGAAATCCGCAAGGTCGAGGAGCCGAAGCGGCGTCACGCGGGAGAAAAAACTTTCAAGATAGGGGAGGAGCCCGAGAGCCAGGACCGCGGAAATGAACCCGTTCGCGACAGTCTGGAGCGCCTGGCTGGAGAAATGGTCCCAGGTGTTGGGCATAAAACAGGTGAGGACCATCAGGGTCACAAACTGCGCGCCCGCGATGATGGCTCCAGCCCGCATGAAATGCTTGTGCGTGCGGATATACACAGCGGAGGCGGTTCCTGCGACGCCGCCGAAAAAGGCGATGGCGAAACAGCTGAAATTGAAATCCTGAATGATGGCGAAAAACATGGAGAGGATGACAGTGAGGATGATGGACAACCTGGGATGAAGGAGCAGGCACGCCAGAATGGCCGCGGCAGGGACCGGCGTGAGATAAGCCGCATTCGGATTATGTTTGAGCAATCCGATCACGAGCACGAAAAGCACGGTCAGAGTGCCCAGGAGCATCATCGCTTCGTCGTCCTGAGCGAGACCGGGAAAATCGAGGCGGAGATAGATCACAAAAAGCGTCACGGTGAGCAGGACCAGGAGCCCCATCGCGATCAATGTTTTCAGGCTCAGCCCCAGGATGAGGATGAGGACGGCATACAAAAGAATGCTGGAGATCAGGAGCGTGGCCCAGGGCGGGATGTGGATGTCTCGGAAAAGCGTGCGTTTGCTTCGGGGGAGAGGCGGGGCTTCGTCAGCGCTTTTCTCGGTGATGATGAGGAGCCTGACCAGCCCCTTCCGGAAGAATTCCCGGATGCGGTCCTGAATCCTCATCCGTTGGAATCGGTTTTTTCGAAGCTGTCGTAGGCTTTCAGGATTTGTTTGACCAAAGCGTGGCGGACCACATCGTCGTCAGCGAAATGGACCACGTCCACTTCGGGCACATCTTTCAAAACTTTGAGAACCTGAACAAATCCCGAGCGGTTTTTGAAATCCAGGTCGATCTGGCTCACGTCGCCCGTGATCACCATTTTGGAACGGTTCCCCATGCGGGTCAGAAACATTTTCATCTGTTCGGGCGTCGTGTTCTGCGCTTCGTCCAGAATCACGAAGGCGTTTTCGAGAGTGCGGCCGCGCATATACGCCAGAGGCACGATCTCGACGGTCTCGTCTTCGCGATAAATCCGGAACCGTTCAATCCCCAAAAGCGTGTGGAAGGCATCATAAAGCGGACGAAGATAAGGGTTGATCTTCTCATAAAGGTCGCCCGGCAAGAACCCGAGTTTTTCCCCCGCTTCCACCACAGGCCGCGTGAGCACAATGCGTCCGACGCGCCCGGCCTGAAGGTCTTTGAGAGCGCAGACCACGGCCAAAAAAGTTTTTCCGGTTCCCGCAGGCCCCACCGCCATCACCATGTCGGACTTCATGATCGACTCGACATATTGTTTCTGGGTCGGCGTCTTGGGCCGGATCATTTTGCCCGTCGCGGTTTTGAAAATGGATTCCGTGTTCTCGTCGTTTTCGTGCCCGGGAAGGACCACGCGGATCGATCGGTCGTCGGGAGAGCGGTCCCGGCGTTCCATGGAAATCCGGCTCCGCATCTCTTCGAGATACGCGATCGCCTGATCCACTTTTTTCACGTTCCCCCGCACCGCGAGGCCCGAAGAGCGCGCAAAAATCTGCACGCCGAAACGCCGCTCAAGTTCCTTGAGGTTGGAGTCCCGCTCTCCGCAAAGCAGGAGCGTTTCTTCAGTGTCCCCCAACAGCATGCGTTTGGTCACCATAAATGGAAAGTTATTTCGCCGCCGTCTGGAGAGGAGGGATGATGATCTTTTGTTTGGGGAAAATAATGTTGGGGTTCAGAATCGTGTTCCTGTTTTCGATGTATATCTTCTTCCATTGCCAGGGATCTTTATAATATTGCTTCGCCAGAGTCCACAAACAGTCCCTCGATTCCTGCCAAATCCAGACCTGATGCGTCAGGGAGCCTTCCGGGACCTGCGCGTTCATTTCCGGAACAGCCGTTTCCGGAGCCTTCGGAGTTTGAGAGGTTTCTTCCTGGACTTCCGGCAACGTTTCCGGTTCAGGTTCGGGTTTGCGCCGTTTGGATTTGACCGGTTCGGATTCCACCGGCTCCGTTTCCTGAACCGTTTCGTTATCTTTCAATTTCGGCGGGATATGCCCCCCGTCTTCAAAATCGTTGTGATGATCTTTCCCGGGTTTATACTCTTCTTTATATTCCTGTTCTGGAGGCAGTTTGCCTTTCGAATAGACAGCGGTGGGGCGGAATTGGGCGACGAGGAGTGCGGCTAAAAAGAATAACCTTAATCTCACTGTGTATATTTATAGAGATTTTTGGGCAAAATGTCAACAAACTGATAAAATCTTCCTATGGAAAAACTCGCCATTGTGGGCGCAGGGATCGCGGGGCTCGGGTGCGCTCATTTTCTTCAGAACGATTTTGACCTCACGGTTTTCGAGAAGGATTCCCACGCGGGCGGCCACGCTTTTGCGGTCCCCACGGCCCACGGAGACAAAACTTTCCTCATAGACACCGGGTTTATGGTCTTCAATTTCGTGACGTACCCCAACCTCACCCGACTCTTCGGCGAACTCGGAGTCGAAGTGCAGGCGTCCCCCATGTCGTTCAGCGTGAACATCGAAAAAGAAAATTTGGAATATTGCGGATCGTCCTGGAACCAGCTTTATGCCCAGCGCAAAAATATATTCAAACTCCGATTCCACAGAATGCTCCTCGAAATTTACAGGTTCAACAAGATCGCCGTCAAAGCGCTCACCCAGCCGGAACACGACAGCCTCACGATGGACGAATTTCTCCGCAAATATAATTTTAACCGAGACCTCGCCGTCTGGTATCTTCTGCCCATGAGTTCCGCCGTCTGGTCCACCCCTCCGGGCGAGATGCTGAAATTTCCGGCCATGACCCTGATCCGCTTTTTTCATAACCACGGATTTTTGGGGATGTATACCCAGCACCCCTGGTTCACCGTGAAAGGCAGTTCGGCTGGCTATGTCAAGAAACTCATCCGGCCTTTTCAGAACAAAATTAAGGCAGGCAAAAAAATAAAGTCGATCCGCAGGTTTCCCGACAGTGCCGAAATCCTCTTTGAGAACGGAGACAAAGAAAGTTTTGACCGGATCATCCTGGCCTCCCACGCGGACCAGTCCCTCGAAATGCTTGACTCGCCGGAGGCCGCAGAAGAAGTTCTCCTGCGCCATTTCAAATATCAAAAAAATCCCACGATCCTCCACTGGGACGAATCCGTGATGCCCAAAACGAAACGCGCCTGGGCGTCCTGGAACTATAAAATAAACGCCCATCATGAGCCCTCCGTCCATTATTGGGCCAACAAACTGCAGGGAACCCCATCCGACAGAAACTATTTCGTGTCTCTCAACCCGGACGAAATTGATCCTCTGAAAATTGTCCGGCATATTCCTTATGAGCATCCCATCTTCAGCTTGAACGCCGTGAACGCCCAGCCGGACCTCCACAAGCTCAACAAGCGGCGCGGCACGCGGATTTTCTTCTGCGGGAGCTATTTCAAATACGGATTCCATGAAGACGCCTTCACTTCCGCCCTCGAACTTTGCCGCATCCTCCTGCAAAGACCCCTCTGGCAATGATTTCTTCCTTATACGACGTACGCATCGTCCACCAAAGGTTTTCCCCAAAACCTCACCGCCTGGAGGTTCCCGTCTTCATGTTTTATTTTGATCTGGACGAACTGGGCGATGTGGAGCGAAATATATATTTTTTCAGCCGGAACCGCTTCAACCTTTACAGTTTTAGAGATGAAGATCACTTCAAGGGAAACCCCAAACCGCTCCGCGAAAAAGTTCTTGATTATTTAAAGGCGAACGGAATCGCTCAGGACATTGGGAAGATCACGCTTCTCACGAGCGCGCGCGTCATGGGATATGTGTTTAATCCCGTGTCGTTTTATTTCTGTTTCAGTCCGGACGGACGCCCCCTCGCCGCGATCGCGGAAGTCTCCAACACTTTCGGGGAGATGAAACCCTATTTCATTCCGCCCAGCGAAAACGGGTTTCACCTTCGCGCGAAAAAACATTTTTATGTTTCCCCCTTCATGGACCTGGACCTGGATTTTGATTTTGATCTCCGGACGCCTGGCGGCACGCTGGAAATTTATGTTGACGATCTCAAAGGCGAAGAAAGGGTGCTCACCTCGTCCATGAAAGGCGGGAGACATGCGTTAGAGAACGCGCGGCTTATTTGGTATACTTTAACCTATCCTCTCGTCACGCTCAAAGTCATCATCTTGATCCACTGGCACGCGCTCCTGCTCTGGATCAAGGGAATCGGATATCACGCGAAGGATGACAGGCAGGACATGCAGAAAGACATTTTGAACCCTCGGCAAAAAAAATGAAAACGGCCTCCAAATCTTCTGTTCAGGGAAAAGTCCTGTCCAACCTTTATCAGGACCTGCTGTTCAGCGTCTTGAGATCCATGCCCCGCGGGCGGCTCTCCATCCTCGACAAAAACGGCCGCGAAACACATTTCGGCGAGGGAAACGGAACCGAAGCCAGGATCACGGTTCACCGCGCAGATTTCTATAGAAAAACCGTCCTTTATGGGGATGTCGGGTTCGGGGAATCTTATGTCGACGGAGACTGGGACACTGAGGACATCCAGACCGTCATCAGCTGGTTCCTGGAAAACCTTGAACATAACCCGACCATTTCAGGCTCGCGGAAAAAGAATTACTTTTTGAGCGCGCTCAACGGCGTCAACAAACTGGTCCACAAGTTCCGGGACAACACGCTCTCAGGAAGCAGAAAAAATATCCAGGCGCATTATGACGCGAGCAACGATTTTTTTGCGTCCTTCCTGGACCCCTCCATGACCTATTCCTGCGCCTATTTCAAGCATCCCAACCAGTCGCTGGAGGAAGCGCAGAAAGAAAAATATGACCAGCTCTGCAAAAAGCTCCGGATCAAAGCGTCCGACCATGTCCTTGAAATCGGCTCAGGCTGGGGCGGGTTCGCGATCCACGCGGCAAAAACCTATGGATGCCATGTCACGACCCTCACAATATCCAAAGAACAGTTCAGCTTCGCTCTGGAACGCATACGCCAGGCGGGGCTGTCGGACAAGATAGAAATAAAAATGATGGATTATCGTCACCTCCGCGGGGCCTATGACAAAATCGTTTCCATCGAGATGCTCGAAGCCGTGGGCGACAAATATTTTGAAACTTATTTCGCGAAATGCTCCGAAGTCCTGAAACCTCACGGCCTCATGGGGTTTCAGATCATCACCTGCCCCGATTCGCGCTATGATCAGGTGAAACGCGGCGTTGACTGGATCCAAAAACATATTTTTCCCGGATCCCTCCTCCCGTCTCTCGCGAGAATTCAGGACGCCGTGAGAAAGACGGGGACCTTGCAGATGCACGGCCTTGAAGACATGGGGCATTTTTATGTTGAAACGCTTTCCCGCTGGCACGAAACCTTCAACCGCAACCTGGACCGCGTGACCGAACTCGGGTTTGACCGGGCCGCCGCGAGGAAATGGAATTATTATTTCAAATATTGCCAGGCGGCGTTCCGTTCCAGAAACATTTCCGTCCTCCAGGCCGTCTTCACCCGACCCAACAACCCGACCCTCGCCCATTGAAAGATAAATTTTTCCGCCTGATCAAGGAACAGCTGACTCAGGGCGTGCCCCCGCAAAAAATCGCGTTCACGATCTCGCTCGGCGTGACTCTGGGCATCTTCCCCATCCTGGGAAGCACCACGCTCCTGTGCCTCGCGGCGGGAACCCGATTCAAACTCAACCAACCCCTCCTTCAAACCGTCAACTATTTTGCCTATCCTCTCCAGATCATTTTTATCCCCGTCTTCATCCGCCTCGGAGAAACTCTTTTCAGAGCGCCGCATGTCCCCTTTTCCATCCCAGCCGCCCTCGCCCTCTTCTCCAGCGCGCCCTCGGAGTTCATAAAAATATTCTGGCTCTCGGCGCTTCAGGCCGTTGCCGCCTGGAGCCTCGCCGCGATCCCCTTCACATTCCTGGCCTATTGGACGGCGGAAAAATTTTTGTCCAGAGCCAAGCCTTCATGATCCTGAAATATTTGATCATCGCGTCCCTCTTCGCTTCGTCCCTCATGTTTCTCGTGTGGCTCACGGCCTCCATCGTCAGGAACGCGGGGATCGTGGACATCGCCTGGGCGGCGGGCCTGGGCTGTTCCGCAGTCGGATATTTCGCCTTGACCCCCGGGGTTTTCTCCCGAAAAATCATGATCGCGGTCATGGGCATCTTTTGGGCTTTCCGCCTGGCCTCGCACCTGGCCAAACGGGTGATCGGCCTGCATCCGGCTGAAGACGCGCGATACGCGGAACTCAGGACATTGTGGAAAGAAAACATCAATTTCAAACTCTTCTTATTTTTTGAAGCCCAGGCGCTTCTGATCGTCCTTTTGTCTGTTCCCTTTCTCCTCCCCATGCTCAACCCGTCTCCGGGCATCCTTGCCGTTGAAAAGCTCGGGTTCGGCGTGTGGCTCGCGGGGCTCCTTGGCGAATCTCTTGCGGACCGTCAGCTCAGGCGGTTCAAGGCGGACCCTGATAATCACGGAAAAGTCTGTGACCGAGGTCTTTGGAGCGTGAGCCGGCACCCCAATTATTTTTTTGAATGGATCGTCTGGTGGGGTTTTTGCATTTTCAACCTTGGATCGCAAGGCGGGTGGATTTCATTTTATTGCGTGGCGCTTATGTTTCTCTTTTTATATTATTTAACCGGCATCCCGTTTTCGGAAAAGATGTCGCTCAAGTCCAAGGGAGAGGCGTATCTC
>JAKFYJ010000029.1 GCA_021730935.1 Elusimicrobiota bacterium
GCTCAGTCAATGGGCGCTTCGACCGTCGGAGGCAGAGCCGAAGCGGAAACCGGGTTGTCCCAGGCGCTCAAAACCGTATTCGCTCTTGCAGAGGCTTATCCGGGAGGCACCGATGATGAGGCGATCGCGCTTGAAACTGAAGAGCCCAGGTTTGAAGCGAAGATCCCCGGGCTGCCTGGGTTCCAGCTTCTTCCGGTGTACCATCCCGGATGATAGGGCCTGCCGGCAGAAGCTGATGCCAGGCTGAAAATTTCCGTGAACTGTCCGGCCCATGCCCTCTCTATTCCAAGGGCGATGGCAAAGGGAAGGTATTTTTCAAAGAGTTCGGGAGTCCTTCCTGAGGGATTAAGACGGGCAAACTTGTCTTCTTCCGTCGCTTCAAGGAACATTTTAAACCCTTCGATCTGATCCAGAATCTTTCTTCCGGCCAGAGTCGGGGCTTTGAGAAGATGATAAAAAAGATAGTTTGAGAAAGATAAAAGGAGTATGAAAGCGGCATATCCAAGACTGAAGTTTGAGAGAATTTTAAGAAAATATCCGCCGATGAAAAGGAGAAGGGAGGCGGTTAAAAAAAGCGAGACAAAATTAAAAGCGGCTTTTATTCCATTTTTAAAAACGGCATTTCTGGCTTGATAATAGATTTGAAAAATCATGTGAGAAACGGCAATGCCCCAAATGATCAGGCAAAGGCCCATGATGAGGATTTGGTCGTTGACAAACTCAATGCTGAAAGAGTTCCCAACCCATAATGCCGCGGCAAACGATAATCCCGCGCCGGCAAGAAAATACCCCAGATTGTTTATGAAATAAAGAGATTCATGCTGGGATTTGAGAGAATCTTTTATTTTTGAAATCGCTATTTCAATTTCAGCGTAATTTTTTTGATCCAGCGCGATTTCCGATATGGATCCGGGGAGAAGCGTTTTGAAAACGGCAGTTTCTTCGGCGCTCAAATCCAGACCTGCGGCGCGGGTTCGCGTGAGGGTGTAATCTCCGTCAACTTCCTTCAGGGTGAGGTGTCCCTTGACAGCGAGGTTGACCAGGCAAGCGGTGAGATCTTTGTGGTCATATCCCATGCGAGTGATAAACCCTGCGCCTGCCGGTGAAAGGCCCTTGGGAGGCTCATACCGCGGCATGATGGAGTCGGGTTTGGGGTCCCGTCCGACCTGAATCCAGGCAAGAACATAATAAAACAGGATGAAAATCAAAGCCCAAAATCCGTTGACAACAGCGGGATTGTCTCTGACGAACGCTCGGAATTTAAACCAAAAGTCAGGCTCTTTGACAAACCCTTTTGGCCAAGTCACGACGATGGTCAACCCTTCGCGCTCGCGGAGGGGGAGCGTGGTTTTAAATATGATCGTGCCCAATGGTGATTTGGAAACTTGATAGGCCGCGCCTTTCGCGCCGGAAGGTCCGGTGAAGGCGCTTGTTTCCATGACTTTTTCCGAGGTTCCGGGAGGCAATATAATTTCTCCGACAGCTTCATCGATGGGAAATTCCCAGCCGTTTCCGGTGACATTCCAATAAAGTTCATCATGATCTTTAAAGAATCCGATCTGGCGGTCGGTCTCATATCGCAGAGTATATGTGTGTTTCCCCGGAGGGAGCGGACGATTGTTTTTGCCGATATAAACACGCGTTCCGTTGTTTTGCTTTTCAACATGAAAATCTTCGGGCAAGTCGTCGCGCGAAACTCGCGTGACTTTGAAGCCCACGGTGATATGGTTGCCGTAACGGTCCAGATATTGCGTTGGGAAGTCTCTGTAAATGCCGCGCCGGATTTTGAGGCCTTCGCTTTGGGCTGTGATGGTTTCGGTGACGGTGAGGGTGCTGTCGGCGCTGACAATGACGCTATCATGAAAACTGATAATTTTTTCAGAAGCCTGGGCAGGACACAAAGCAAGGACAGAAAGGATTCCGATCCATGCAAAGAAAAAGGCCCTCATGAGAGTGAATTAATTATTTTTTGACGGGCTGATTTTGAGGAGAGCGTCCTCGGCGGCGGCCTGGGTGCGATAAGGCAGGTTCTTGTCTTTGAATATTTTTTCGAGCGTTTCCTTGGCGCGGGGGTCCTTGGCGTTTCCGAGGGCCGCGATGGCCGTGTGTTTCAGGCGCACCTGTTTGTCCTGGGTGAGGCTGATGAGGTCCTGGAAAAATTCGGGGAAATTTTTGGCGAGCCGGCCCATGGCGGCAACGGCGCTGGCGCGGGCTGTGAGGTTCTGTCCATATTTGGAAAATCTGCGCAGGGCCAGGATGGCTCTTTTGTCGGGAGTGCCGGAAAGAGTTGAGACGGCGCTGGCTCGGATCGTGTCGTTCCAGGATTCTTTGGCCAAGGCGCGGGTCACAATCTGGGCGGCGCGGACGGATTTTGATTTGGCGATGGCGCGGATGGCTTCTGAGGCGACGAAATAACTCGCATCTCTCTCTGCAGTTTGCGCGAGGGCTGAAACTGCGTCGGCGTCTTTAAAGTTGCCCAGGCCTTCCACGACTCCGCGGCGGACTTTGGGATTTTTTGTGTCTTTGAGCGCCTGCAATAAAAATTTCTTCGCGCCCTCGGTTTGCAATGAGCCGATGGAGACGGCGATTTCTTTCGCCGCGCCCCAGAACTTTTCTTTTAGGAACGCTCTGCTCAATAAATTGAGGGATTCGTCCGTGGCGACTTTGGCGATTTCTTTTGCCGCTGAGAGACGGGCCACGGGATGAGGATCCGTTTCCAGGCTCTTGCGCCACATTGAGTAAGGTTTTGAAATTTCAGCGGTCTTCAGGATGCCCCAATCAGGGTCAAACCTAAAATCGACGGGCTCGGACGCGAATTTATATTTAAAAGTGTGTTCTTTCTCGTCGATGGTTTCGGTGTGGTCTTTGTTTCCGTCCGCGGTGACGAATCTGAGGACAACGGGGAGAGAAAAACAAGAATTGCCGTTGACGGGTTTTTGGATCACGCGCATATGGGCCTGTTTGGATTTCTCGTCCCACCAATAGTGGACGGTATAATCGGGATGGCCGGGACCATAAACATATTGGTCAAAAAATTTGCGGAAGTTTCTGCCCGTGGAGAGCTGAATGGAATTGATCAGGTCTGTCGTTTCAACGGCCTTGCCGAAATTGGTTTCAACATAATGATGGATGGCTTTCCAAAACATGTCCGTGCCGAGGAGGTGGCGGATGGTGTGGAGGACGAGAGAGCCTTTTTCATAAAGGTGGCGGTCAAAAAGATCGTCGGGCTTTTTATAGTTGTGGGTGACGATGGAGCGGCGATAATGATTCTTGTCCTCGTCGATATATTGCTGATGCTTTTCGTGCATCTCGTATAAAAATTCTTCGCGGCCGAGATCGTGTTCTGTGAAAAGGGCCTCAAAATAAGTCGCGAAACTTTCATTGAGCCAGGCGTGGCCCCATTCCTTGCAGGTGAGGAGGTCTCCGAACCATTGGTGGGCAAGTTCGTGGGAGACCAGCCAATCTGCCGTAAATTCCGGGAACGCTTTTTTGTCCATGAGGACGCGGTCGGTTTGTGTCGTGGCGGTCGTGTGTTCCATGCCGCCCATCACAAAGTCGGCCACGGCGATCTGGGCATATTTCTCATAAGGATAACGCACTCCGATGGCTTCGGAGAAAAATTTCACCATCCTGGGCGTTTTCCCGAAAGCGCGTTTGACCTGGTCTTCGCGGCCCGGTTCGCAATAATAAGTGATGGGGATGCCGTCCCATTCGTCTTTGAGTTCAGAGAATTTTCCGGCCACGAGCGTGACCAAATAAGGAGAGTGGGGGATGGCTTGTTTCCAGTGATATGATTTTTTGTTGCGCTTTTTGTCTTCGGAAACATGGATCAGGGCGCCGTTGGAGAGGGCGAAGAAATCAGCGGGGACCGTGGCGATCATTTCTGTGGTGGCTTTGTCGTTGGGGGCGTCGAAACAGGGGAACCAATATCGAGACTCTTCCGCTTCTCCGTGGGTCCAGACTTGAACGGGCTTCGTCGGATAATGCTTGTCGGGCTCAATGAAATAAACTCCGGCGATGGGGTCCACCATCCGATATGTCACGACGACGGAGACGGTGTCGTGTTCCTGCAAAGCGGTTTTCAGTTTTATGAGGAGGCGTTCTTCCTTATATGTATAAGGCAGTTTTTCTCCGGACGCGGAGGTGACTGAGATAATTTTCATCTTGGCCGCGTCGAAACGGATTTCGCGCGCGCCGTCGTGGATGGCCTTGAGGGTGGTGGTGCATTTGCCGTGCACGGTTTTGCCCGGGACGTCCAGTTCCAACTCAAGGAGGATGTGCTGAGTGTCGAATTCCTGGTCAGGGCCATACGAAATCTTGCTTCCAGGGCGCGCGAACTTGCCGCTGGCCATGCTGTGGCCGCAGGTTAAACCGGATTCAAATCGTTCGTGATAGTTCATAGCCGTTAAATTTAAGCATCCTATTATATAGCATTTGGGCGCGGTTTGGTAATAAAGGGTAAAAATGTTAATATTTCAAAATGAAAGGCACAAGCATCATCGGCGGAGAATTGCGGCGGCAGACCATGGGCGCGGTTCCGGAAGGGCTCCACACCCGGCCCATTCTGGCGCGCATTAAAAAATCCCTCTTCGATATCATCAAGAATAAAATTGAGGGCGCGAAGTTTCTGGACCTCTTTGCGGGGAGCGGTTCCGTGGGGCTTGAGGCTCTGTCTCGGGGCGCATCCAAAGTGATTTTTATAGACGCGAACGCGCAGTGCGCGCGCTGGATTGAGGGAACTCTCTCCAAGATCCGTTCAAACAACCGGCAGCTTTTGGGCCTTGGGCAGACGCAGGTGTGCCGGCAGGACATCACGCAGGGACTCTTCTGGCTCAAACAGGAATTCGACATCATTTTTTCCGGCGCGCCCTATCGCACGCCCAAAAACAAGCCCCTCGTTTTCGTCCATTTCCTCCTCGAAAACATCCAAAAAGAAAAGCTCCTCGCGAAAGACGGCTGGTTCATCGCCCAGCATTCCATCAAGGAAACCTTCGTCGTCCCGGAAGGCTGGAACTTTTTCCGCCAGGAAAAATATGGGGACACCGCTGTTTCTTTCTTCAAGCATGCTGGATAAAATAAAATACTTTTTTATAAACCTCTTTCGGCCCAAGCCGCCGATGGAGCTTTCCTTCTCGAGGATCTCGGCCTATCGTTTTTGCCCGTGGAAATATAAGATGATTTATGAAGACGGCAAAAAAACTCCGCCCACTCCCCAGATCGCGCTGGGTCTTTCCGTGCACAAGGCGCTGGAGGAATTTCATAAAAATGACGGGCGGGACTTGGACGATTTGCTTGAAGCGTATAACCGCGTGTGGGTGAATGAAGGGTTTTTGAACCCCCAGCAGACGATGCAGTTTTATGAGAAGGGCGAGAAAATGCTCGAGGCCTATTTTGAGTGGTCTCAGCTCCGGAAATCCGAAATCGTGGCCGTTGAAAAAGAGTTCCGGTTCCCCGTCGGGAATTTAATCCTGCGCGGCATCATTGACCGCATCGACAAACTGCCCGACGACACTTATGAAGTGATTGATTATAAAACGCATGCCGAGATGTGGGACCAGGCCAAGATTGATTCGGATTTACAGATCACGCTTTATGCCATCGGCTGTGAAAACATCATGAAAACGCCGCCCGCCGTGCTGAGTTATTATTTCCTCGCGCATGACCAGGTGATTTCCACGAGCCGCACCCAAAAGGATTTTGATTTCGCTTATAAGGAACTGGCGGACGTCGCCAAAAAACTGAAAGCGAAAGATTATAAGCCGGACACGGCAAAGTGTCCCCGGTGCGATTTCAGAACGCTGTGCAAATTCTCAACGGTGAAAACTGCGGTGGCGAATGGGAAATCATTAAGTTGAGAGCCTTGGTCAACGGAACTTTTCGGTCATGATATGTTAGAATGGTTCCTATGAAGGTCCATCGGATTTGTTTTAAAAAACTACCGCCAGTGTGGTCATAAGATATGAAAATTCGCTTAGGATAATATGATATCTGATATCCAATTTCAGATCTAAACTCTTATTTAGTGGCCGCTCAATTCCGCCTCCAAAATTAATATCCCACCCATCAGGAAAATATTTATTAATCAAATTCCAAGATGCTGTTTGAGTCCCGGAGCTGCTTGGTCCGGAAATATTGCCTCTTTTGTTTTCTGCAATTAAAGCGCCTCCCCCGACCGTTAAAAAAGGGCTGTAATTCCTATTTTTTTCTTCAAACTAAAGGCTAGTCCTGCTTGGCCAGCAGAAAATGTTGTTTTTTCATTGATGGTTTCCTCAACGCCATCTCCGTCCATATCCTTCAGTTTAAATTGTTGCTCAACGACAATGCCCGGAAAAAATGCCCCTTCAATTCCGCATGAAAATATTTTTCCAAACTTTCGCATAAATGATCCGCCGATAGAAACTGTTCCTTTAACCGCAATATCTTGAGTGTATAAATAATCAACAATGTATGGGTTGCTATTGTCTGGTTTAGAAAACGAGCGATGGCTCAACGGAGCCATGTATCCCAAACCTATAGCCATGTCCCATTTTTCAAATGCATCTGAAAAATTAACAATGCCAAAAAGTATAATCAAGATTAAATGTATTATTTTCATCCGAGTATCTTGTGAATTTATTTTATCTTGCGCATATCATATCACATTCCAAGGGATCCATTTTGTGGGGGTTACAGTAAAAGAATCAAGCTTGAAACCCCGTCGATGTAAATGATAACCTGTTAGACCATGAGCCAAAATATCAACATCATCAAAATCGGCGGGAGTCTGCTTGAACAGGGGAACTTTGCGCCGTTGGTGAAGGGGCTCGTTCCTCATCTGAAAAAGAATAAAACGGTTTTGGTTCACGGCGGGGGAAAAGAAGTGACGGCCCTTGCGGAACAGCTGGGGATTGAGAGCCGGTTCGTGAACGGCAGGCGGTTCACGGACGAGAAGATGATGTCCGTCGTCGAGATGGTGCTTTCAGGAAAAGTGAATCCTTATTTGGTGAGCAAACTGAACTCTCTCGGGATTTCGGCTCTGGGGCTCTCCGGACGGGACGGCGAAACAGTCCGCGCGAAACGGGTTCCGGAACTGGGGCGCGTTGGAATTCCTTCCCGGGTCAAAAAAGAAGTTGTTTTAAGAATTCTCACCGCCGGAGATGTTCCCGTCTTTTCTTCGATCGCTTCCGACGGGGCGGCGGGCGCCTTGAACATCAACGCGGACGAAATGGCGAGCGCCTTGGCGGTTTCACTGAAAGCGCAAAAGCTGATTTTGTTTACGGATGTCCCTGGAATTTTGGACGCGGATAAAAAAACAATTTTGCATATCACCCCTTCCAAAGGCAAAGAACTGATCAGCTCGGGAGTGATCACGGGAGGGATGATTCCCAAAGTGAATTCAGCCTTTGCGGCGCTTAAAGCGGGCGTCAGGGAAATCTGGATCCTCGAGGGAAAACTGCCTCTCCGCCGCTCGCTGGGCACCTGCCTGAGTTTAAGCGCAAAACCATCGCGGCACCCTTTCCAATAACATGTGCGGGTTTGCCGGCATCTATCGCTGGGACGGCTCAAAAGTTTCGGAATCGCAGATCAAGCGGATGTCGGACACGATTGCTCACCGCGGGCCCGACGACGAAGGGTTCTATGTTTCTTCTGAGCCGCAAGCCAACGCGGGTTTAGGCTTCCGCCGCCTCTCCATCATCGATCTTTCGGGCGGACATCAGCCCATGACGACGGACGAAGGGCGGTGCCGCATTGTGTTCAACGGGGAGATTTATAATTTCCTCGAGCTCCGCAAAGACCTTGAAAAACGCGGCCGCAAGTTCCAGACAAATTCCGACACGGAAGTGATCCTTCACCTCTATGAAATCTATGGTCCCGACTGCGTCAAACACCTGCGCGGCATGTTCGCCTTCGCGATTTGGGACGGAAAAAATAAATCCATTTTTCTCGCGCGCGACCGCATCGGCAAAAAACCCCTCTTTTATTCGCTCAAGGGAAAATCCCTCATCTTCGGTTCCGAAATGAAAGCCGTGCTTGCTTCCGGAGAAGTGGAGAAAAAAGTCCGGCTGGAATCGATCCCGCTTTATCTCGCGTATCAGTTCATTCCGGAACCGGCCACCATTTTTGAAGGCATCTTCCGCCTGCCTCCCGCTCATACGCTCACTTGCGATGCCAAAGGCGATGTGTGCATCAACCAATATTGGACCATTCCCAGAACTCCGAAACACGACATGGCTCTGCCGGACCTCGAGAAAGAAACCTTGTCGCAGTTGAGGGAAGCGACGCAAATCCGCCTCGTTTCCGATGTTCCTCTGGGCGCGTTTCTATCGGGCGGAATGGATTCAAGCGCGGTGGTGGGACTCATGGCAGAGGCCATGAAGGAGCCCGTGAAAACATTTTCCATAGGCTTTGAAGAGGACGATTTTTCCGAGCTGAAATACGCCAGGATGGTGGCTGAAAAATTTAAGACGGATCACCATGAATTTATCGTGAAGCCGGACACCATCGACATTTTGCCGAAACTCGCGTGGCATTATGACCAGCCCTTCGCGGATCCTTCAGCTCTCCCGTCTTATTATGTCGCCAAAGAAACGCGGAAACATGTGACCGTGGCCCTGAACGGCGATGGAGGCGACGAAAATTTCGGGGGTTATTTGAGATATCAGGCCGACCGCATGTTTTATGGATTTGCGCGCGCGCCGAAAATTTTGCGCCAATCTCTTTCCTCCATAATAAAAAATTCTCTGCCGGCCTTTCCCGCGAACCGCATCCTCAGGCGCATCATCCGCGCCGGGACCTTGATCGGTTCCGACCCCCTGGAATTTAATTTCAAGCTCTTCTGTTATTTCGATCAGGATTCCCTGCTGGACATCGCGGACGGGCCGCTCCTTGAACATGTGAAAGGCAAAAATGTGTATAATTATTTTTCAGCCCTCTACGCGGATTCGGACTCGAAAGATTTTTTAGACCAGGTGCTTGCCTGCGACGCGCACGGATATTTGCCCGGGTGCTTGTTGGTGAAAGTGGACATCGCGTCCATGGCCAATTCATTGGAAGCGCGTTCCCCGTTCCTGGACCACAAGCTCATCGAGTTCGCGGCCAAAATTCCGTCGGAACATAAAGTGAAGATGAACGGCGGAAAATGGATTTTGAAGCAGGCCCTGAGAGGATTTTTGCCGGACGAAGTTTTGGACAGGCGCAAGATGGGCTTCGGCGTTCCCATCGCGAAATGGTTCAAGGGGGCTTTGAGCGGATATCTCAAAGAAACGATCCTGAGCCCGAAAGCGCGGGGGCGGGGCTATTTCAAAATGGACCGGATCGAAAAAATGGTGCGCGAACACCAGTCCGGTGAGAGAGACCACAGCTATAAACTCTGGGCTTTGCTCATGTTTGAGGTCTGGCATCAAGTCTATATGGACGGAGACATAAAAAATAAATGAATAAACTGAGACCCATCACTGTCGTGAAAGATTACATCAAGCACGCGGAGGGTTCCTGCCTTTTCTCCATGGGGAAAACGCGGGTCCTGTGCGTGGCCACGGTGGAAGACAAAGTCCCGCCTCACGCGGAAGCGAAAAACATCGGCTGGGTCACTGCGGAATATGCCATGTTGCCCCGGTCCGGATTTCACCGCACTTCCAGGAGCCGCGCCTCCACGGGCGGACGGTCCCAGGAAATTTCCCGCTTGATCGGACGTTCCTTGCGGGGCGTCGTGGATTTGGGAAAACTCGGCAAGCGCGCCATCACCATCGATTGCGACGTCATTTTGGCGGACGGCGGCACGCGCACCGCTTCCATCAACGGCGGGATGATCGCTCTCGCCCTTGCGGTTAAAAAACTCTATAAAGAAGGCGCCATCACGGAATGGCCTTTGAAAGGATTCATCGGCGCGGTCAGCGTGGGAGTCTTTGAAGGGCGGCCCGTTCTGGATTTGGATTATGTTCATGACAGCGAAGCCGACAGCGACATCAATGTCGTGATGACGGACAAAGGCGACCTCATTGAAGTTCAGGGGACCGCCGAAAAAAAAGCGTTCAGCGAAAAAGAATTTCTGGGACTCCTCAGACTGGCGAAAGCCGGCATCAGGCAGATCATCCAGATTCAGAAAAAAACCGTGGGAGACCTTCCCAAAAAATGAAAAAAATCATTTTCACTCTCGCCTGTTTAACCGCTCTCCCCGCCTGCACGGTGAGGCAGATCGCGCTCCGCACGACAGCCGGCATCCTGGAACGCGGCGTCTCGGCTTTTTATGAAGAGGAAGACATCCCTTTTGCGCGGGACTCCATGACGAGCCACCTCAAACTTCTGGAAGGATTTTTAAAGAACGATCCCGGCAACAAGAAACTCCTGTTTTCTCTGGCTCAGGGGTTTGGAGGATATTCTTTCCTGTTCATGGAAGACGAAAGTCCGGAACGCGCGAAATATTTTTATAAAAAAGCGAGGGATTACGGACTCCTAATTTTAGGCGACAAGATGTCCGATCTCAGCCGCGTGACGGCCGACGAAGCTCCCGCGCTTTTTTGGACGGCCTATGCCTGGGGCGGCTGGGCGAACCTGAACCGGACGGATCCTCAGGCTCTGGCAGACCTTCCCAAGGTTGAAGCGATGATCCGCCGTGTGGAAGAACTCAAACCGGGATATTTTTATGAAGGAGCAAACCTTTTCCTCGGCGCGTACTATGGTTCCCGCCCAAGAATTTTCGGCGGCGACCTGGGCAAGTCAAAAAAGTATTTTGAAGGAGCGCTCAAAAATTCGGGCCGAAAGTTTTTGATGGGCCAGGTGCTCTATGCCAAATATTATGCCGTGTTCGCCCAGGACAGAGACCTGTTCCAATCCGTTCTGAACGAAGTGGTGAATGCCCCCAAAGACCTTTTGCCCGAACAGGCCCTTTCAAATCAGGTCGCGAAAGAAAAAGCCAAAAAACTTCTGGAGAAAATCGATGAATTATTTTAAAAAACTGTTGGTCGCCGCTTGCGCCCTGTCCGTGATGTCTCTTGCCCATGCGGAAACGGTCATCAAATTCGCCACGCTCGCCCCTGAAGGGAGCACCTGGATGAACGTCATGCAGGCATGGAATCAGGACCTCATGAAAGCGTCCAACGGACAGATCAAATTCCGTTTTTATCCGGGCGGGATTTCCGGCGACGAAAAAGATGTCGTGCGCAAAATACGCCTGGGTCAGCTGCAAGCCGGCGGGTTCACGGGCGTGGGGCTTGGAGAGATCGCTCCCGAAGTCCGCGTTCTGGACGGCCCGTTCCTTTTCAGAAACACCGGCGAAGTGGATCATGTTTATAAAACTTTCGACAAGGAAATGCGAGACGCGTTTCAAAACAAGGGTTATGTCCTCCTGGGCTGGGCGGAAGTGGGGTTTGTGTATTTCTTCTCCGCGGCCCCCGCCAAAAATCTGGACAGCCTCAAAGGCATAAAAATGTGGATGTGGGAGGGAGACCCCATCGCGGAAGCTTCGTTCAAGGTGATGGGCGTCAACCCCGTGCCTCTCTCCATCGTGGATGTGATGACCTCCCTTCAGACCGGCATGATCAACGGCGTTTATTCCTCGCCTCTGGCGATCCTGGCCCTTCAGTGGTTCACCAAAACCAAATACATGAGCAGTTTTCAGCTGGCGAACGCTTCCGGCGCTGTCCTCCTCTCCAAAAGTTTTTTTGACAAGCTCTCCAAGGACCAGCAGGACTTGCTCCTCAAGACCGGGCAAAAACATCTTTCCACGCTCACGGCCCTCAGCCGCGAAGAGAACAAGGCCGCGATCGAAACCCTCAAGAAAAACGGCATGACGATCACGTCCGTGACCTCGCCCGAGGAAATCGCGCAATATGAAGACATGGGAGCCCGGGCCCGGAAAATGCTCGTCGGGAAATTATATTCCCAGGACCTCCTGAACAAAGTCGAAAAGTCTCTCGCGGATTTCCGCGCAAAATTTAAGAAATAAAATCCGCTTGAACCTCATAAAAAAAATCGATCTGCTTTTGAACCGGGCCGAGCGGGGCCTGATCATTTTGCTGTTGTCGGTCATGATCGGGTTTTCGTTTTTTCAGGTTGTCCTCCGCCTCTGTTTTTCAAGCGGACTCCTTTGGGCGGACATCCTGCTCCGGCACCTGGTTTTGTGGGTCGGATTTCTGGGCGCCGCGGTCGCCACCTCGCAGGGCAGTCATTTCGCCATCGATTTCCTCAAGAAAAATTTGCCGAAAAATTTAAGAAAACCCGTCTCCATCCTGACCGATCTTCTGGCGGTTTTCGTTTTGGCGTCGCTTTCCATCGGCGCCTGGACGTATTTTAAAGACGAACTCGAAGCCAAATCCGTTTTGTTTTCCGTGGGCGGGTTTGATGTTCCGACCTCCGCCCTGACCGTCATCATTCCCGCGGGAACCCTCCTTCTTGCGATCCATTTTCTCCTCCGGGCGCTTTCGGGGTCTCCCGAACAGGAGGAAAACCAAGGACTATGATCGCCTCGCTCCTGGCCCTCCTGCTGGTCTGCATGTTCGTGGGGTTTCCGGTTTTCACCGCGATCGGAGCCGGGACTCTGCTCGCGTTTCAGAGCGCGTCTTTAAATCCGTCCCTGATCTTCGTCGAGCTTTATCGCCTGGCTTCCCTTCCCGCGCTCATCGCGATTCCCCTCTTCACCTTCGCGGGTTATGTTTTGGCCGAGAGCAAATCCCCGACCAGACTTCTGAACCTGGCCAATGCCCTTTTCGGCTGGCTCCCAGGAGGGCTTGCGATTGCAACCCTTCTTTCCACGGCCATTTTCACGGCGTTCACCGGCGCGTCCGGCGTCACCATCATCGCTTTGGGCGGTCTTCTTTATCCCATGCTCATCAAGGAAGGGTTTGAAGAAAGCTTTTGCCTGGGACTGCTCACGACCACCGGAAGCCTGGGGCTCCTGTTCCCTCCGAGCCTGCCCATCATCCTTTATGGCTTGATCGCCAAAGTGAGCATCGACAAGCTTTTCATCGCGGGCCTGGTTCCAGGAATTTTCCTGATCGTCGTTTTGTCCGTCTATAGTTTATTTCAAGGCAGTTCGCGGACCCAAAGATCCGTCCCTTTCAGCTGGAGCAATCTCAGGTCCGCCGTCCGCGAAGCGGTCTGGGAAATTCCTCTTCCCATCCTCATCATCGGCGGAATTTACGGCGGGCTTTTCACCGCGACGGAAGCGGCCAGCATCATGGCGTTTTATGTGATCGTCGTTGAATGTCTCGTCTATCGCGACCTTTCTCTCACAAAAGATATTCCCCGCGTGATGGTGAAAAGTATGGTGCTGGTGGGCGCGATCCTCATGGTCATGGGCATGGCCCTGGGCCTCACCAATTATCTCATTGACGAGCAAATCCCCATGAAAGCGTTCGAATGGGTGCATCAATACATCAGCAGTAAAACTTATTTTCTTCTGGCCTTGAACGCGTTCCTGCTCGTCATGAACATGATCGAAATGTTTTCCGCCATCATCATCGTGGTGCCCTTGATCGTGCCGGTCGCCATGCAATACGGCATGGACCCGGTGCATTTGGGCATCGTGTTCCTCTTGAACCTCGAAATCGGATATATGACCGCGCCTTTTGGGCTCAACCTGTTTTTATCCTCGCTCCGGTTTAAGAGACCCCTCGGAGAAGTTTATCGCGCGAGCCTTCCATTTTGGCTGATCCTCCTTGCGACGCTGGGCTTGATCACCTATGTTCCCTCGATCAGTCTCTTCTTCGTAAAATAAACCATGGGCAAAATTCTGGTCACGGGCGCCACGGGTTTCGTCGGATACCACGTCGCCAAAAACCTCATCGATAAAAATGCCGGAGAAGTTTTTTGCCTGGTCCGGGCCAACAGCGAGAAGAAATATGTTTCTCAATTGAAGGCAACATGCGTTGAAGGCGACTTGAGGGATCGGGCCTCTCTGGACGCCGCGATGAAAGGCTCTGAAATGCTGTTCCATGTCGCCGCGGATTATCGCTTATGGGCAAAAAACCCGCAGGAGCTCATCCAAAGCAATGTGGATGGGACGCGGAACATTTTGGAGTCCGCCGCCGCCGCAGGCATAAAAAAAATTGTTTATACTTCAAGCGTTTCCGCCGTGGGAAGGCCGGCCTGCGCGCCGGGGCGTGAACACGGAGAGGGAGACGAGACAATGGATCCGACGCAGGAACAGCTGATCGGCCCTTATAAGCAGTCCAAATACCTCGCGGAACTTGAAGTGCGGAAATTCGTAAAGAAGGGTCTCCCCGTGATCGTGGTGAACCCTTCCACTCCGATGGGGACGCACGACATCAAACCCACGCCGACGGGAAAAATGGTTCTGGATTTTCTGAACGGAAAAATGCCGGCGTATCTCGACACGGGCCTGAACCTGGCGGATGTCGAGGACGTGGCGGAAGGTCATTGGCTTGCGCTGGAGAAGGGGAAAATCGGCGAGCGGTATATCCTGGGCAACAAAAACCTGATGCTCAAGGAAATTTTGGAAATCCTCGCAAAGATCGTCGGAAAACCAGCGCCCAAAATAAAAATTCCCTATTGGATCGCTTATGCCGCGGGATTCTGTTCAACGGGGTGGGCAGAGATCACCGGAAACCCGCCCGAAATTCCGCTGGACGGCGTGAAGATGGCGGGAGAACTGATGTTTTATAACGCTGGAAAGGCTGTGAGAGAACTCGGCCTGCCGCAGACTTCAGTGGAGTCCGCTCTGGAGAAGGCCGTCAAATTTTTCAGGGATAACGGCTATGTTCGATGAGGCGCGGGGTGAATTTGAGTGAATTCCTTGGGCACGGAAAAGAGGGGCGGATTTTCGTCGCGGATCTGGTCAAGCGCGTTCTGGTCGCTCTCAACGAGCTTGGAAAAAGCTTCCACCACCTGCTTGTCGAACTGAGTCCAGCAGTTTTTTAAAAATTCCTGAGTCACAGTGTCCATGTCCCAGGCGGAATGATAGTGCCTGCCGATCCACATGGTGTCAAAAGCGTCCGCGACCGATAAAATCCTTGCTCCCAGGGGAATGGCGTCTCCTTTGATCCCTTCGGGATATCCTGTCCCGTCCCACTTCTCGTGGTGATACTTCACATAATCCTTCGCTTTCTTCAGTTCCTGAATCGGCTCGATGATTTTGAGCGAGATGAGCGGGTGTTCCTTGATATGCTCATATTCCTCAATCGAGAGACGGGATGGTTTGGTGAGCACTGCATCTGAAATCCCGATTTTGCCGACATCGTGGAGGAGCCCCGCGATCATGACGTCCTGGACATCGGCTTCCGAGAGATTCATCACTTCGGCGATGCGCACGCAGAATTTGGAAACGCGCTTGGAATGGCCGACCGTATAAGGATCCTTCGCTTCAATGGCGCGCACGATGGCTTCAACGGTGTTGAAATATAAATTGTGCAGGGAGCGGTGTTTCTCGAGGAGGGCCGCGGTTCGGTTTTCGACTTTTTCTTCGAGGAAGTGCTGATATTCGTTGTTTTCCTGTTCCAGCTTGACGCGCTCGATCGCTTTCTGGATCCGCGGGATCACCAGTTCCGTCTGAAAGGGTTTGGTGATGAAATCCAGCGCTCCTTTCCGCATGGCGTCCACGGCCTGGGTCAGGTTTTTGTCCGCGGAAATCACAAGCACGCCGATCATGGGGTTTGTGTCCTGGATCTTCTCCATGAATTCAACGCCGTCCATCATCGGCATGATGAGGTCGGTGAGTACGAGGGAAAAAGGTTTGGGGGACTCTTTGATGATATCGAGGGCTTCCGCGCCGGAATAGGCGGTTTTACAGGAATAGCCTTCCTGGGTCAGTGTTTCGGAAAGCAAATCCGCCACCGCCCGATCGTCGTCAACGATCAGAATTTTCTCTTTCTTGGGTTTCGTCATTGAAATGCCCGCAGAACTGAGCTTCGTCCATGCTACCTGAAGAGACCCCCTTTTGTCAATAGGGGCCGGCTTTGTATATAATAGGCGAATGAAAATCACTGTTCTTTCGGCTTCCGTTTGGGAGGTTCGAGCGCTGATCAAGGCCCTTGGGCTCATTCCGAGAGGCGGGCCGACCTATGAGGCCGGCACCGGCAAACACGCTGTGACCCTGACCCTCACGGGGATGGGGATTAAACAGGCGCGGGCATCCGCTTTGAAAACCGCGGAATCTTCGCCGGACCTGGTCATTGCCGCAGGTTTTGCGGGCTCGCTTCGAACTGACATCCGAGCGGGAGATTTGGTGATCAACCGGGCAAGATCCTCTTCCAATTGGGCAGATGCGGCGGAAGAGTTGGCCGACACAATAAAAATTCGGCATCATCAAGGCTCGTTTTATTGCTCGGAAAAAATAATATCTCTCGCCTCAGAAAAAAAAGAAATCGGATTAAAAAGCGGAGCGATTGCGGTGGAGATGGAGAGCCAGCCGATATTTGAAGTCCTGAGCGCCAAAAAAATTCCTGTGCTTTTCATCCGCTCTGTCAGCGACGGGATGGACCAAAACCTCCCGGACATCGGGGGCATCCTGGGACCCGGCGGGGAACTGCGGCTGGGGGCTGTCCTGAAATTGATTTTCAATCCCGTTCAATGGCCCGGTTTCATCCATCTGTCGCTGGGCTCGATGAAGGCCGGAAAAAATCTTGCCGCAATCATAAAGGAGCTGATCCATCATGCGTAAACTTAAACTATATTCCGCCTGCGCCCTTTTGATCTTATCCCTCTGCGGATTTTCTGTTTTCGGCAAAAAAAAGGACAAGGAAATTCCTCCAAGACTTTTGCTCCTGGGCATTCAGGGCGACAACGCGGATATTGCCGGAAAAATTGGGGAAGGAGTCCTGTCCAACATCACGCCGAAGGTGGAGGCGTTCGGGCCCGCCGGGTTTGAACTGCTTATTTCCAGCATCACAAGAAAAAGAGCAGGCCTTCCGCTTGCCGCGTCCTCAGACAATTCGGCTCCGCCTTCGGACTTGAAACCCGTGATCGATTTTTCCAGCTCCACCTTTTATTCCCAACTGTCGAAGAGCCAATATTTCAGGACGAAAGTGAATTTGGAAACGGGTTTGGATTATGTCGTGATCGGAGAAGCCAAGGAACAGAAACTTTCGGAACTTGAGCAGGGGAACCTTCTGACCGCGGAGACGGCCTCCATAAAAATGATGGATCTCAAAAGCGGAGAATTCGTTGTGAAGGACCAGTTCAAGCAAGGCCTCCTGGAAATCGTGGCCCCTGAGCGCATTGGGATAAAGCTCGCTGGGCGCATCAACAAATATCTCGCCACGGTGCGCAAAGAAGAGAAGCGGGAATCCAAACAGCTCCAGAAAAAATTCGAGGAATAAAAAAACGCCCGGATCTCTTTGAGAGAAGTCCGG
>JAKFYJ010000087.1 GCA_021730935.1 Elusimicrobiota bacterium
GACAGTCGGTCAGCATGTGGTGAGCCGCGAGGGGCTTAAACCTGAACAGGCCAGAGCTCTCGCCCAACGGCTCAGAAGAGATCGGCTGGTTCGAGAGATTTCAGGGCGGGAGTGCTCTGAGATCGGCCGCGCGATCGCCCGGCTGAATGACCCGATCCTGAACAAGCGGCTTGGAGTGATCTCCTCCCGTCTGGGGAAACACACTGTTCATCACATTCTGTCCAGTTTGGCTCAAAAACTTCAGACAACGGATCTGACTGATGAGCTCAACGGACGCATATACCGCTATAGAATTTTTGCGGTGGCGACCGAGGACCTGCTCACGGCTGACGACGGCACCAAGGTCTGGAGTTTCCCGGACATCAACGAAGAAAAGGGAACCATTGATCTTTATGTCGGCGGGCTCGAAGGGTATGATGAATATCCGCGCCGATTGGCCGGGATGATCCATGAAGGGGTTGAGTTCCTGCTGGGCATGAGCCATCAATGGGCTTTCGTTCTCGAAGGAGCCGCAGGCGGAACCGTCAAAGCAAAAAATTCATTCGGCCTTCAGGTGGTTGTTCCGTTCCGCGTTGAATTGGAGAAAGCGTATGAAAAAGCCAGGCTGGAAGATCCCAGGCGTCTGACGCTTGTGAAGAAGGAAATCATGAAAGTTTTGGGCGTCGAATCAGATCAGTGGATGCGGAATTATCTGGACGACATGTCGTCCGTGATCGCGCAGAATATATCTGCCCCACAGACAGCGGTCGCCCTTTCCAGAGTGTCCGCTTATCCGTCCGGGATCTTTGGCCCGACCCGTTATTATACGATTCAGGATCAGCTCAACATTGAAAGCTCCAGGGCTTATTTGGAATCCGCATCCCTGCCCATTGTAAATATCAGGGACGAATCCGGCGCCGTTTATGATTTGCCTCTGGAAGACGCAAAAGTCGCGGCGGGATTGGGATATCTTCGGGTCGACAGAACCTCTTCGCCGGAGGCGCTTGTTTGGGCCAGGAGCTGGAGGATGCAGAAGATCGGAGGAAGCAAGGGCGAGACAAAGTTTTCCAGCAGGAGAAAAATTCAGTTCCGATCCGAGGTGTATGTTCTCGTCGGGGATTCCATTCTGAAAGTCTGGGTCGAAAAAAAAGTTGGAGCGAATCCGGGCCTCGAACACAAGTTCCAATGGTCGGGAGCAGGCTCAATTCCCAATCCGATGGAGCTCGGAGAGCTTTTTAATTTCAGAAGAGCAGATGGAACATTTTATAAATATAAAGCTGATGACCTCGATGGAAGGGTCCTTACGGTTCAGGTCAAAAAAAATGATCAGGGAGGTTTTGAACTCGTCATCGATTGCATCGGCGATAAAGGCGTTGTGGCGAGCTGGGAAGTCCCGGAATCTTCGGGGCAAGGTTCCATGCCCACCGCTTCCATCCTGGGCAACAGATGGGCCAGGCACGCGCCCTGGCTGGAATGGGCCTATTTCGTTCCGGGCCTCGTCCTTTTCGCTCGGCCCATCATGGGGCTCATGGCACGGACCCTGGTCAAACTCAGATTTGCCGACGCTTCTCTCCTCGAAGATGTCAAACCCTTCACGTCCGCGCCCATGCCGGCCGGCAGACGCTGGACCGCAGCCATTGCTTCATCCGTCGTCCTTTCGCTCGCCTTTAAATCCATATTTTTCGAGGTTCAGGGCTCATTGACTCTGGCCGTCATTCTTTGGTTCGTGACGGCCGCCGGAGTTTTCGCCCTCGAACACCGGTTTGATTTAAAGGCCGGGTCCCGCGCGCCCATCTTTATCTCAGGATTTTACTTTTCATCTTTATCGCTTGTTTGGTCGGGTGGGTTGACGCTCTTGTGCGTGACCTTCTTCCCCGGCCTTGCGGGCTTGTGGCGGGTCCCCGTGATGTTTTCTTTCATGATCGCCGTCCAAATTGTCCTGCACGCCCTTTATAACGAGGTTGCCCTCCGCACCGGCTGGTTCCGTGCGGCGTCGATCCAGTTTTTAGACCCGGATTCACAGCCCGCAATGGACTTGGAAAACGGCGAGGAGGATCTTCGTCTGTTTTCGACCCGGGAAGCGGCCAACTTGATTGGAATGGGAGAACGGTATAACGCGTTTGTGGGTTGGATTCGAAACGAAATTCCGGTCAACGGAAGGGTCATCAAACCGTCTCAAAATATAGGCACGCCGCATAAACCGCGTTATGTGTTCACAAAAAATAAAATCGCCGAGCTGAGTCAGCTGATATTCCCTGACGGCATTCCGGGAAAAGACGCCATGAATGAAACCGATATCAAACGAGAGCTCAGGCCCGACTATCCAGAGTCACTTCAGTCCTGGGTCGAAAGAATGCGCGCCCGAGGAAAAATTAAGGCGGATTGGAGAGCGTGGAGAAGCGGGGGTTTTCAATATTTATATTCTCCTGCGAAGCTCGATCAGTTCCGTCTCCTTCTTGAAGAAACTCCCAGAGGCACTCCGCGCCGCATTACATGGGCCAGAAAAATACGTGCCGTTCCCATCCTCCTCCTCGCCGCGGTTCTCCTGCCTTCGATCGGCTGGTCAGCGCCCCAGTCTGCGGGCGCGTTTCAGAGCGGCGGCTGGGCATCCCTCTTGATGTCACTGGGAATGTCGTTGGGGGCTCTGGGGTCATTGAGCTGGATATTTTCCATGCTGACAGTCCCATTTGCCTTGGGGGCCCTCTATCTGCGTGAGAATGAACCCAAATATATACAACAAGAACCGACAGAAGAAGAGCTCGCAAATGCCAGGAGAATCGCCGTTAAGGTGGCCAGAGGGTATGCTATGAAATGGAGATATGACGGAGCGGAAGATCTGGTTTCTGAGGGGATGCTTCGGTTTTGGCACAGGTATCCTGATTTTTTAAATATAGATGACAGTGATAAGGAAAAATTCACCTATGGAATCATGAACCAGGCGATGATGGACTATATGCGCAAAAATGTTTTTCCTTCCAGGGGGGTTCAGAAAAATGCAAATAATATTGCTCAAGCGATAAAAATTTTGCGCGACAGATTCCAGCTGTTGGGGAATCCCAGAGAACCTGAAGAGGGGGATATCTCATCCTTCCTCGGACTTGACATCGAAGCGTTCCGGGAACATCTCAAATCGATCACATCCCTTCACTCTGTTCTTATGGCGGAAGGAAAAAACTTCAGGCATAGCACAGGCGAAGACAACGCCGTTAATCATGCCCGCAATTTTGTCTACAGCCCCTCTGAAGTTGCCGGCCAGGAGGCAAAAATGATTGAGGACGAACGCGCAAGGATGTTCTGGGACGCTTTCGCTCAGCTTTCACTTCGTCAGCAATTTATTGTCTGGCTTCACGACTTTAAGGATCAGGAGTTGACTAACATTGCCCGCATGTTGGGCATCGGGCGCTCCGGGGTTGGATTTCATTATCAAAATGCAATGAAAAGGCTGAAGGAAGTCTTGTCGTCCGGTGTTCCCGCGCGTTCTGAGCTTTCAAGAGAGCAGTTAATCCTCATGCTGGAACGGACCGATGCCGCCAGTTTGACTCGCGATGAAGCTTCCAAAAATCCTTCCGTTCCCTTCCATGTTGAAATTGAATCCGCGCGATATGTGAGGGCGGCTGAAACAGCGCTTAAATTTAATCTTCCGGAGGCGGCCTTGAGAGCCGTTGAGAAGGCATTGGTATTGGAAAAAGAGTCATCAAAGGCTTTGAAAATCAGGGCTGAACTTCATTCCAAATATCCCGGTCTCCAAACGGCACGGCTAAAGACTGATGGCGAGAAATTGACTGACGATGAGGTTCTGTTGTTCAACGAATTGGCGCAAAACAGCGATCTCAGCCAGCGTGAAATAGCGGGTGTCCTCGGCATTTCAGATCAAACAGTCTCGATCCGGATTAGAAAGACAAAATTAGTTCGCCCGAACTCAGCGCCGAGGGTTAAGAAAAGTCATATTTTGGCTGTCACTATGTATGAAAATGGATCCTCGTGGAATGAGATTGTTGACGCGCTTCCCAGCAATCGGTCAGGAGGTAAATACACGGAATCCGGCGCAAGGAAGGTTTTAAAGGATGCTTACAGGGTTTTGGGAAAACCCTTCGTCCCCAGGGCGGAACGGAAAAAAAAGAAGCCCGCCGGCATCTCCCTTGGTTCTCTGGACTTGTCCCTTTTGTTCGAGCGTCCGCTCCTTTCCCTGGCGGCGGTTCTCCCTCTCCCTGCGCTCATTTTCCTGAACGCTCCGATCGCCTTTTATTTTCTTTGGGCCGCCGTGAGCGCAATTTATTTTTCCAGGGTTGACGGCGTTCCCGCAGAGTTCCCGGCCCGCAATGAATATGAGGAAGTTGAGCTCCTGGGAGGTTTTGCGGGAGTGAGAGAATTGTTGCCCAGGCCCGACAGAGGCGGGTTGAGAAATCTGAAACCTGTCCGGCCGGGATTTGACGGCGCGAAATATCAGCGGAACCTCTCCAACATCGGGGAAATGGAAAATATTTTTGGAGCCAAATCCGTGGAAAATTTTGTGTTCGCGCTCGGCGGCTCCGCTTCATCCTCTGAGATCAACTCTGTTTCGGCCCAGATCAAAATCGCCAAGGACTCCGGGAAAAATGTCCGGCTGGCTCTGTTTGGAAACAACCCTGCAAAGAACTTGAGGGCGGAACTTCTGAGGAAAACGCTGGATGTTTCCATGGACATTGTCGAGGATTCAGAAGATCTCTCGAATGTTTTGGATCTGGATCGTCTGTATGCGAAAATTGAGCAAGCTTCGCAGTTGTCCCGTTTTGCTCTTTTTGTCTATGCCGATCCGTCCCTTCAGCTCAGTTCTCCGTCCAGGAACCCTCTCATCTATGTCCTGAACCTCCTCCCGAGCGGGAATCTTGATGTTTTGACTTGGGATCTCAGTCAGAGGATAAAAGAGTCCGCCGCCGCCGCTGTTTCTCAATAATTTGTAAAATACGCTCCATGAGTTTCTCAGGTCTCAGGGTGGTCAGTTTCGAGAGCCGCCGCGCTTTCGAGATGGAAAGTTTGATCGTCAGGCACGACGGGACTCCCATGGTCGCTCCCTCCATGCGTGAAATCCCTTTTGAAGTCAATCAGGAAGCCGTTGAGTTCGGGAAACAAATCATCGGGGGGAAAGCCGACATCGTGATCCTCATGACCGGCGTGGGGACGAAGTTTCTGGTCCAGGTCGTTGAAACCGCCCTCAATAAAAAAGATTTCATCGAAGCCCTTTCCCGCGTCACTCTGGTTGCGAGAGGCCCCAAACCCGTTTCCGCTCTCAAGGAACTGGGCCTCAAAGCCGAAATTGTGGCGGGCGAACCCAACACCTGGCACGAAGTCCTTTCCGCGATGTCCCAAAAACTGGATCTCAAAGACAAAAAGATTTTTGTTCAGGAATACGGCATCCCGAGCCGCGGCCTGATTGAGGGCCTGAAAAAAGCCGGAGCCCGGGTGAGCAGAGTTCCGGTGTATCGCTGGGCCCTGCCGCTTGATTTGAACCCGCTCCGCAAAGCCGTCCAGACCGTCTGCGACGGAAAAGCGGATATTCTTCTTTTCACAAATGCCACCCAAATCCACCATGTCCTCCAGGTCGCCGCTGAAGACGGACTCGAAGCCTCTTTCAGAGAGGCGCTGGAGAAAACCGTCGTGGCCAGCATCGGACCCGTGATGACGGAAAACTTGAAGGAGATCGGCCTCCCCGTCGATCTTGAGGCGGAAAAATCCGTCATGGGACTGTTCGTAAAGGAGGCGGCGGAAAAGGCGCCGGACCTCGTGAAACAAAAAAGAAAGGCCGCGGAACATAAGTTTGAAAAAGCGGAAGCAAAAGTATATCCGGTGAAACCCTTTGACCCTGAGAAACTGAAAGACAGCCCTTTCCTCAAAGCCTGCCGGAACGAAAAAGTTTCTCATCCTCCTGTTTGGATTCTGCGGCAGGCCGGGCGATACATGAAAGAATATCGCGACGTGCGTTCCCGCGTGAGCTTTTTGGAGCTCTGCAAAAATTCCGACCTCGCGTGCGAAGTGGCGGTGACCGCTCAGGAAAAACTCGGCGTGGACGCGGCCATTTTGTTTTCCGATATCCTCCTCATCCTCGAACCCATGGGCGTGGGGCTGGAATATGTCAAAGGCGACGGCCCTGTTATCCACCGCCCCATCCGGACGAAGGAAGACATTGACTCTATTTTGGAAGAGGACCCCAAAGAGTCTCTCGCGTTCGTGATGGAAGCGGTCAAAAAAACGCGGAGCGCTTTAAAGCCGAACATCCCATTGATCGGGTTCGCCGGAGCGCCGTTCACTCTCGCGTCCTATGCGATCGAAGGCGGAGGTTCTGAAAACTATTTGAAAACCAAACAGCTGATGTATCATGAGCCCGAGGCGTGGCATCTGCTGATGACCAAGTTTACGGATGCGACCGTGAAATATTTAAACGCTCAGGCGGACGCGGGCGTCCAGGCGCTCCAAATTTTTGACAGCTGGGTGGGCGCTCTTTCCCCGATGGACTATCAGGAATATGTTTTCCCTCACATGAAGAAACTTTTCTCATCTTTAAACAAAGGCGTCCCCTCCATTCATTTCGGCACCGGGACGGGCGGGCTCCTTGAACTGATGAAAGAGGCGGGAGGTTCCGTGATCGGCCTGGACTGGCGCGTTGAAATTTCCGAAGCCAGAAATCGTCTCGGCAAGATTCCGGTCCAGGGGAACCTGGATCCGCTGGTCCTGCTTTCAAATCCCAAAACGGTGAAGGACAAAGCGCTTAAAATTTTAGACCAAAACGGCTCTCGGGCGGGCCATATTTTTAATCTTGGCCACGGCGTTGTTCCTCAGACGCCTGTCGAGAATGTGATCGCTCTCGTGAATGCCGTGCATGAATATACGATCAAATGAAAATAGCGATTGTGGGCGGCGGAATTTCGGGTCTTTCGGCGGCGGTTCGTCTTCAGGATTTGGCCGCCAAAAGCAAGGTCAATCCCGAGATTGTTCTTTATGAGTCCAGAGGGCGGTTGGGCGGAGTGGTGGAAAGCGTTCTGCGGGACGGGGCCATCATGGAATGCGGACCGGATTCGGTTTATTATGAAGATCCGTGGATGTCTTCATTCCTGAACCGCCTCGGGATCGAAAGCGACATCATCCGTCCGAACCTCAACCACAGCCATTCCCTGATTTATGTCCAGGGCGAATTCCTTCCCATGCTGGAAAAACTTAAGTTCATGGCGGTCGCCGACATCATGCCTCTGCTCTGGAACGCGAAATCTCCGGAAGATTATCAGGGCGTGAAATATTCCCATTTCATCAGTTTCAGGCAGGGCATGGAAACGCTGGTCCGGAAGATGGCGGAGCAGATTTCAGGCGTGTCCGTCAGGCTCAATTCCAGAGTGCAGAAGATCTCGAGAGACGGCGCGTCCTTTTTGATTTCCGGAGAGGATTTTGAGTCGCCCGCCGACGCCGTTTGTTCCGCGGCAACCGCGAAAATAGCCGGGCGATATCTCGAACCTCTGAACCCCGCGTTGGGCGGGCTTCTCGCCAAGATTCCTGCAAGGCGTTGTGCCACGGTGAACCTTGTTTATCGGACGGCCTCTGTCGGAAGGATTCCCAACGGGATGAGTTTCGCGATCCCCCTCGAAGAAAATCTCAGGATCTCAGGCGCCGTCTTTTCCAGCGTCAAGTTTTCAGGCAGAACGCCCGCCGGGGAAACGCTCGTCCGCGTTTTTGTGAGCGAAAAAACATTCCCCGACATGTTCGGAGCTTCCGAGAAAGACCTTCTTGATCTTGCCGTGGATGAAATTGCTCCGATCCTCCGGATCACGGAAGATCCTCTCAATCATTGGGTGAGCCTCTTCACCGAATCTTTGCCGGATTATCAGGCGGGTCATTCGGAGACAATCAAAAAAGTTGAGGCTGAAGTTTTGAAAATTTCGGGCCTGGTTTTGGCGGGGAATTATCTGAACGGCGCGGGCCTCTTGTCCTGCATCAAAAGCGGTGAGGCCGCCGCGGACAAAATCTTTAATTCTTTTCTCTAAAGATCCCGAAACACGAGGTGTATCCGTGGAGATAGGTGGAATTCCTCACAGGCCCCACTTCCCCGTTGCAGAAAAACCCTCCAAGAGGCACGTCTCCCACGGATTTATGGAACGCGATCGTGTCGTGGTCGGCTGAACCATAGAGATAAATCCCCCGGCCCAGGCAGGAAAACAGCAGGCCTCCCGCCGCTCCGTTTTGGTTTTTCGACGAAACATAATCTCCGAGCATGTGGTTCAAATCTTCCTCGGAGGTGGCCGCGTCCCGCAAATGGAACTGCACGGTCTGCCCTTCCCTCAAGTCTGCCCCGATGGCTAAAATTCCCTTTTCCGGATCTGCCCCGACGATGTTCCGGATGAGATAATCCCCTCTCGCGTGGTCGTCGTGCGTGGGGTCCATCACGATCCCGATGAAAAGCGCGGATTTCACGAGTTCCTGATCCTTGGGCGGCAGATCATCATAAATGTGTTCCAGGACTTTCAGGGGCGGCTCTTCGTCGAGTTCCAGCAGGACATTGCCGTCGCAGGCGGTCACCACGAGAGGTTCCCCGATGGGCCTGCACCCCTGGGCCACGACCGAATCCACAAGGATGTTGCCGGAGAGCCCCACTCCCACGAGCCCCTCATGATGAGTCTCCTGGTTCAAAAAGAGGGCGTTTTCCTTCGGTTTCCTTGCTCCGCTGGCGAGGCCGCCGACTTTGGTGCTCCTGGCATAGGCATAGTCCATGCCTTTGATGAAATGCTCCACGTCAAAAGAAAAAGGGTCGGCCAGGAGAATGAACTGCGGCGATTTTTCAGGGCTGAGCGTTGTGAGCTCGTGCCAGGCTTTGGGCCGCGCGTCCATGTCCGGGAGCTTGTCGTTCACCGCAAAAAACGGCGTGATTTCGACGTCCGGGAGGAGGGCCGCGGTCAGGGAAATCCCCGTTTTCTGCTCGATCTCTTTTCCGCCTCCGATCACGCCGCCCGCTGAACAGCCGATCAGGTTTTTGGGCTTGATAAGTTTATGAATCCAGCTTGTGACTTCGGCATAACTTGAAGCGTGTTCCTGGGACACGAAAACGATCGCAAGGTCGGGCGCGGTTTTAAGTTCCTTCAAAATGCGGTTGCAGCATTCTTCGACGGCGGATTCGAAGACGGGGTTGTCGGAAGAAGCGCTGGACCATTTCATTTTCATTTCTTTATTTAACCATATGAAAAAACCGTGTGCAAATCGAGCCTCCGGCACATCCAGGCCATGAACAGAAACGCCGTTGCCCAGCCCAGTTTCCAGGCGGCAGGGGCCGCGCGGTCTTTCAAGCATTTTGTGAATTCCGTCATGACAAAACACTCCAGGGCGAAGGGCGGGAACCCGATGAACCCCAAAACGGGCATTTCGAACATCCTTTGAGGCGACGCATCAGCCGCCCTTGGAACAACCCACGAAGGCAATGTATAGACCCACTTCGCGCCCGCCCAGAAATTCCAGAATTCCCAGAGTCCTCCGCAGATGAACCCCGCCAGCAGCAGTTGGAGCGTGCGGTTGAAATTCTTCTGCCGCCATTCCTGGAGCAGGGATTTTCCGCTCCATTTCGCGACCCACGGGTCCAGGAGGAAAAAGAATCCGCCCCAAACGCACGGGAAAAAGATTTCGGGCCGGGCCAGCGGAAGGGCCAGCATTGCGGTTCCGAGCGCTGTGCAGCCATAAAAAAAACTTTTGGGAAGCTCTTCGGTGAAGAAGAGGGAGAACTCGTTCTTGGGGAACACATTGTTTTTTTCGAGGGCATTGGCGGTGAGGAAAATTCCCGGCAGGACGGTTCCGAAGGCGAGAAAATATCCCGGCCAGCGCACGAAAATGTTCGAGGGCACACCGATGTAATGCCAGTTGTGCAGGCGGAGATTGAACGCTTCAAAGATGAACCAGATCAGCGCGGAAAGGGGAACCAGAAACGAGAAAAAAACTCCGGGTTTTTCGAGCAGGAGAGACTCTCCGCCTTTCATATAAAGCCAGCTGTCGAGCGCGGGGATGAAGGTCCACCAGGATATGAGATAGAAGAAAGTGTAAAAGGGTTCCACCCTGCGGAGCATCAAAACAAAGGAGAGCATAAATCCGAAAACTGAGAGGGGAAGGAGTATTTTGGAAATCGACTGCCGCATAACGAAATTTTATATAATTCGGGGAATGAAGGCATTCAGAATTTTTCTTTTCGTCCTCCTCCCTTCGGCGCTCTTCGCCGCGAATGATCCCGTCAAAGACCTTGAAAAACGCGTCACGGAACATACGCTTAAAAATGGGATGAAGCTTCTCATTTTGGAACGGCATTTTTCACCTTTAGTTTCCTTTCAGATGATGTTTCACGCGGGCGGCGTCGATGAAGTGAATGGAAAAACGGGCCTGGCGCATCTCTTTGAGCACATGATGTTCAAGGGCACGAAAACCGTCGGGACGAAGGATTATGCGAGGGAAAAAATCGTCCTCGATAAAATCGACGAGACGGCCAGAGCGGTCATGGCTGAAGAGGCGAAGGGCGCGAAAGCGGATCCGAACAAACTGAAGGCCCTCAAATCACAGATGGCTTCACTTGAACTCGAACATCAGAAATGGATCGTTCCTTCGGAATTTGATCAGCTTTATCAGCAGGCAGGAGGCGAAGGCCTGAACGCTTATACGGCCAAGGACGTGACGGCGTTCATCGTGAGTTTGCCGTCCAACAAATGGGAGCTGTGGGCGATGCTGGAATCAGACCGCATGAAGCATCCTGTCCTGCGCGAGTTCTATAAGGAAAAAGATGTGGTGATGGAAGAGCGGCGGATGCGTTATGACAACGATCCCGAGGGCAAACTCTGGGAGAATTTTCTGAGCATCGCTTATCAGGCTCATCCTTATGGACTGCCCACCATCGGCTGGATGCCGGACATCCGGGGACTCACCTTGTCGGACGCCGAAAAATTTTTCAAGGCGCATTATGCGCCCAACAACGCGGTGGTGGCGATTGTGGGAGACGTTTCTGCGGAAGAAGTGATCGGGAAATGCGAGCAATATTTCGCCGGCGTGTCGTCTCAAACCTTGCCCGAATCCGCCATCACGGAAGAGCCCGAGCAGGAAGGCGAACGGCGGGCCGTGGTCAACTTTGACGCGGAACCTCAGATCCTGATCGGGTATCATAAACCGAACGCTCCGGACCCTGACGATTTCGTCTTTGACCTGATCGACCAAATTTTGAGCCGGGGCCGCACTTCCATGTTCCATAAAAACATAGAAGAGAAAAAAATCGCAGTTTCCGCCTGGGCTTCCAACGGGAACCCCGGAGAGCGGTTTCCCAACATGATGATTTTCGGCGGTTCGCCCCGGAACCCCTCGACGAATGAAGACCTTGAAAACGCTGTTTTGGCCCAGCTGGAATCCCTGAAAAACGTTCCGGTCCCCGCGCGGGACCTTGAAAAAATCCGGAACCAGATGGAAGCGGATTTCATCAGAAATCTGGCCTCGAACGCCGGAATGGCGTCTCAGCTTTGCCAATATCAGAGCATCCTGGGAGACTGGAAGTTCATGATGCAATATCTTGAAGGGATAAAAAAAGTGACGCCGGAAGACATTCAGCGGGTTGCGAAAAAATATTTCACGCCGAGGAACAGGACCGTCGTCCGCCTGGAAAGAGACCATGAGAAGAAATAGCCTCGCATTTTTTATTTTTATGGCTGCCGGCGCCTTTGCCTGGGCGCGTCCGCCCCGCGAGCTGAAGTTCTCTCAGCTGAAATTCGTTCCGCCCGCCGTGCAGAAAATGGTTTTAAAAAGCGGGGCCACGGTTTTTCTTCTGCCGGACCACGAACTGCCTCTGATCAATCTCACGGTCGCCGTCAAAACCGGATCCATGTTTGAGCCCTCTGACAAGGCCGGGGCCGCGAACATGACGGCCGCTCTCATGAGGGGAGGAGGGACGGAGCTTCGGAGCCGCGAAGCCATCGACGAGGAACTGGAATTCATCGGCGCCTCCGCCGAAACGGGGATGGACATTGAGTCCGCAAACGCCTCTCTCAATTGCCTCACAAAAGATTTTTCCAAAACCCTCGGCATCCTCGCCGAAATTTTGAGCCGGCCCGCCTTTGATCCCCAAAAACTTGAGCTCGAGAAAGCCCGCCAGATTGAGGGCATCCGCCGAAGAAACGACGAACCGTTCCAGATCGCGCGCCGGGAATTCCGCAAAGCGATTTATGGCCCCACTCACCCTCTGAGCCGCGTCCTGGAAATTTCTTCCGTCAAAGTGATTTCCCGCGAAGACCTCCAGGCATTTCATAAAAAATATTACAGCCCCGCCAACATGATGATCGCGGTTTCGGGAGATTTTGAGACGGCGGACATGGTGAACCAGCTTGAGTCCGCTTTTTCCGGATGGGGCAACGGCGTTCCTGTCCTCCCCAAAGCGGAAACAGTTCCGGAAGGACAGGTTCCAGGGACAAGGCATGTGGTTTACGCCGAGAAATCCCTGAACCAGTGTTCCGTCATCGTGGGACATCTGGGGATCAAGCGTCACAATCCAGACCGTTTTGCCCTTGAAGTCATGAACGATATTCTGGGCGGAAATGCTTTTTCGTCTCGTCTCTATAAAGAAGTGCGTTCGCGTCTGGGTCTGGCCTATTGGGTGGGGAGCAATTTTTCCGAGCCTTATGATTACGGAGTGATGGCGTCCGGTTCCCAGACCAAGAGCGGGACCGTGGGGCTCACCGTGAAAACCGTTCTCTCCGAGATGGAGAAAATCACGAAGGGCGAAGTTTCTCCCGCGGAGCTTCAGCTGGCCAAAGATTCCATCGTCAACTCTTTCGTGTTCCGATACAACTCTCCTCACGCGATCGTGTCCCAGACGATGTCGATGGCTTATTATGGGTTCGCTCCGGATTATCTGGAAACTTATACGCAGAAAATCAATCAGGTGAGCGCCGCCGACGTTCTGGCGGCGGCGAAGAAAATCCTGCACCCTGAGAAAATGTCCATCATCATCGTCGGAAATAAAAAGGACTTTGATGAGAAACTTGAAAATTTCGGGGCCGTCACGAACGCGGACCTTTCCATCAAAGAATGAATTATTGGCTGGTGAAGTCTGAGCCCGATGTTTTTTCGTGGGAACAGCTCGTCAAAGACGGCCGCGCCATGTGGGACGGCGTGCGGAATTATCAGGCGCGCAACAACCTGCGGGCGATGAAGCGGGGGGACGCGGTCCTCGTTTATCACAGCAACATCGGCAAAGAAATTGTGGGGATTGCCCGGGTTGAGAAGACCTTTTATCCGGATCCCACCGCCAAGGAAGGGGACTGGTCCGTCGTGGATCTGGTTCCTGTGCAGGGGCTTAAAAATCCGGTCACTCTCGAAACCATAAAAAAAACCGGCAGTCTAAAAAACATGCTTTTGGTCCGTCACAGTCGGCTTTCAGTCATGCCGGTCCAGCCCGCAGAATATAAAATTCTGCTTTCCCTCTCGCAACAATAATATTTTCAGGTTTTAAGAAAGGCTGGGCGCGCTGTCGAGAATCTCGGCGATCTTCTTTTTGAGGTCGTTCACGTTGAAGGGTTTGGCGATATAATCGTTGGCTCCGGCGTCCGTGGCGTTTTTCTTGTAATCCGCGGCGGCGTGGGCGGACATGATGAGAACGGGAATCTTGGCTGTCACGGGGTCGGAACGCACCATGCGCGTGATCTCGAGCCCGTTGAAACCCGGAAGCGTGAGGTCTGACAAAATGAGGTCCGGTCCAAACCTCACCACATATTCAACCGCCATGGCCCCGTCCCTGCACCCAATGACCGTATACCCCTGACGGCTCAGGAGCTGGGTGAGAAGCTCCTGCAGGATCTTGTCGTCTTCAATCAAGAGTATCGTTTTATTCATCGGAATCATCTCGGTTTCCACACTATAATTATGCATGTTTAACCTCAATAATTCCTAAACATTTTGTAACATTTCTGTAAACACTTTGGTGTGTTTTATCACATCAATCTGAGCGTTTTAACGCATAAAAAAACCGGATTTTAAGGGAAATTCCCTCGAAAACCCGGCTTTTTATGTTTTTAAAGGCTTATTTTACGACGGCGAACTTGCCTTTGGTTCGGACGGTCTGGCCGCCTTTTTTGGCTGTGGCTGAATAAATGTAAATTCCGTTTGCGAGGTTTCTTGCCTGGTATTCATAAACAAATTGACTGTTGATAAAGTTGGCCTGGGAAAGAGTTTCGGCCAGAACCTCTTCTCCTGCCGCGTTGAAAATTCGGAGTTCCACCGAGTCCGCGAGACCGAACTGGAGCCGGATTTTGGGGTCGCCGAGAGACGGGTTCGGATAGGTGAAAGCATCTCTCAGGGCCAGGGTTTCTTCGGCCGCCTGGGATGTGGTGAATGTGTAATCGGAAGAAGGCGTCTGGTTGCCTGCCGCGTCTTTGGAGAGGATCCGATAGTGATATAAAGTACCCGCTGAAAGCCCGCTCAGGATTTGCGCGTGCGATTTTTTATAGGCATCTTCAAGCGCTGACAATTTGCCATAGGACGCGGCAGGGCCATATTCCACCTGAGACTCTGAATCTTCGTCGGTCAGCCACTGGAGCGTCGCGGAATTTGTGCCAATGTCGGAGGCCGTCACGTTCGTGTTCGACGGCGCGGTCAGGTCATTTCCGACGACAATCTGGACGGAAACGGAACTGCGGTTTCCTGAAGAATCTTCGGCCGACGCGGAGAGGGAATGGGCGCCGTTGGTCAGAGCAAGAGAATTGATCGAATATGACCAATCCGAAGTTCCTGACGCCGCGCTCGCTGCTCCTCCGTCAATCGCGATTTCGACTTTTGAGAGAGCTTCGTTGTCCGACGCCGTGCCTGAAAGCGTGAAGATGCCCGAGACGGACGCGTTGTCGGAAGGGGACGTGACGGCGATGACGGGTTTGACGGTGTCGGGCGTTTTGGGAAGCGTGGTGAACGTCATGTCTCCGGATGCGGCCTCATTTCCGGCGGCGTCTTTGGAGAGAACCCGAAAGTGATACACGGTGTCGGCGGCAAGGCCGCTCAAGGTCTGGGAGTGGGATTTTGCGAGGGATCCGTCCAGCGCGGAAAGACTTCCATAGGCCGATGACAATCCGTATTCCAGCTGAGAGGTGGAGTTTTCGTTGGTGGTCCACTGGACGGACGCTGAATAGGAACTGATGACCGTGGAAGACTGGTTTGCGATGGTGGGCGGAGAGGTGTCGTTTGAGACGGCCAGGGCCCGCTGCGCGTTGATGCGGCCATATCCGAAACTTGCGTCTTTTCCCGCGGCGCCGATGTCGTCAGCGTAATTCGAGATCGTCTGGCGGACTTGGGGGCTGGAATATTCCGGATGCTGGGACATGATGAGGGCGGCCAATCCGCAGACATGGGGCGCGGCCATGCTGGTTCCGCTCAGCCGGGTGTATCCGGAACCTCCTCTCTGGAGAGAAAGGATGTCCACTCCGGGCGCGGCCACATCGATCCTTGCGCCGTAATTTGAGAACCAGGCTTTGCTGTCGTTGGAGTCAGAGGCCGCGACCGCGATGGAGTTGGTGTATGCCGCGGGATAGAAATTTGAGGCGTCGGTGTTGCTGTTTCCGGCCGCCGCCACGAAAACAACTCCGAGCGAAACCGCGTAATTGATCGTGTCGTCCATAAATTTGGACGGGAACCCGCCTGATCCCCAGCTCGCGTTCACGACGTCCGCTCCGTTGTCCGCGGCATAGGTGATCCCCATGGCCAGATCATAGTCGCTTCCGGACCCGGAGTCGTCCAGTCCTTTGAGCGCCATGACTTTGCTGTTGAACGCCAGTCCAATGACTCCCAGGCTGTTGTTTCCGGTTGCGGCAATGGTTCCCGCGATGTGGGTTCCGTGACCGTGTCCGTCCATGGGGTTGTTGTCGGTGTTGGCGAAATCATAACCCACGGTGTCGTCGATAAAACCGTTTCCGTCATCGTCAATGCCGTTGCCCGCGATTTCTCCGGGATTGCGCCAGACGTTGGCCGAGATGTCGGGGTGGTTGTAATCAATGCCTGTGTCCACGACCGCAACGATCACTCCGGATCCCGTGGCCAAGTCCCACGCGGTTCCCGCCTGAACTTTTTTGAGACCCCAAAGATCGGCATAGGACTGGCCCCAGCTTCCGGTGGAACTATAATAAGGATCGTTCGGAACCAGCTGAATGGTGGAAACGCCTTCGCGCTCGGCATATTCCACATTGGGGTCTTTGCCGAAATCGTTCACTGCGGCGGACGGATCCGTTCCGGAATCCAATTCCAGAAGATAGATATCGGAGACTTCCGGGGGCGGGATATTTTTGGCGATTCTGCGGGACCGAGCTGGAAACTTTTTCTTGATTTCGTTGAGGGCTTCGGTTTCGCTTTTGCCCTTTCGGATTTTTTTGTCCAGGTCTTTGAAAGCCCTTTCGGATTTTTTGATTTTGTGTCTGGCTCGAAGGCGGTTGAGGGAAACGGCCTGGGCTCCGTTCTTTTTATATTTGACGATGATTCTGCCTTTTCCGGGGCTGGGCTGGACTTTGGGAGGATCAGAATTCGCGGCGTGACATTGGCCTGCAAAACTCAAAGCCGCCAACGCCGCAAAAACAAGCGGTATCGAAATCAACCCCGATTTTGACTCCATTCCTCTGAAATATACCCCCAAAAGGGGTATATTTCAAGAGTAAAGACGGTTATTTAATGATGGCGAACTTGCCTTTGACGCGGATGGTTTCGCCGTCTTTTTGGGCGGCGGCGGTATACAGATAAACGCCGCTTGGGAGGCCGCTCACCTTATATTCATAAGCATACTGGTTGTTGATGATGCTCACCTGGTTGAGGGTGGCTTCCTGGACTTTCTCTCCGATCTCGTTATAGATTCGCAGCTCCACCAAGTCTGCAAGGCCAATCACGAGTCGTATTTTGGGGTCGCCGTGCGCGGGGTTGGGATAGGCGAAGGCGTC
>JAKFYJ010000092.1 GCA_021730935.1 Elusimicrobiota bacterium
GGGTTATTTTTGGTGCGGCGCCGCACCAAAAATAACCCCGTTTTGATAGGCGAGCCCGGAGTGGGCAAAACCGCTATCGTCGAAGGCCTCGCCCAGCGTATTGTCTCGGGCGATGTGCCGGAGACGCTCAAAAAGAAAAAAGTGATCGCGCTGGACTTGGGAGCGATCATCGCCGGAGCCAAGTTTCACGGCGAATTTGAAGAGCGCATGAAAGCGGTCTTGAAAGAAGTGGCGGACTCTGCCGGAGAAATCATCCTTTTTATTGACGAGATGCATTCCCTCATGAGCGCGGGCGCGGCCCAGGGCATGATGGACGCCTCTTCCATGCTCAAACCCATGCTGGCCCGGGGCGAACTCCACTGCATCGGAGCCACGACCCTGGACGAATATAGAAAATACATAGAAAAAGACGCGGCGCTTGAACGGCGGTTCCAACCCATCATCGTGAACGAACCTTCCGTCGAAGACACCATTTCCATTCTGCGCGGACTCAAGGAAAAGTATGAGCTCCACCACGGAGTGCGCATCAAAGACAGCGCGCTGATTTCCGCGGCGGTTTTATCTTCGCGGTATATTTCCGACCGGTTTTTGCCCGACAAAGCCATCGACTTGGTGGACGAAGCGGCTTCAGGCCTCCGCATGGCCATTGATTCCATGCCCGTGGAGCTGGACGAAACTGACCGAAAAATCCGCCAGCTGGAAATTGAAAAGACGGCTCTCAAAAAAGAGTCGGACGCGGCATCTGCGGAACGCATACGCAAGATTGAGGCGGAGCTGGAGACCTTGAAAACAAATTTGACCTCTCTCAAGAAACAATGGGAGAATGAAAAGTCCGTCATCCAGAAAATCCGCTCGGTTAAAGAACAGGTTGAGAAGCTTAGACTTGAGGAAAAGAAGGCTGAACGCCAGGGCGACTTGGGGCGCGCGGCGGAAATCCGATATGGTTCTTTGCCTGCTCTTCAGAAAGATCTCGAAACCGCGAACGCCGCCGTCCAGAAAATAGAAAAGGGCGGAAAAATGCTCAAGGAAGAGGTCGGCGAGGAAGACATCGCCGGCGTCGTGGCTCGCTGGACAGGAATTCCGGCCACCCGCATGCTCGAAGGCGAAATGACCAAGCTCACCAAGATGGAAGAGCGCCTCCATGAACGCGTTGTGGGACAGGATGAAGCGGTTGCCGCCATCGCCAATGCTGTGCGGCGCGCAAGGTCCGGCATTTCGGACCCCAACCGGCCCATCGGCAGTTTTATGTTCCTGGGCCCCACGGGCGTGGGCAAAACAGAACTCGCCAAGGCTGTTTCAGAATTTTTATTTGATGACGAGAAAAACATGGTCCGGATCGACATGTCCGAATATATGGAAAAACACGCGGTGGCCCGACTGATCGGCGCTCCTCCCGGATATGTCGGATATGAAGAGGGCGGTCAATTGACCGAAGCCGTCCGCAAACACCCTTATGCCGTGATCTTGCTGGATGAGATTGAGAAGGCGCATCCGGAAGTTTTCAACCTGCTCCTCCAAATCTTGGACGACGGCCGGCTGACCGACGGACAGGGGCGCACAGTGAATTTCAAAAACACGATCATCATCATGACTTCCAATGTCGGGTCCAACTGGATTCAGGAAACTTCGGATTATGAAGAGATGAAGAAAAAGGTCATGGAAACTCTGGAAGCCCATTTCCGTCCGGAATTCCTCAACCGCATCGACGAAATCCTCATCTTCAAACGCCTGCAAGCCGACCAGATGAACGCGATCGTGGAGAAAAACATGCGCCTGCTCCTGAAACGGCTGGACGAGAAGAAAATTCAGCTGAAACTTTCCAACAGCGCGGAGCGTTTCCTCGTCAAAGAAGGGTTCGATCCTGCGTTTGGAGCCAGGCCTTTAAAGAGGGCGATCCAAAAACATATCGCGGACCCCCTCGCGCAGAGAATCGTGCAGGGCGAAATCAAAGAAGGCGATTCGATTGAAGTGACGACGAAACGGACCGACGGGGAAGAAGCTCTGGTGTTTAAGAGGACGGCGGCAAAAGCAGTGGCTTAACTAAACGATAACTTCCAGCAGAAAGGTTACGGGGGATGCGCCGATTCGACATCGACACATCCCCTGTTTTAATATGCTGTTACGGCGCGACTGATATGATTTTAGCGGACCATACATTCACCGTATATGATGCCGCTGAAGAAACATTCACGCACTGGCCAAGAGACCCTGTGACCTGATATGTGACGGTGGCGCTGCTTGTCCCCACAGTTCCAACAGTCACAGAACTCCCATTGACCGTGTCCGAATATGGGAAAGAAGGCTTTTCAATTGCCAGAGTCACATTTCCCCCCATGTTGAAGAGCTGATGGACTCCGCCGCAGCCGTTTCCGGCAAGCGATCCGGTATGTTTCGGTTGCGTGATCGTAAACTGATTCCCCACTTGCTGACCGGGGACAGACGCCGCCATTCTGACCGTAACGTCCGCTTTCGCTTTCACGCTATAAGCAAACACCGCCGCGATTCCCAAAGCCAATCCGAACATCAATTTTTTATTCATTTACTGTCTCCTCTTCTGTCATTTGATTGAATGCAAACCTTGTGAGCCTTATTCAGTATGACAGTTACGAGCTTTCAGTATCCTTTCAAAAATGTAAACAAATTGTAAATCTATTGATAGCGGAGACTCAGGGTTATGAGGAGCCGTGACGGAGGCTAGCGCGCCCGCGGCGGGAAAATGAGCGTGTCGCGCTTGAAGCGGTTGTCGGCCTGAGGATAATCCAAAGTATAGTGCAGGCCGCGGGATTCCTTGCGGGAAAGGGCGGAGCGGATCACGAGTTCGGCAACGAGAGCCAGATTGCGGAGCTCGATCAAGTCTGAAGTCACAATAAAATTCCAATAATAGTCGCTGATCTCCTGCTGTAAAAGCTCGATCCGCCTGAGCGCCCGGTCGAGCCGCTTGTCCGTCCTCACAATGCCCACATAATTCCACATCATGCGCCGGATCTCGTCCCAGTTTTGGGCGATCACCACTTGCTCGTCGGGGTTTCTGGCGTTGCCGGGGTTCCAGTCAGGAATGAGCAATGACTTTCCCCGATTTTTATTGTCGAGAGTCCGCTCAATATGATTGGCGCATTCGTCCGCCATGACGAGCCCTTCGAGAAGAGAATTCGAGGCGAGGCGGTTGGCGCCGTGCAGCCCCGTGCTGGCGGATTCGCCGATGACATAGAGCCCCGAAAGACTTGTTTTCCCTGCCGTGTCCGTCTGAACTCCGCCGCAGAAATAATGCGCCGCGGGAACCACGGGAACAGGCTCGGCGGCCATGTCGATGCCGAACTTTCTGCAGGTCTCGACAAGGTTTGGAAAGCGCTTCTCAACAAATTTTTTGCCGCGATGGCTGATGTCCAGATAAACGCATTCGTCGCCTGACTTTTTCAATTCATAATCGATGGCCCGCGCCACTATGTCCCTTGGAGCCAGCTCTTTGAGAGGATGATGCTTCTCCATGAATGTCTTGCCGTTGGCAAGCAGGAGTTTCCCCCCTTCGCCGCGGACCGCTTCCGAGATCAGGAAATTTTTGGCTTTGGGATGATAAAGGCAAGTGGGATGAAACTGCACGAACTCCAGATTGGAAACGGGAGCCCCGGCCCGGAAAGCCATGGCAATGCCGTCGCCTGTGGCGATGTCAGGATTGGTCGTATAGAGATAAACCTTGCCGGCTCCGCCAGAAGCGAGGACCGTTGAACGAGCCAGAAATTTTTTAACGCGGCTGGTTTTGATGTCCAGAACATATGCGCCGAGACATTCGTCGGCCCCTTTGGTTTTCAGATCAATTTTGGCTCTGGTGATCAGGTCGATGGCGATATGATTTTCCAGGACACGTATGTTTTTATGACCGCGGACTTTTCGGCAAAGCTTGTTCTCGATCTCCCGCCCGGTGATGTCCCCGGCGTGCAAAATGCGGCGATGGCTGTGCCCGCCCTCAAGGCCAAGCTCAAAATAATTTTCATTTTCCGACGAGAGCGAAAAATCGACCCCCCACTTGTGGAGCTCTTCGGTCAGTCGCCGGCCTTTGCTGCAAATCTGCCTCACCACATCGTCATTGCAAAGCCCTGCGCCCGCAACCAAAGTGTCTTTGACGTGGCTCTCGATTGAATCATCGGCAGAAACCACAGCCGCGATCCCGCCCTGGGAATAAAGGGTGTTGGATTCCTGAAGCGCGCGTTTCGTGACGAGGATCACCTTGTTTTTGCGCGCGGCTTTGAGCGCAAAGGTCAGCCCAGCGATCCCGCTTCCGATGACTAAAATATCTGACTCAGGCATAAAGATGGTTGTCGATCAAACGAGTTTTTCCGATCCAGACTGCGGCGGCAATCACGAAAGGTTTTTTTATTTTTTTGAGCGGGAGCAAAGTTTCCGGATCCGCAATCTCAAGATAATCCACATCTTTTTTATTCAGGGACGCGTCCTCCAGAAACCGGCGATATATTTTCGGCACGGACATTTTTCCCGCTTTTGAATTTTCTCCTGCATCCCGCAAGGCCCTGGCGAACTGAACCGCGCGAATGTGTTCCGACGGAGAAAGCCGCCGATTCCGGGAAGACATGGCAAGGCCGTCCGCCTCACGAGCCGTTGGGCAAGGCACAATCGTTATCGGCATATGCAAGTCATGGACAAGCCGCTCGATGACTTTGAGCTGTTGAAAATCCTTCATCCCTAAATATGCTTTTGACGGCTGAACGATGTTGAAAAGCATGGCAACGACTGTCGCAACGCCTTTGAAATGGCCCGGGCGGTGCGGTCCGCAAAGCCCGAGAGTCAAATCGTCAACCTGGACCCAGGTCTGAAATCCTTTGGGATAAATCTCTGACGGCTCAGGCATAAAAACCAGATCGACATTATGCTTTTTCAGCAGACTCAGATCCCTTTTTTCGTCGCGGTGATAAATCTGAAAATCCTTTTTCTGATTAAACTGAGAGGGATTCACGAATATGGAAACAGCTGTGAGATCATTTTCCTTCTTTGAACGCCGGACGAGCGAAAGATGTCCCTCATGCAAATCTCCCATCGTGGGAACAAACCCGAGGCTTTTCCCCCCATTTCGGGCGAGGAATTGGCGGACTTCAGAAATCTTACGCGCGATTTTCATGGATGGCCTGAGAAGCTTTAACGCCGCTTAAAACAGCAGATTCGATGGTTGCGGGATACCCGGTGTCCGTCCAGTCTCCGCAGAGAAACAAGTTTGGAATCGGAGTCTTTTGAGAAAGCCGATATTGAGCATAACCGACCTTGGGCGAAAGAGTGGCGTTTTTCTCTCTCTGAACGAGATGGCTCACAGGCCGGGCATCTTTGGATTTCGGGAAACATCCGCCGAGCTCCTCAAGGCATATTTTTATAATTTCATCATCGGATTTGCCCATAAAATCTCTCGCTCCGCTGATCACGAGAGCCAGACACGAACCCGTTTCTTGCGAACGGTTAATTTTATTTTTATTGAAAACCCACTGAACGTGAGTGTCCAGCAAGGCGCAGAACTCCTGGTCCATGACTTCGCGGTCAAACCACAGAGTGATGGAAAATATGGGAGAAGATTCAAGGTGACTGATTCGTCCGAAAAACGAATCCGCTTTTAGAGCGTCCGGCAATATATTTTTGAGAGCGAAAAACGGAAGGGCGGACACATAATAATCGGCGGACATCGTCCGATTCTCGCGCAACTGAATATTCTGTATCTGCCCATCTTTAATATTGAGTCCCGTGACAAGCTTGTCGTTCTCAATTTTTCCCCCGCGGCTCGCAAGATAATCCGAGCAGGCGGGATTCAAAAGATCGCTCAGGCCCACGGAGGAGATCGCGATCTGAGATTTCTCAATGCTCCCGAAAAAAGCTTCTTTGAGGACAATCGCCAGAGAATCCGCTTCCGCCACATCGGATTTTTCGTTGAGCGCCGCGATCGTGATCAAGTCCCAAAAATATCTCCGGCTCCGATCCGACTGCCCCAAAGACTTGAGCCACGCTTCAACGGTGATTTTGCTCAACGACCCATTTCCGTCCCATTTCTGAACTGCCCTGTGGACCTTGGCCATCCCGAGCTTTTCCGAAAACGACAAAGTGTCCAGACGGAGAAGACCCGCAAAAAGATGCAAGGGCGAAGGGAGCCGGGGGCAGGAGAGAGTCGAAATTTTTCCAGTGCGGCTCACGAAATCAACGCCGAGATTTTTTTGAAATTTGAGTTTATCCAGAGTCCCAAGCGTTTTTAGAAATTTCATGGTTTCGGTGTAGCACCCCATAAAGAGATGCTGGCCGTTGTCGATGGTTCGCCCGGATTTTTGCTCAACAAACGATGACGCGCGTCCTCCCAGGCGTTTGCCCGCTTCCAGAACTGTGACCTGATATCCCGACCCGGCCAGATGAACCGCGCAGGAAAGTCCCGCCCAGCCGCCGCCGATCACGATGACGGATTTCATCAAAGTCCCAACCTGTTTTTCACCCATCGGCCGATGATTTTAAAAATCACCTGAACTTTATTGAGACGGACTTTTGATTGAAGAACGATGAGCGGATTATCTTTTATTTTCATGAGGATCGAATGATACACGGAGGCCATCACTTCCGCGGCGACGAACGATTTTCTGTCTTGAGGCAATAAATTTTCCTGAGCCTTTTTATAAAAATCTTCCGCGCGATCAATTTCAAAATTCATCAGATTAATAAATTTTGCGTCAACCTCGCGTGAACGCGAAGAATCGGACAAAGCCAAAAATTCCTTGCGCGAAAATCCGAAACGCTTCAAATCTTCTTCTGGAATGTAAACGCGCCCGCGCACAATATCTGTCTTGATGTCCCGCAATATGTTCGTCAACTGAAAGGCCAGCCCCAGCAATATGGAATATTCTTTGGACTGCTCCGTTTCATATCCGAAAATTTCACGGCACATGAGACCCACCGTGCTCGCGACCCGATAACAATATTCCCGCAACTCCGTGAAATCCGCATAGGACACTTTAACCAGATCCATCTCGCATCCCTCTATCAATCCCATGAACGGCTCTTCAGGAATCTTATACTTTCTTATAACGTCTGAGAGCTCCCTCAAAACAACCGGCGAAGCATTGTCCGTTTGGCCTCTCACGGCCTTTTTCGTTTGAGCTTTCCATTCCCCGATCTGTTTCCTGACGACCGTGAGATCGACGCCTCGGTCCTGAGCGCTGTCCACGATGTCGTCGGTCAGGCGGCAAAAAGCATAGACCACGCTCATGGCGTGCCGTTTTTCTGGCGGCAGAAACCAGAAGGACGAAATGAAGTTTGAACCGCTGGACTCCGTGACGGTTTTCGAATTTTGAGCCGTAAAGGAAATCGCGGGCTCAGGCATGAACGGGTTTAAGGTCCGTGGGAATGAGCGCGCGGCAGAGCAGGAGAGCGAAATCGATTTTGCTGAGCGAAGGGCGGCTTCGATAAACGTCAAACCCAACGTTCTCGACATTCTTCAGGATCGCCGTGCCTCCGAGCCAGGTGAGGCGCATCTCAAGGCGCAAATCCTTCCCCACCATTTTCACCAGAGGCAGGCCTTCGTTGAAAAGAGCGGCAGTGCGGCCCGCCAAAAATTTCATGAGCATCTGATAGGCCCGGTTCACAATCTTGGCCTGCAAATCTCCCTCGGTCACTTTAAACTTTTTCATTTCGTCCAGAGGGATATAAATTCGGTCTTTCTCGAGATCGATCCGGATATCCTGCCAGAAATTTGTGAGCTGGAGCGCGGTGCAGATTTTGTCGGAGAGCAGATGAATTTTCTCGTCTTTATATCCGAATACATGAAGAACAAGGCGCCCAACGGGATTGGCGGAGTGTTTGCAATAAAACAGGACATCTTCCCAGGTTTTGTATCGGCTCTGCAGGACATCCATGCGATAAGCCGTGAGCAGATCTTTCAGAAGCTGGACGGGAATGTCCAGGTCCTTGAGCGTCTGACCCAGAGCAACAAAGATGGGTTCAACCGCTTCTCCGCGGGTCGCCTGAACGAGCTTAAATTCGAAATCGTCCAGCTGAGCGATGCGCTTCTCAAGATGTTCTCTTGATTCCCCCGGATGCCTGCCTTCGTCGGCGAAATCGTCCGCCGTGCGCGCGAAAGCATAAATCGCCCAAATATATTTTCGCTTCTCCTTGGGCATGAGGAAAGAGCCCACGGGGAAATTTTCATAATGGTTTTTAGTGATCGTTTCGCAGTGCGCGAAGGCTTCTTCGATTTTCGTCATCTTATGCTTTGCCGCCGGCGCGTGTTATGCGGTCCATGATTGCGAGGCCCAATCCTGTTTTTCCCGTTGATTGAACGGCGAGGACATCCACATGCTCTTTCTCCGCGCGGTAAAATGAACTGTATAATTTTTTTGCGTATTGAGATTCCCGCCCTCTGAACTTTTCAGAAAAAACGATGTGCGGGTCTTTCGGAACTGGCGCCTTCAGCGATAAAACTCCGATTTTCTTCCCTGCTTTTATAAGCTTGATGAGACCCTTTTTCCATTCTGCTCCAGACAAAGGCAAAACCTCGCAGTTGGGCTGATAATGTTTATGCTTGAGACCGGGAGATTTTTGAGCGCCTTTGGCTTTTGATGCCATGGGCCTCACCTTCACGATCTTGTTCAGCTGTTCCAGCGTCACAGACCCGGGCCGCAACAATCTGAAAGGGGAGACGGTGCAGTCCACGACGGTGGATTCAAGGCCGTAACGGCTGGGCTCGCCTTTCAAAATCATATCCGCCTTGCCTTCCAGTTCCTGCCGGGCAGACTCAAATGTCGTGGCGCTGGGCCTGCCGCTGATGTTGGCGCTGGGCGCGGCAACGGGTTCCCCCAAAAGCCGGATCATCCGTTTCGCAACCGCATGGTTCGGCATCCGGACTGCAACCGTGGGAAGACCCGCAGTCACAAGGTCAGGAACAGATTTTTTCTTATGAAAAACGAGTGTGAGAGGCCCTGGCCAAAAATGTTTGATCAACCGCTTTGCGCGGTCGGGGACGGAACCCGCGACAAGCTCAAGCTGTTTCATATCCGAGATGTGGACGATGAGCGGGTTGTCGCCCGGGCGCCCTTTGACCTTAAAAACTTTTCGGATGGCCGATTCGTCAAAGACCCGCGCGCCCAGGCCATAAACCGTTTCCGTCGGAAAAGCGACCACGCCTCCCCGCCTCAATATCCGGACGGCTTTTTCGATCAAAGAATATCTGTGACGGCGCCGATCGACGCTGATGACACGGTTTTCGCGAATTTATACAGTACACCGGATTTATATTTCAGAGCCGGCGCCTTGAATTTCTTGAGCCGCGCGGCCAACTCTTTGCTGGTCAAATGGACCTTGAGTTCTTGTTTCTCAGCGTCAATGGTGATGAGGTCTCCGCTTTTGATCACGCCGATGGGACCGCCCGCTTGCGCTTCGGGAGCCACATGCCCCACCACGAGCCCGTGAGTTCCTCCGGAAAATCTTCCGTCAGTGATGAGCCCTATGGAATCTCCCAAGCCTTTGCCGATAACCGCGGACGTCACGGCGAGCATTTCTCTCATTCCGGGTCCGCCCTTGGGGCCTTCGTAGCGGATCACAATCACGTCTCCGGGTTTTATTTTGCCGCCCAGGATCGCGGTCAGGGTTTCCTCTTCAGAATTATAAACCTTCGCAGGGCCCGTGATGCTGGTTTTCTTGAGCCCAGAAATTTTTGCCACTGCCCCTTCAGGAGCCAGGTTCCCATGCAGAACCACTAGAGGCCCGGTCTTGTGAAGCGGGCTATCAAAATGGCTCACAACCTTTTGGTCCGGCACAAGTTCTTTGCAGGCTTTGAGGTTTTCCGCCAATGTTTTTCCGGTCACGGTCATGGCATCGCCGTAAATCAAACCTTCGGCCAGGAGCATTTTGAGCACGCCCGGCACGCCGCCCACATGGTTGAGATCGTTCATCACGAACTTGCCGCTGGGCTTCAAGTCCGCAAGGTGCGGGACCTTTTTGCTGATGCGGTTGAAATCTTCGAGAGTGAGCTTCACTTTGGCCGCATGAGCAATGGCCATCAAATGGAGCACGGCGTTCGTGGAGCCCCCCAAAGCCATCACAAGCGCAATCGCATTCTCAAAGGCTTTTTTGGTGATGATGTCGCGAGGCAAGATCTGTTTCTTGATCAGGTTCACCACCGCTTCGCCCGCTTTCAAACAATCCTGCGCCTTCTCAGGGCTCTCCGCGTTATTGGACGAGCTTCCCGGCAAACTCATCCCCATCGCTTCGATGGCAGACGCCATGGTGTTGGCTGTGTACATCCCGCCGCAGGACCCCGCCCCCGGACAGGCGCTGCACTCGATATTTTTGAACTGTTCCTTCGAAATCTTGCCTGAGCTATAGGATCCCACCGCCTCAAAGATGCTCACGATGTCGACATCTTTGCCCTCAACTTTTCCAGGCATAATGGTTCCACCATAAACAAACACGGCGGGAATATTGAGACGCGCCATCGCAATCAACGAACCGGGCATATTTTTATCACATCCGCCGATGGCCACAACGCCGTCAAACCTCTGAGCTCCGCTCACCACTTCGATGGAATCCGCAATCACTTCGCGGCTCACGAGGGAATATTTCATGCCTTCATGGCCCATGGAAATGCCGTCGCTAACGGTGATGGTCCCAAAAGTCTGGCCGAACCCGCCTGCGGAAATAATTCCCGCTTTGGCTTTTTTGGAAAGCTCGTGGATATGCATGTTGCAAGGCGTGATCTCGCTCCAGAGAGAGGCGATCCCCACAATGGGCTTTTCAAAATCTGCGTCCTTGAACCCGACGGCGCGGAGCATGGCGCGGTTGGGCGCGCGGGTGTCCCCTTCCGTCATCATTGAGCTTTTCTTTTTCAGCGGTTTATCCATGGGAGTCCTCTTTAATTAGGGTCTGACAAAAAGCGACTTTTGTCCGTGCAGCTGCTCAGAAAATCCGAGGCGTTTAAACAAATTTTCCCGGTCCGTAATGGCCAGGACTTCATATATCCTTTTCTTGCGGGCAAGCGAGAGACAATGGTTAAGAAGTCCTGTGGCCACGCCTTTTTTTTGGGCGGCGGGACTCACCACCAGAGAACGGATTTCCGCGAGCTTCTTGTTATAAATTTCGAGAGCGCAACAGGCTATCAGATTGCCGTCCTCTTCCGCAACCCAGAAATGCCGGATAATTTTCTTAATATCCCGCGTGGAACGCCGCAAAATTTTTCCATGTTTTGTGCCTTCCATCACCAAGTGGTGAATTCCAGCGACGTCCCGCACTCTGGCCTGCCGGATGGTCACGCTCATTTGCTTTGGGCCGCCTCAATCAGTTCAGACGCATGTTTCAAAGATGCCGGAGTGGGTTTTTCCCTCTCGCTCGTGATTCCGCCCAGCATGCGGGCGATTTCTTCCACCCGAGCTGATTTTTCCAGATGAGCAATCTCGGTCTTCGTGCGTTTGTCAGAAATTTCCTTTCTGACAGAAATGTGGTTTTGAGCGAATGCCGCGACCTGGGGCAAATGCGTGATCGCGATCACCTGATGCGTTTTGCCAAGCCCCTTGAGCTTTTCCCCGATCACATGGCCCATGGACCCCCCAATTCCAGAATCCACCTCGTCAAAAATAAGCGTCGGCACCACATCCACCTGCGCCAGAATTTTCTTCAAAGCCAGCATGATGCGCGAAAGTTCGCCGCCGGACGCGACGGAACGGATGGGCTGAATGTCTTCCCCCGCGTTGGCAGAAAGATTAAACTCCACTTTCTCCAGCCCTGAAGAACTTGGAATTACAATTCCTTTCTCGTCTTTCTCCGCAACCAAACTCACCATAAATTTAGACTTCAAGAATCCCAGGTCCCTCAGCTCTTTCTCGACGGCAGACGCAAGCTTTTCGCCCGCCTTTTCCCTGGCTTTGCTCAAGGCCCGGCCCGTTTTCATGAGCTTTGCGTGGGCCGCCTCAATTTTCTTGTTCAGCTCGTCCCTCGACTGGGCGTGGTTCTCAAGAGCGTCAAGCTCCTGCTTTATTTTTTCGCGATATTGAAGGATCGCCTCAACCGTGATCCCATATTTCTTCTTAAGCTTGGACAGCAAATCCTGCCTGGAATAAAACCGGTCAAGCTGGGCGGGGTCCGCAGAAACCTTGCCTTTCCAGGATTCAATCTCGCCCACAATTTCGCTGACATTCACCAAAACATCGTCGATCAGTTTCACTCCGCCCTCCAGTTCAACACCAAAATTTTGGAGGTTTTCCAATGACCGCTTCACTTTCTGGAGCCGTTCCGTCACGGACCCCTCGGCTTCATATAGATGATCATAGCTTTCGCCGAGCGCGAGGCGGATTTTCTCCGCGTTCTTGAGCTGAGGCAGGAGCTTTTCGATCTCTTCCTCTTCTCCCGGCTTCAACTTTGCCTCATCGATTTCCTTCACCTGAAACGAATATAAATCGATCTTGTGTTCCCGTTCCTGCTCGGACATCTGCGCGGCGTTTGACTGTTCCATCAAAGATTTCCAATCGCCATATTCCTGTGAAATTTGTTCCCTCAGGTCCCAGGCACCTGCGAACCTGTCCAAAAAATCCCTTTGTTCGGAATTCTTAAGAAGCCGCTGATGCTCGTGCTGGCTGTGCATTTCGATCAAAAGGTCGCCCAAAGAGGAAAGGGTTGAAAGACTCACGGGCCTGTCGTTCAAAAACGCCTTGGATTTGCCTGAACTGTCAATTTCGCGTCTCAGAATCAGAGAATCCTCGTCGGTGTCCGCGGAAATCTCGTTCAAAAACTTTTTGGCATTTTTATTCTTTTCAATATCAAAAATCCCCGTCACTTCACAGCGATCAGAGCCTTTCCGGACAATTGTCGCCTGCGCCTTGTCGCCCAACAGCAGCCCGAGAGCATCGACGATAATGGATTTGCCCGCGCCGGTCTCTCCCGTCAAAACGTTCAGCCCGGAACGGAACTCCGCGCTCAAAGATTCGATCAAAGCAAAATTCTTGATATGCAGTTCTGAGAGCATCAGCGTCCCCAGTTTAACTTCGTGCGGAGGATTTCAAAATAATTGCTTTTGGGATCGACCAAGAGCTTGAGCTTTTTTTCCGCCGACTTGATTTCCACCCTCGTGCCCACAGCCAGCTGGCGGTTCACTTGTCCGTCGATGGCAAAAAGGATGGGCGAGGATGAACGGGTGATGATGAGCTCCAGCTTTCCGTCGTTTGGAACCACGAGCGGCCTATGAGACAAGGTGTGCGGACAGATGGGAGTGATCAGCATCATCTCGAGGTCCGGAGAAACAATCGGACCGCCCGCCGCAAGAGAATAAGCCGTGCTTCCCGTGGGGGTAGAAATGATCACTCCGTCGCCTTTATAAGAAGTCACAAACTCACCGTTCAACCGCGTCTCAATCTCAACGATGCGGGAACTGGACCCTGCGTGCAGATAACAATCGTTCATCCCGAGGGAAGCGTGGGACATTTTGCCGTTCTTTCCATAAACCCGCACTTGAATCATCAGCCGTTCCTGGACCTTGAGTCCGCCCTTGAGGGCTTTTTCGACGATCGAATATAAATTTTTGTATTCCGTCGTGGTTAAAAATCCGAGTCGGCCGAGGTTGACGCCCAATATCGGAACCCCGTGAGGGGCCAAAGAGCGGGCCGCGGCCAAAATGGTGCCGTCCCCGCCCAAAACGACGGCAAAATCCGCCGAAGAGCAGCGGGAATCGTTCAAACGCGAAACGACGGACACCTTTTTCTTTTTTAGCCACCGGCTCAGTCCCGCAAATGCTTTTCGGGCCTCGGGTTTGTCCGGGTGATGGTATACGACGACTGATCTTAACATTGGTTCTTGAAATTATATCATTCTTTTAGGATAATAGTCCCCACATGATTCGGCTCACATTGACGGAAAAACAGGACCCCAAACAACCGCTCGCCCTCTTCGTTTTCGAGAATGAGGCGGACGCGGCGGCAAAAGCGGAAGGGTTCAAAGGCAAAGCGGGAACAGCCGCCGTCCTTCACCCTAAAAACGGCAAACCCTCTCACCTGCTGGTTCTGGTGGGCCTGGGAGAACGCAAGAAAGCCGACCTAGAAAAAGTTGTAAAGCAGCGGCCCTGGCCTATAAAAAGATGTTTTCCCTCTCTCAATCCGCCTTCGCCCTTCGCCTCCCCGAATTTCTGGACGCAAAATCCGAAACTGCCGCAGCAGTTGAGGGGCTCTCCCTCGCGGGTTATTCCTTCGACAAATATAAGCAAAAGAAAAAAGACGATTTTCAGGTCAAAGAGGTTTTCGTCGTTTCAGCCAAGGCGGGGCAACAGGCCTCAAAAGACGGGTTCCGGATCGGAAAAATACTCGCGGAAGCCGCAAGCTTTGTCCGGGACCTCGTGAATGAACCGCCCAGCGATCTGACGCCTCTCCAATTCGCCGCAGAAGCCAAAAAAATCGCTCAAGAAGGGAAATCTGCCGGTGTCACTATCCAGGTTTTTGACAAGGACGACATCGAGAAGATGAAGATGGGCGCCGTCTTGGGAGTCAACCGAGGAAGCGCGGAACCGCCTGTTTTCATCCACATGCATTATAAACCTCAAGGCGCGAAAAAATCCGTCGCCTTCGTCGGAAAAGGCATCACTTTTGATTCCGGCGGGCTTTCGTTGAAGTCGCCTCAGAACATGGAAACCATGAAGATGGACATGGCGGGCGCGGCCTCAATCCTGGGGACATTCAAGGCGATCGCGGAGCTTAAACCCAAAGTTGAAGTGCATGGGATCATGGTTCTCACGGAAAACATGCCGGGCGGCCGCGCGTCAAAGCCGGGAGACGTTTTGAGAAGCATGAGCGGAAAATCGATTGAAGTTTTAAACACGGACGCGGAAGGCCGGCTGGTGCTTGCGGACGCTCTCCATTATGCAGTTCAGCAAAAGCCCGACGCCGTCATCGACATCGCAACGCTGACGGGCGCTTGCATCATCGCTTTGGGAAGTCTCGTGGCAGGAGCCATGGGAAACAACGACGATTTATTCAAAGAAATTGACGCGGCCTCAAAAGAGACCGGCGAAAAATTCTGGCAGTTGCCTCTCGTCGAGGAATATAAAGACGGGATCAAATCTCCCATCGCAGACGTCAAAAACATTTCTTCCATCCGAGGCGAAGCCGGAAGCATCATCGGCGGCCTTTTCTTGCAGGAATTCATGGATGAGCGTCCCTGGATCCACCTGGACATAGCAGGCCCCGCCTGGACCGACAGAGAACTGCCCTATTGCAAGCACGGCGGCACAGGGTTCCCCACGCGCACCCTCATCCAATACCTTCTCAAACAGAAATAATTATTTTTCAGTGGTTTAAGCCGGATCTGTCCACTTTCCGTGGGACTTGATCAGCTCAATCAGGCGGGCGTCAGACTCTTCGAAAGGAATACTTTTCTGGACACACTCTTTTCCAACATATAAATTGATTTTTCCAGGCGCTCCGCCGACATATCCAAAGTCAGCGTCCGCCATCTCGCCCGGACCGTTCACGATGCATCCCATGATCGCAATTTTTACGCCCTTAAGATGTCCGGTCTGAGAACGGATGCGTTCCGTCGTGGTTTGCAGGTCAAAGAGGGTTCTTCCGCACGAAGGACAGGAAACATATTCCGTTTTCGTAATGCGCACGCCCGCGGCCTGAAGGACGTTATAAAGGAGTTCCAAATCTTTTTTGGGGTCTGTTCCCGTTCCTGCCTGAACGGAATCTCCGATCCCGTCGCAGAGCAAGGAGCCGATCACGATGCTCGCATGAACCCGATACTCATCGAAGGATTCCCCCGCCATGGGCTGGACTTTGAGGTGGATGGGATAATGTTTGCCCTGCTCTTTGAGCTTGGCCGCGAGATAACGGACATTTCGAATCATCTCATATCTTCCAGGCAGGTTGAACGACAAAATCAGATTGTCCATGCCCACGGACTCGGCCCATGCGATGCCGTTCAAGGTGTTGTTCGCGGGGGTCAAATCTCCCGTGACGGCCAGTTTTTTCTCGTCCTTGCATAGGTTGGCTTCCAGGATGACCGGGACATTTTTCTTTTTCGCGAGTTCCAAAAATTTGGTGAATTTGTTTTTACGGGTTGGAGCGTCATCTCCTTCTCCATATTTGAAGATGCCTGCGTGCACGATGTCCAATCCCCGCTCAACCAGATCGATGCAATTGTCGAAACGGCCCAGAAACGCCAGGCGGGAAGTTTCCTGAAAAAGTTTATATTTTAAATTCTCAAGATCTTTCAAATCCTGCTCATTACGGATGGTCCACTCGACGATCTCGGGAGCGAGGCTCTTGGAATCCTTGAGCTGGTCTTCCAAAATCTGGAGGAGAGCTTCTGAGGCGCTCTTGCCGGATGCTTGTTGAGCGGCAATGTAAGGCGCAAAATTGGAAACGAGGCGGACCGTGTTTTCCCCGCCCAAAGTGAAAGGCCCGATCTGAGAAACCTTGGATTTGCGTCGTGAATAATGATAAAGATTTTCGGA
>JAKFYJ010000089.1 GCA_021730935.1 Elusimicrobiota bacterium
AGACAGGTTTAAGATATAGGCTAAAGTCATGTTGACTTATAGCACCCACATTAGCAAAATAAAGGTTTGAAGTGATCGTTTGATAGGGCTCAATATCCATTGATATAATTGATGCTATTGAATCACAATATGCAACAGAGGACGTTGATGAACTTTTTAATATTAAATCAGAAAAGTAAAATAAAATTTTTCTGCCTGATTTGTTAATAAATTTAGTCTTACTTAAATTAAATTTTTTCCGGTTTGGCTTTATTTTAATTTCAGAAATAATTTTCAAATCGGTGTTCTCGCACTCGAATGTTTGAAAATCCGATGGGCTTTTCGAATAGCAAACCATACAAAAATATCCAAAAATGAAAAAGTTTAATAAGCAAAAAAATCGTTTCGTTAACTTCATTTGAATTTATTTTTTAGCAAAGCTATATAGTGATTAGGCTTTGGATTAATATCCAAAGGCAGTTTGATTCCTCCACTTTTTACTACATCTTGCACAGAATCAACACAATTATTAGTCCATAACCGATATTTTCTCTGTCCAGTCGTATTTAATTTATCAAAGGCAGCTTCACTTATTTTTTTATCTTGGGAATTTGATGTTTTGATATAAACAATATTTTCATTATTTTTGTTCATTTGTAGCAATTGTGCAATTGCCGGATCTTTTTCCTCAATACCAATTCCTTCCTTAAATCCAAAATTAAGTAAATATTTAAGATTACTTCCATTTGATTCGGCAGATCCTTGATTATACTGATACCATGTACCTTTTTCATCCTGAAAGAACAAGCTCATGTGTCCATTTCCTCCCGCTCCGGACGAATCATTGTGAAATGCAATATCTGGCTCGAGTGATTTTACTTCATTCATTTTAACTGATCCAGCTTTAACATATTTATTGTCTACATCTGTACTTATTCGGCGATTTGCAGAATATACCTCATCATTGTTGTCATCCTGAAGCCTACTTTCAAAATCAAGCGCGTTTACGCTGTGTTGGCCCATATTGCGTGCAAGTTCATCTTGAGGTCCACTAACACCATCATGACTGGAATCATTGGAATTTCCCTTCTGGATGTTTAGATATCGCGCCCCCTCATGCCCTGCCGCTCTTGGAAGATTGTCTTCAGTATTTGTCCTATCATTTTCATAATAAATATCTTTGTTTTCAGGGTTTGCGTCCGTCCCCGCAATTAGATTTCTTTTGTCTATTGGCGCGCCTCCACCGTTCTTCGCTATCGCTTGATCCTCATTAATCAGTTGCGCGGAAAATATGTGAGCTTCTGCCGGGTCTATCCCCAAAACTGCTGCAAACACTTGGTTGTATCGGTTTGTGGTTTCAAGCTTTTCTTTAACACTGTATTTCCCCGGGTTTTTCATGATCTCCCGTTGCTTGGGAGTCATCCGAGCATACGCTTCATTATCAGCAACTCTCAATTTATATTGGTCTAATGTTCCAGAAATCCCATCTGTTTTTCCCTTAATAGCCAACATTGCTGTTTCAGCAACATCTTCACTTGCCTTTCCCACCCTTTCCCCAGCCTTCACCACATTCCCCGGCAGATTCTTCAGCGTTCCAAACACTTCCTCCACCTGCGCTTTCAGGTCCTCCGTGTCCCCTGTTGCCGTTGCAACGATCAGCCTGTTCGAAACGCTGACATCAAAGTTCAGACCGCCGGTCTTTTCGTCTTTGGTAACGACCTGGCTGTTATTGATGTCGCGGTTCACGCTTGCAAGACTGTCAGGATTCTCCGCAACGGTGATGTTACCCTGCCCCAAGGTGGTGTGCGTCATGCCTTCTTTGTCGTGGCCGCTGGTGCCCACTGCGATGTTGGTGCCGCCGCCTTTCCAGCTGGTGCTGTCATTGCCTTTCTTGTCTTCTGAGCCGGCGGCGCTCACGCCGATGGAGAAACTGAAATTCTCTGAAGTTGAAGTGTCTTTCAGATCTTTTACATTCAGCTTGTTGACGGCGACATTGAGATTCCCGCCGTCTGTGCCGTCGGATTTCTGGTTGGCGATGACGGAACCCACCATATTGAGTTCGTCCGCCTTGATGGCCACGCCGTCGGTGCCTATGACGCTGGATTGGGAATTGGTCCAGTTCTCGCTGGTTTTGGATTGGCTTATAGAGAAACCGACATTCTGACGTCCAAGGGTCAAGGAATAGCTGTTGGATTCTGATTCTGACCTGTCCTGCTTGGAGGCGAGGGTCAGGTCGCCGCCGACATGAGTCATGTCGACATTTTTGGCCTTCAGGTTCACGCCGAGGAGGTCCGTGTCGCTTCCGGACTCGATCTTGACTGTTCCGCCGTTCGCGCTGATCTGAGCGTTGTTTTGGGTGACTTGAGAGCTGGCTCCTTCACTGCGTGAGACGGACATGGTGGGAATGAAATCGCCATTGGTGGAAGCGAGAATTGTCTTGAGAGTCAGCTTTTCCTGCGCAAAGCGCGTGCCGACGCTGTTTTCTGACGATTCGATCTTGACGTCGTCACCGGCTTTGAGGTGAATGTCCCCGCCGTCAGCAATCAGGGTCGTGCCGCGGGCAGAGAGGTCGTTGTTGGCTGTGATGTCTATGTTATTGGAAAGAATGGCGCTTCCAACCTCAGCAGACTTTTCCTGACTGGAAGATTTTGTTTCCTTTTCCTGCGTCATAGAAAGAGATGCGTTAAAACCGAATGTGCCGGCTGTGGCGGCGCTCCCAGCCGCGGCCTGGGCAATCTTGGCAACCTGATAAACCGCGATCGCGGCTTTGGCGGCTGTGATGGCGGTGTTGATCTTGCCTTCTTTGGATCCGGCATTGTCGGCTTTGGCTGTGTCGGCCAATTGAGTGGCAGCGTCATAGGCGGCATATCCCGCTTCCACCCAGGAGTTCCCCACCGTCTGGGTGAACGTGTTTTTGAAAGAGCTTTCGCGTTCTGTCACGGTTTCTGTCTCTTTGGCTGCGAGGAGGTTCACGTCTTTGCCGGCATTCAAACTCACTTTCTCTCCAGCCATCAGGTTGGAGCTCACAATGTTGGTGTCTTTGCCGGACTTGACAGAGATGTTGCCGCCGGCGGCGACTTCGGACTGTTTCTGGGTGGTCCGATCCGTTTCCTTTTCTCGTTCCAGTCCTTTCTGGCTCCAGTTCGTGTCAACGCTGGAACGATTGACCTTAACGTTGAAATCGTCAAAACTCAGTTCGCTGTGGGTTTCCTTCTGATTCAATCTTTCTTCGGCTGAGGCGATGGTGACATCGTTTCCGGCCTCCAGAGAAATGTCCCCGGCGGATTTCAGGTTTGAGGCGGAAACGAGGATGTCATGGCTGGCCGAGAGGCCAATATTTTCTCCGCTGGAAATCTCTGACGAGGCAAGTTTGGTTTGATGAATGTCCAAAGTGTTTTTTTCCTGCTTGTTCACCATCACTTTGACCGTATCGCTCATGACATCAGCCATGGCCAATCCTGACACGCCTGACCCCACAGCGCCGGCAACAACGCCTGCGGAAGCGCCGAGCACCGCGCCGCCTGCACCGGCCATGACAAAGCCCCCCAAACCTGCCGACGCTCCCGCAACGAGACCGCTGATCGCGCTGCCCATCGCGACGCCCGCATAATCCGGCTTCAGCTCTTCGACGGAATGATGTTCTTCATGAATATTTTGTTTGGCCCCTATATTTATATCGGCATGATCATTTACTTTGATAATAGAGCCGTCATCGTTCAGCGCACTGCCCGCCAGAACTCTCATCGACGCAGCTGAATTCAGTTTGCTCGAGACAATATTTGCGTCGCCGCCAGAAATGGCGGTGAGATTTCCTCCGAAGTTCAAATTGGACGCAACTTCGCGCGTGTCATATATCGAATCTTTCTTAATTTCTCCGCTTTCCGCTTTGGCTCCAGTCATGGCTCCGGCAACCATCCCGCTTGGACCTCCAACAATTGACCCCACAACGGCTCCCAAAGCGACCGCGCCCGCATCCATGTGGGTTTCTTTGTGATAGGAATAATTGGAATCGCTGTCCGTGTCAGACAACACATTCATGTCCCTTCCTGCGACGAGAGTCCCGTTTCCGGCGGCTGAAACATTGGAGGCGATGACGTTTGTGTCCCGTCCGGAATTGGAGGAGAAATCGCCGCCGGCGCTCAAATTGGAGGAGTTTTGGCGCACGCTGGCGCTGGCGTTCACATTTTCTTCAGAGCTGGTCAGGTCTTTGCTGGTCGTGCGGGTGAAGGAATAATCGCGGTCCTGAACAGAGGCAATGGTGATGTCATCCTTGGCGTCCAGAGACATGGAACCGTCTGCGCCAACATTGCCGCCGGCAATCGCGATATTTTTGCCGGAAGAAATCTGCATGTCTCCGCCGGAATTGACGTTGGCCATAAAATGGCGGGTGGAATCTTCCACATGGTCATAAGTTTCGCCGTGAGTCTGGTTGTGAGATTCAAAATGAGAGTCCAGACGGTCCGCGGCAATGTTGACATTGCCTTCTGCGGCAAGAGCAAGGTTATTTTCAGCTCTCAAGCCGGCACCCAGGATATTGATGTCTTTGCCCGCGAGAAGGGCCGCGCTGTTTCCGGCCTTGATGTCGCCTGCGGCTGTGATTTTGTCCTTCCAGTTTGAGGCAATGCCGAAACGGCCTTTGACATTGGAATTTGTAATGCTTCCCTTGGCATCCATGAGCAGATCGTTTGCGGCGAAAACTTTTCCGCCCTTGTTCAGAATGTCGTGACCGGCAAGAAGCGCCATGTTGCCGTTGGAATTGAGGCGGCCTTCGAGGTTATTGATATCGTTATCGGAAGCCACGGAAAGGTTGTCTTCCGCAGACATCTTTCCCGTGTTCACCACATCGCCTATCGATTGAATGGAAACGGTCTTTCCTTCGATGGTGGCGACGGGATTTTCCAGTGCCTGACGGGTGGCCATGGCGAGATAAACTTGAGGGACAAGAACTTTCTGAGGTTTGCCGTTCAAGACCACTTCTGTCTCCACGAGCCACACAATGTCTTTCTTGAGCTTGTTGATTTGGTCCGAACTGAGAGCGATGCCGGGAGTGAGGTTCCAGTCCACGGCTTCGTCATAAGCATTGCTATAGAGCATGGCGAGCTGTTCGAGCGAGCCGGACACTTTGTTGTTCAGATAAACTTTTCCAGTGGCTTCGCGGATGCTCCGCTCAATCAATTTCGCCTGATAATATTCGTCGCCCAGGAGCTTCACATCCGTGTGAGGGTTATATCCGATCCTGTCCAGAAAATATTGAGAACCTTTGAGGCTTCCCACGCTCGTGAACTGGCTCCGGCTCTCGATCAAGAAACGGCTTTGGAGATTTTCGCTCAGGCCGAAAAGCGCAGACAGGTTCAACAACGAAACGTCGGGCACGGTTGCCGGCTGAACGGTTTTGGAATTAAGCGCGATGACGGAAGCCGAAATTCCGGAACCGAAACTTTGAGGAGCGCCTTGCTGAATTGTGTCGGTGATCTGAAAGGAGGGGACAGAGATCCCTGCGGTGGGGATCATCCCGGTCTGTTTCACGGCATCCAGGACAGCGCTGTTGACGGATTTTGCAAAGCGGGTGCCGGCGTTGCCGTTGTTCACGTTCTTGACATTGTTGATCAGCAAGTTGTTTCCTGCGAACAAAATGGGAGCGAAATTGGAATCTGCCGTTGGACCATAGGTGTTTGTTCTTTCATAAATGATCTCGTGGGACGTGCAGTTTCCTCCCCAGATGTTGCAATCCTTCCATTGATGATGGTTTTGAAAAATCTGCAATAAAGGTCCGGCGTTCAGGCTGAACATTTCATTTTTGACCGATCCTCCGGTGATCGTGAGGTCTCGGCCTGCGGAAAGAACGCTGCCATGGTTCACGATGTCTGCCCCATCGATGGACATGTCACGGCCCGCGGAAATATAGGACGGCATAGTCTTCATGTTGTTCCAAACGATCCGCTCTTCAGCAACCAGGCTCTCATATTCCTCTCCCGGGGGGCCAACCTGAATCATGCCCACTCCATATGACCCTGAGTCTTTGCCGAGATTGTTGAGCAGTTTGCTCCGAATTCGGATGTCCTGGTCGGATTCAATGACGGCCGACATGTCATTGCCTCCGATGGTGTCGGAAAGGTTGTCCACGGAACTGCTTTGTCCTCCGGAAGCGTCTTTCTGGAGAGTGATGTCCCCGTGAGCCAAAATTTCGCCTGCTGAATTCGTGATCCGATCTGCATAAACAGCCGTGCTCCCCATGGAAGTGATCAAGGCGTTGCCCTGAAGGCCCTGGTTTGAGACCCTGCGGTCATTGATGAATTTGTTTTTCGCGGTCAGCGTCAGGTTTCCGCCTGTTTCGATGGATCCATAATTGAAAATGCTGTTCTGGGCCAAAATGCTGACATCGCTGTTTGAAAGAAGTTTGTGAAGCACTGAGTCCGCGCCGACCAGATATCCGTTTGAAAAGTCCCGTCCTGCGGTGATGAAAGTTTTTCCAGACGTGTCAAGCGTGGTTTTGTTGGTGATATTATTGCTGCCGGTAATGATCAGGTCGCCGTAGGTCATGATTTGGCCGGTGAGGTCCAGGTCCTGGTTGACTAAAATCTGGGAATTTCCATAAGATAAAAGTTTTCCGCCGTTCCCAAGCCCGTTGGATTTAAGGATGATCCCGGTCGCTGGATTTCCGACGGATCCTCCGGTGATTTTTCCGTTGTTGCTGATATTGGAAACAGCGGTGAGGCTGACTTTTCCGTCAGACTGGATGTCTGTGTTGTTGGCGATGGATCCTTTGCTGTCCAAGTCCATGTTTCCGATGGAGTCCAGATGGCCGGTCAGGTTAAGGTCTTTGTTTACGGCGACGCCGAGGTTGCCGTAAGAGAAAACGGTTCCGGAAGGATCGTTGCTGAAAGAATCTGATTTGATTTCGATTCCCGTTGCGGGATTGCCCGAGTTGATGGCTGATCCGCCCGTCAGGGTTTTGAAGTTCGCAATGTCTTTTTGGGCGCTCAGGGTGAGTTTATTCTCGGCATGCATCCCCGCGTTATTAATGATGCCTCCTTGTGCCTTCAGCGTCAGGTTGTTCATGGCAATCAGGCTGCCGCCAGTCAAAACCGCGTCCCTGGAAGTCTGAATGGATGCGTCTCCATAAGAAAGAACTTGTCCTGAGTTCGAATTGCTGAATGAATCGGCTGAAAGATCAATGGAATCGGCCAGAAACGTGCCGGAATTGCTCATCGCCTTGTTCACCGACGCAGTCAGGGCGCCTCCGGCCTGAACTTCCGTCTGATTGTCGAGACTGCCGTTTCCTGAAATGTTGATGTCCCCATTGGCCGCAACCTGCGCTCCAGAAAGAAGGATGTCCTTGCTGACCGCCGCTTCCAAATTGCCGTAAGACAAAATTTTGCCGGAGCCGGAATTTTCAAGAGTTTCGGAATGGATGGAAATTTTGACATTTGAGTTGTTCTGATTGGCTGAACCTGCGAGGAGAGCCCCTTCGTTTTTGAAATCCTTTTTGACGCTGAAATCGGCCTGGTTTCCGGCTTGAACATCGGAGGAGTTCGCGAAAGAGCCTCCGGCTTTCACGGTCAAATCCCCATAGGCCACGGTTTCTCCGCCCGCGAGCGTCACATCGTTTTTGACGTCGAGGTCTGCGTTGCCGTATGAAAACATCTGTCCGTTTGCGCCGTTCAGAATATTTTCGGCAGTGATGCGGATGCCGGATGAGTTTCCGGGTTGAGAGACATCGCCCGCAGTGAGAGACCCGTCATTGATGAAATCTTTTTTTACGGAAAGATCAGCTGATCCGGCGGCATAAATGTTCCCATAGGTCCCATTCACAAAGGCATCCGCATTGAAGACCGCATTGTTTCCGGCCTCAATCTCCGCGTTATTAAAGAGGGTTCCCTGATTTTGGAGGTTCAGATCGCCGTTCACAAAAACCGCTCCGCCGTTGAGAAAAATGTCGTTCCCTGCGCGGATGTCCGTGTTGCCGTAGGAAACAAGGCTTCCGTTTGCGCCGTTTTCGATGGAATCCGCTTCAATCTCAAGGCCCACATTGGAGGAAGCCGCGTTCTGCTGGGATCCGGAAATGAGGTCTCCGTCATTGCTGAAATGCTTGTCTGTTTTGATGACCGCCTTCTGTTTGGCGAGAACAGACGCTCCGTTCGAAATATCGCCTTTGGCGGCGATGTTCAGGTTTTTGAATGTGACCACTTCACCACGGGTGAGGGCAACATCCTTGCTTGCTGAAATGTTGATGTCGCGCGCGGCGTTGACCTCTCCGTTTTCCATGCTGACATTTTGAGCGTCAATGTTGACTTCGTTGTCGGAAATCAGGCTTCCGAGTGTTGTCGCATCCCCGTCTGTTTCGAGAGTTATCTTTCCGGAACTCATGAGTCCTGTGTTGTTTTCAATCCCGGAACCGACTGAACCGCGGGAATTGACCCTGATGCTGCCCGTGGAGTTGACACCGATCTTTCCCCTTGACTCATCCCCGTTCAGGACGATTTTATTCTTTGCGGTCAGGGAGATGTCGCCTTTGGCGGCTGAAAAACTGTTCTGCTGAATTCCGGAGTTTTTCGATTCCATGCTGATGCCCCCTTTTTCCGAGGCCGCGTTCGCATAGTCAATCCTGCCGTCCGCCGTGAAAACCATGTCTTCCTGGCTGAGGACGCTTCCGGAGGTGTTCACTCCGACTCCCAGCTCCGTGCTTTCGAGAGTGATCCTGCCCGCATAAATACCCCCCAGGAGAGAACTGTCGATGCTTAGAGCGGGAGCATTTTGCGACGCGGTTTTCGCGCTGTCCATTTGCCGGGTTCTGTCATCATAAAATCCATTGCCTGTTTTGAGGGTCAGCTGATTGGCGTGAACCTCCGCGTTGATTTTTGCCATCCGCGTCACGATATCAAAATAATCCGCGCTTCCGGCGTTCAGACCCAGACCTTCGACGACAAATTGTCCTGACGCATCCATATTCATCCCGATGAAATCGCCGTTGTCCATGACAGGACGGCCCGTGCCGAGGAGGACGCGGGGCGTGTTGATGAATTCGCACCCATTACAGGTGATGCCGTTGGGGTTGGCCAGAATATAGTCCGCGGCGCGCCCATGAATTTCTGTGGCTCCCAAAAGACGGCTGGCGCGGGTGCTGGTGACTTCGTTCAGGATCACGCGGGCGGCTTCTTTATTGGGATCCAGATTGGGGTTGCCGTAAAGAGCGCCGCCCAGCTGAGAAACCTCCATCCGGTTGCTGTTGTTCATGATGGCGCCTTCATTTCCGACATTGAAATCAGAATAACGATTGTGAGAAACCCCGGCTCCGGAAGGCGGGGCAATGTTGACCACGGGAACGCCGTTTTGGGCGCGGTCCACGCCCGTCTGGGTGGTTCCGTCCACGGCAATGTCCCCCGCGGATGTTGTGAGGGCAGACCCCATGGTTTCGGCCATGAGCGCGGGCGGGAATGCGATCAGCAGACTGATGAGCGCGGCAAAAGTTTTTTTAATAATATTCATTATTTTATGTCTCCTTAAAAAAGCTTCAAACTCAGGGTTGCGTAAATTTCCTGTGATCGTCCGATAAAATCTTCCGTGTTCACGGACTGGGCATAGGTTGCCTCGGCGCTCAGGACCTTGCCGTTAAATCTCAAACCTGTCGCCCAACCTGTGAGGAACGCTTCCCCCTGGCCGAAATTGGCAGATTTCCCGCCGAAGTGACGGACTTGACCCACATCAAACCCCGAAAACCATTCCGTTTTGCGGAGCGTTTTGTTGACGCCCCACGATTCTGAGATGAACCCGGGAAGCGAAAACGAAAACTCGTTGGACGCATAAAATCCCCTGTCGCCGAAAGCGGAGCGGTCTTTGAACCCGCGGACTGAGAAGGCGTCTCCGATCACGATCTGTTCTGAAGAATAAAGCGGCTGAAAAGCATATTGCCCGCCCGCAAAAGTTTTGAACTGGGCGTTCTGTCCGTATACGGTGAAAGGCTTGAAATAGCTGAGACTCATGTCCAGCTTGTCGAACTCCGCCCTGGGCGTAAAGTCCGTGAGGAGCCCTTCGTCTGGCTTTGCCTCCAAAATGGCGAGACCGCGGTGATAGGCCGCGCTGGTGTTCACGGAACCCAGCACGCTTGAAAAACTGTGGCTGAAACCGGTTTTGACGACGGTGAGGTGGCGGCTCCCCACTTCGCTTTTGATGTCTTCGATATAGCTTTCGGTCTTTTTGAGGTTCATCTGGGTCCAGAAAGAGAGGGTCTGGCGTTTGCCGCGCAGGAGGTTGCGTTCGAGTTTATAATTCTGGTGAAAGCCGGTCCCGCTGTTGCGGATGCGCTCGTTGGTTCCGAAAATGATGGTGGCATAATCCGATTTGGAGAGGTTGCCGCTCACGCTCCAATATCCGAACGGGACACGGAGGCTCGCATAAATGCTCTGGGACCGTTTTTCGCTTTCTTGGTCCTTTAGGCTTTGCGAATAACTGAAAGACAGACTGTCGTTCACCTTGAAGAGGTCTTCGCGGTCCACATTGAGCCGGACATTATAAAGCCCCGTGGAATCCTGCCCAGAATTGTCGGCAGAGGCGCGGATGCGGACCTGATTGTTACCGCCGTGATCCGACAGCACGAGCTGAGAAAGACCGTCGTTTGTCCCAGGAGCAACTTTCATGGTGATGTTTTTGCTCGAAAGCTGATTCATCTGCGCGAGCCCCTGCTCGATGTCCCGCAGGTTGAGGGTTTTGTTCCTGAAAGCCGAAAAAGCGCTGAGGGTCTGGGTGCGGTCAAAAAGAGAGAGAGAATTTTTTGATGCTTCGTCAAATTTGATCGTTTCGAGCTTGCCTTCCAACACCTGGACCGTCAGGATCCCTGAGGAAACGCTCTGGGGCGGGAGGAACGCGCGGGTGGTGACATAGCCCCGGTTCATGATGTCGTTGGTGATTTCCCGAAGTATCAGGTTCACGACATCGTGGTCCGCGCAGACGCCGCAAAACTTTTTTGTCAACTTTTTGACTTTTCTCCGGGAGATGACGGAATTTTTGTTCACCAGGACTTCCTTCACTTTGTAGCACGGAGTTTCGTCCGCGTGGGCGAAACCATAAGCCAGAAACAATCCCAAAACCGCTGAGAAGAGAACGGTGATCCAGAATTTTATTTTATTCATTGAACTTCTCCAGTTCAAAAAGTTCCCCTTCCACGAAATCCATCGAGTGGCCGCTCGGGGCATATTTTTTTTCGAGCCTGATGATTTTTTTTATGCGTTCCATCGGATCTTCCAGGCCGGCCACCCCTTTGGAATATTCTCCGCGGTCCGCGGCCCATTTCTGCTCTCCACGTTCCCAGGATTTTTCAGACGCCAAAAGTTCTTTTTCTGCGCCTTTGACCGTGATCCCCAGAGGCTTGAAAGCACCGATCACTGTTTTGAGAAGTTCCACGCGCTCAGGCAGAGGGGCCCCCTGGTCTTTTTGGGCCCAATATCGGGTCATGTTCAGACGATAAAGTTCTTTCGCGCGCCTGGGCTCTTTCGTTTGCTCGGCGAGTGACGCTTTGAGATATTTCACCTGTGCGAGGCCGGACTCATTCAGGTTTTTGTAAAAATCGATTTCCTGTCTCGTGACCGCGATCAGGCGTTTAAGATTGCTTTTGCCGACAGCGGATTTTTTGTTGGGCGCGGACTGTCCGAACCCATAAGTCAAAGTGAGTCGATGGCTTCCGCGCGCGGAGGAGAAGGCGTCAGAGAGGACGGGGAGCATGAAGGCATAATCAAACTGGAGGAAATGGGTCCTGAACCCCATTCCCGCGCTCAGAAGGCTGGAATCGTCCGTTGAGAGAGACCAGGCACCGCGAAGCGCGATGTCGGATTTCAGATATTCGCGGGAAAGCCACCATTTTTCGCACGCGAGTGTCATGAACAGATCTCGGCCGGACCCGTCTGAGGATCGGACCACATTGAACTGACTGGAAAGAGAAATTTTGGGTTTACGAAATGCCGCGCCGTATCGAACCGTTCCTTTATTGTTGAAGTGGGCAGACGGATCAGGCTCATTCACGCCGTTTGCCGAGACCCCCACGCTCCAGCTTTCGCCGAACTGCGCCAGGACGCCGAGGTCAAGGCCCAGGGTGGACGAAACATCGGGCCTCCGGTTCAAATATCTCGTACCCAGGCCCACCGCGAACCGTCCCAAAATATATTTGCCATATCCCAAGGACGCCATCTGTTCTCTGTGCTGACCCCGCTCCGTGGTGTCCCGCCATGTGAGTCCCACGGCTCCAAATCTGCGATTGATGGGAACGCCTGCGTTTAAAGCCCAATCCGAGGCATTGTCAGCGCCTCTGACGCCGCTGTTGAGGAAACCATAAGTTGAGGAAGCTTCATTTTGGATGAGGTGCACGAGGCCTGCGGGATTATAATTCATGGAGGCGGCGTCGTCGGCCATGGCCGTCATTGCGCCGCCGAGTGCGCTGTCTCTGGCGCTGAAGCCGGGTTCCGTGAGAGCAAAAAGAGGCGCCGGAAAAAGTTTTCCGACCATAAACATAATAAAAATGCTTTGTTTATTGATAATGTTTTTCATCCCCGATGCTTTATATCCTAGCATGACGAACCTAAACCATACCTAAACTTTTTGTAAACTTTATGTAACAATTTCGAGCTCATTTTCATGCCTGATTCTAACACCCTCCGGAATTTTTCAGAAGTGACAAATGACCCAGGAAAGCAATAAAATATGACCCAGGCCAAACCGGGACATTTGACCCGGGTCATCGGCGGGCGATGAACTATTCCGAATTTGATGTGAGTATGCGTATTCATAATTTCTGGATTCATTCTAATAATGAAACCAGGGGACGGGGAGTCCCGACTTATATCAACCTGTGTAGGAAAGTTTGGGGGTTATTTCTTTGCGGCGGGGGATTTTAAGATTTTTACGGCTTCAGCCATCACGGAAGGCACGGGGCATTTCTGCTTGGCGAGAGCTTCTTCAACCCAGAGGATCACTTCCCCCGGCACGAGAGCAAGGTTGTCCCTGAGCGCATCATAGGCGCGGTCGGGATCTTCGTTTTCGGGGACAGATTCGGGTTTTGGGAGCGCTGTGGGGTCTGTGAGTTTATAAGTGAGCAGGCGCGTATAAGACACCACGGGCGTGTCTTTGGCCTTGGGATTTTCCTTGAGGCGTTTCAGGAAATTGTTGGATTTGAGGTCTTCAATGCCCATGTCGGCCAGGATGACGTTGGGGTGAAACCCGTCGATGGCCGCGAGAGCGTTTTCCGCGGAGATGGTTGTGAACACCTGGCATCCCAGGCTTTTCAGAGTCCCCGAGAAAGCCGGTCTTCGGGTGTTGTCGCTGATGACCAAAAGGACCTTGGGCGCGGCGCTCATTTTATTTTGATTCGGTCAAAACCTTGCGGGCTGAACTCACCATCATCTCAAACGACGGCGACAGCTCGATGCCCTGCTGGATGAGCACGCTGGCCGCAAACACGATGAGGCGCGGATGGATGACGGAAGTGCTCTCGTGGCCCTGATATTTCGGCGTCACCTGCGCCACAAGCCCCGCGCCGGCTTTTTGGCTGAACCGCGCCGCGTCATACCAATCTTTGACGATCTTCAAGTGCTCGTCAAAAGGCATGTCGGTCTTCTCGCTCCAGAGTGAGGAATAAGGGAACACGGGAATGCTTTTCCACCGCGCATCGCTCTTGAGCCGTTTCAGGACTTCCGCGCCGCTGATGCCGGGGAGGTTGATGTCCAGGATGATTAAATTGGGGACCAGGCCGCCTTCAAGTTTTTCGAGGGCTTCTTCGCCGGAAGAGTTGATGATCACTTCGCAGGGCAAGTCTCCCCCGCTGAACGAGACTTCAAAAATGTCTTTGAGCGTGTTCCGCGTCTCAGGGCTGTCTTCCACGACCATGATGTTTATGGCATCCATCCCATCACCTGCCTTGCGCGCGCGAGCGCCGAATGTGCAGCAACTGATTCATTTATAACAGGGGAACAGGGTTTTGTCAATTGAGGAAGGAACCCGACTAAAATGTATTCAGCTCCGCCAGGCCGGAAAATGGCTGGCAACCCTGGCAACAAATCCCCTCACTCCCCATGCCCTCATCTTTGATGGAGCAGTCACGAGCCCTTGAGACAGGGTCATGAAGAGCAAGGGAGAGATGGAAGTCATGTATCGGTGCAAAACATAGATGTGCGCGCCGACATAAAACTGAAGGAAGATCATGAACAGGAACAGCAGAAATTTCCATTGGGACGCGCTCGCAAGGATGCTCAGATATCCCGCGCACAGGAAAAAAATATAAGTGAAGATGACCGGCCTCACTTTGGGGATGAGCGTGTTGATGGGATAGCGGAAAAATATGAGGTGTTCCACCGTGTCATAATAAAAGAAGATTTTATACACGCCGCCGGCAACGACTGAGGGGAATTGCCGCAGGCGGTGTTTTTTGAAGAGAAATTCCCCCAGGCTCATCGGTTTCACCCCGATTTCTTTTTGCTGTTCCCATTCGTCCCAGTTGCGGGGATATCCTTCGCGATGCTTAAAATCCCTGCCCCAGAGCTTGCCGAGTTCCAGATGAGAAAAATAGAGCGGATCGCCGTATGTCGCTTGGCTATAACGATAATACGGAAGGACCGTCATGAACCCCAGGGCCCAAATCAGGAATGCGCGCCGGACTTTCCATCGATTGAGCAGGAAAAAGAGCGGAAAGACCAGGAAAAGGACCTGGACATATCCGACACGGATCAGCATCAGCGCTGAGCCAATGAGGCACAGCGCTGATGC
>JAKFYJ010000057.1 GCA_021730935.1 Elusimicrobiota bacterium
GAGACAGTTTACAGGTGGCGGAACCGGCAAAGCAGGAGCCGGCCCCCGTAACATCCGCGCCGGCTGAATCGTCTAAACAGGCAGAAGCGGTCCCGATCAAGGAAGAGATAAAAAAAGAAGCCCCCAAGGCGGAGGAAGAGCCGTCAGAAGTGAAACCGTTGGGGTGCGTCATCCATGTCAAAGATCTGGTCGGGTTCCATCAAAAGGAAATCGAAGGCTTGAACAAGCTCATTTCCCGCTGGAACGACAAGATCGGAGCAACCATTAAACGCAGGCAGGACCTGGAAAAAGACGTTCTGGAAAACAGCAAACAGATTGACGAGCTTGAAAAGTCCGGAGACAAAAAAAGCAAAAAGGAAATTGCCCGGCTGAACAAGCAGACCGCGCGCGTCAACAAAGACATCAAGGCGGTGGGAAAAGAATTGAGAGCGCAGGGGAAAGAGCTTGCGTCTGAACTGAAAGAAGTCGCGAAAGAATCTCAAGCCGCTCTCAAGGAGAAGTTTCAGCAGGTGATCAAAGATGTGGTGGAAACAGAAAACTGACGGCCTTCTTGACAGCCCCGGGCTTATCTGTTATAAAACTCAAAAGAATTTGAAGGGAGGAAAATAATGAAAAAAATATTATGCATGATGTCGTTGGGTGTTCTCGCTCTGGGCGCGGCGGGCTGTTCGCACAAAGCGGATTCCCGCGTGAAAAAAGGCGAGATCGCGCGCACCCTGGACACTCCCGAAGCGGAAACGGACCGATACATTGAATTTGACGGCATCGGCGCGGCGGACCAGAGCATTCAGAACAAATCCCAAAAAATGTCCCTCTCCGAAAGCGCGGCCCGCAAGATCGCGGAAGAAAAAATGCTGGCTTATTTGAAAGGCCAATCGATCGACGCCACCACCACCGTGGAGCAGGCGATCACGACGGACCAGAAAATTTCCGGCATCGTTCAGCAGACTCTGCGCGGAGCCATGATCACCAAGCGAGAATGGACCACCGACGACGGATGCGTCTTGACGCTCCGGCTGGACAAGAAAAAGTTTAAAGATCAGGTGACGGCGCCGAAATAACGTCAGTGAAGATCGAGTTTTGCCCCGCTAAATCCATCAGGATTTAACGGGGCTTTCTCTTTCCAAGGAGTTTCATATGAAAAAGTTAAAAATATTTTCTTTATACATCGCTTTATTTTCCGTGGCGCTTTCGGGTTGCGCGGGCTCCAAAACGCGGCTGAAACTTGGAGAAACTCCTGAAGGAGAAGTGGTGGAGGCGGAAGGACTTTCGGCTGTCACAGACGATTTGATCGGCACCAAACGCGCCGCTCTTTCGGACGCTTATAAAAACGCCGTTGAGAAAGTGGTCGGGGTTTATATTTCCGCGCGCACCCTGGTGGACAAGGCGATCACGATTCAGCAGAACATTCTTGGGAAAACCGACGGCTATGTGAAAAAACACGAAATCCTCCGCGAAGGCAAAGAAGCGGACGGGATTTATCACACGCACATCCGGGCCTTGGTTTCATATCAGGAAGTGAAACGGGATCTCGATTCTTTGAACATCGTCGATTTAAATGGGGTCGGAAATCCGCGCGTGGCGATATTGCTGGACGAGACGGTTGAGGGAGATTCTTCCCAGACGGCGGCCTGCACAGATGCTCTGGCTCAGGGACTTCTCGAGAGAGGGTATAAAGTTGTGGACCGTTCCGAAATGGCCGCGATCCGTGTGGCGGAAGCAACCCAACAGCTCGCGAGCGGGAACGCGAAGGCCGCACTCACTCCGATATTCCAAAAGCTGAACGCGGAAGTGGTGATCACGGGCAAAGTCACCGTTTCACAGCTGACCGGCCAGAACCTGGGCGGACTTCTGTCTTATCGCGGAAATTTTTCCGGCAAGGCATTGAAATCTCAGACGGGCGAAATCCTGGCCGCCGTCACGATCCAGGGGTCGGGGCTGGACGCCACGAAAGAAGCCGCGAGCTCAAAGGCTCTGATGGTCGTGGGCAAAAATGCCTCAAATGAGTTTGCCGGGAGGATCGCTTCACAGCTTGCGAAACTTTCCACGGTCTTCGTCACGGCGAAAAACATATCCGGCATCGACCGCTTGTCGGACCTTAAAAATGTGATTTCCAAAACACCGGGCGTGGGCGAAATATATATGAGGAATTATCAGGTCGGCATGGCTGAGATGGAAGTGAAAATGAACGGGGCGAATTCGTCAGATTTGGCGAAATCCCTCGTGAGCGCGGCCAAGCTCAAGGCGAAGGTCACGGCCCAAACCCAGGACAGTTTAGAGATTGAACTTGAGCCGTAACAAAAGTAGAATTTGAATATCTATCCAACCGGAGGGCATATGCCAAAAAAACTCGTCGCGCTGATCGCCGTTTCATCCATTTTTTATTCGGGCTGCGCCGCAAAGACAAGCGTCAAGATGAAGCAGGACGTTTCCGCAAATGAGACGAAAAAAGTGGAGTCAAAATATACCGGCCCAAGACGCAGAGTGGGCGTGGTGGATTTCGAGAACAAAACGGCTTATGGTCAGCAGAGGCTTGGGCAGGCGGCGTCCGACATTTTGATCACGGAGCTGGTCAAGACCGGGAAATTCATCGTCGTTGAGCGCGATAAAATGAATAAACTTCTGGATGAGCAGAAGCTGGGATTGTCGGGCGCGATTGATCCCAACACCGCGGCTCAGATGGGAAAAATTCTTGGACTTTCAGCGATTGTGACAGGCGCCATTTCAAATTTTGGCGTGCGCACAACCGGATCTGAATATATCATTGCTCAGAGCAAGCGCCAGGAAGCCACCTGCACGGTCGACATCCGCGTGGTGGACGGCGAAACGGGTCAGATTCTTCTTGCGGATTCAGGCAAAGGCCTTGCCAAAGTGTCCACCGGCGGGATGCTGGGTTTGGGGACAAAGGGCGGATATTCCGAATCTTCCGAAGGCGACGCTCTGCGGGCCGCCATTTCACAGCTCGTCGTGAACATCACTTCCCAGATCAACAAGAAACCCTGGAGTTCCAGAATTGTGCAGGTCGCAAACGGAAAAATTTATTTGAGCGCGGGGACGGATTCCGGTTTGGAAGTGGGACAAAAGCTCACGGTGTTTTCGCAGGGCGCGGAAATCAAAGATCCGGATTCGGGCATCGTCCTGGGCCGTGAAGAAGAAAAACTTGGAACTCTGGAAGTCACCAACCACGCGGGCGACAGATTGTCACTGGGCAAAATGCTGGACGGCAGAACGCCATCCAAGGGCGACCTTGTCCGGCTGGCGGAATAATTAAACCGCTAAAGATTTTATAAGGGTTTTGAGTTTAGGCTGGGAAAAATTGTATTTGTCGTAAAGGGCTTCCGGGCTTCCGGATTCGCCGAAACCATGCACGCCGTGCCGATGAACCTTGACTCCAAGGCCGGCATCGCTGATCGCTTCGCTCACCGCGCTTCCCAATCCGCCGATCACATTGTGGTCTTCAATGGTCAACACAAGCTTGCTGCTGCGGGATAAATTCACGACCGCTTCGTTATCGAGAGGGCTCAGGGTGTGGATGTTGGCCACATTCGCTTTTAACCCCTCTTTTTCAAGCTCTTCGACGGCTTTCAAAGCATTATAAACCACTCCGCCGGTCGCAAAGATGGTTAGGGTTGCGCCTGGAACAGATTTGAGAATATCCGCTTTTCCGGCCTGAAATTTATAATCCGGCCCGTGAATATCTTCCAACTTCTGCCTTGTCAGCCGCAAATAAACCGGGCCCTTGTGTTCCGCGCTCCATGCCACAGCTTGCTGGGCTTCCGCGTCGTCCGCGGGCTGTAAAATTGTGATGTCCGTGAGAGGCCGCATGATGGCGATGTCTTCAAGACCCATCTGGGAATTTCCGTCTTCGCCGATGCCCACGCCCACATGAGTGCCCACGAGCTTCACGTTGGTCTTGGAATAGGCCACAGACATGCGCACGGTTTCATATCGGCCCACGAGGAAACAGGCGAACGAAGTGATAAAAGGAATTTTCCCGCCCATGGCGATGCCGGCCGCGGTGCCGATCATGTTCTGTTCCGCGATGCCGAACTCAAAATATCTTTCCGGAAACTTTTTCATGAAGGCGCCGGTGTTCGTGGACTTGCCGAGGTCGGAATCCATCACCACGATGTTGTGGTTGGTTTCCGCGATCTTGACGATGGCTTCTCCGAAGGATTGTCTGCTTGCTTTGGCCATGTCAGTCTATGGGAATCCTTTCCAGCTCTTCGATGGCGCGGGCGCATTCTTCTTTCGTGGGGGTCACGCCGTGCCAGCCGATGTTGTCTTCCATGAAGGAAACGCCTTTGCCTTTGACGGTGTGGGCGATGATCATGTGGGGTTTGCCCTTGATGTTGCGGGTGCGCTCAATGGCGCTCAAAATTTTGGGGATGTCGTGCCCGTCGATCTCCTGCACGTGCCAGTTGAAGGCTTCCCATTTGTCAGCAATGGGATCGATGCTCATGATCTCGCGGGTGGGGCCGTCGATCTGGCCTTTGTTATAGTCCAGAAAAACGATGAGGTTGTCGAGCCCGAATTTGGGGGCGGACATGGCCGTTTCCCAGATTTGCCCTTCCTGGGTTTCTCCGTCGCCGAGCATGCAGAACACGCGGAACGTGTCGCCGTCCATTTTGGAAGCCATGGCCAGGCCCTGCGCGATGGAAAGACCCTGTCCCAGAGAACCGGTGGACGCTTCAATGCCGGGGAGAGTGCCGACCACGGGGTGTCCCTGAAGCCGGCTCCCGAGCTTGCGGAGAGTCATGAGTTCTTCCATGGGGAAATATCCCGATTTGGCCAGAGCGGCATAAAGAGCGGGCACTCCGTGTCCTTTGGAGAGCACAAACCTGTCTCTGACAGCCCATTCCGGCTCAAGCGGGCGGTGGCGGAGAGAATGAAAATATAAAACGGTGATGATGTCGATGGCCGAAAGGGAGCCTCCGGGATGGCCGGAACCGGCTTCCGTGAGCATCTTGATGATCCAAATGCGGAGCTCTTTGGCGATCATCTTGAGGCGTTTGACCTCTTCGGTCTGCAGATCCATGGCGGACTGCGCTGATTTGTTTCCCTTGGCCAGTTGTTGCATGATAATTAATTATACTATTTTTACAACGTGAATTTTTTTCAATCTCTACTCATTCACTTTTTCTTCCACGAGCAAAATCGAATCTCCGACTTTGGCATTGTATTTGACGGTATGCTTTTCAGGATCATAGATGACATTGGGAAAGATATAATCAAAATAACTGCCGATGGACACCTTTTTACTTTTATCCAGGATCAATAGATTTTGCCTCCAGGGGCTCATCGGCTCCATGAAGATAGCAAATCCAATGAAATCGGTTTCGTTCCCGGAAAATCCATAATTATTTTCATGCTCTACAGGGGGGACATTCGCTCGGATAAGCGCTTTATTGTTTAAAAAGATGTGCTTATCCTTCAAAAACATCGCCATAGACCCATCCGGGCTGATCTTTGGCGTCGAACAGTTTTCTCCTGTAAAAATGCGTTTTCCATTTCTATAAATGTCGTTTGTTCTGACCAAGCTGCAATCCCAAGTCATTGCGATGTGAAAGCCTAAACTTTCTCTACGAGTTAAAAATACGAAGTCTCCGTGGGCATTCAAATCCACACCATCCGAATTATCGACTAAAAATTGTTTTTGATCATTAATCTTATCCAAGTTTGCAACGACAAGGAATCGGGGATTGTTGCCATCTTCTGTTATAAAAAAAGATGTGTTGGTGCGCGTGCTATAACGAAAAGAGTGCAGAGCCCCCAGCCCTTTATACGTGCCGATTTTCTTCAGTCCGTATGACCGGTCAAACATGAAGGCATGAATGTCTCCGTAATTCATCGGCCTATCTTTCACATATGAAAAAATCACCTTTTGATAGTCATCGCTTAAGATGACTTGACTGAACCTTTCATAATAGTCTGGAATTTCAGCAGAAAGCTCATCCAAAAATATCCGTCCCTTCCCCGGCTCAGCGCCGGATTTAATATAAGCCATATGGCTCAGATCATCCGTCACGGCAAATGCGCCGGAATTTTCCAGTCGGGGAATCGGACGCAATTCCGCGGCGTCCATATCATAGACGAAGGTCTGATTGATCGCATACGAATCCGCGTTTTCAATTCTGAAAATAAATTTTTTGCTGTCCTTTGTGAATCTGCCCTCCCTATTAATCCTTTCCGGGCCGGCTGTTTCTTTTAATAATACGTCATTGATATAGAGAGAGTACTTTACAGTTTTATTGCCCCAATCTTTCTGAACACGGGCAATAAATCGGCCGTCAGGGCTTATGGCTGGAATAAAATTATTGTCATTTTCTCGCCACTGAACACCGTCGAAATATCCAAAAGGCGTCTGACCATTGCTATGGATGGGCCCAATATATTTCAAGTAGAGAAGGGATTTATTCATGGATTCTGAAAACTTGGTAAGCCCATAGGCTGTCTCAACTTTATACCCTTCCGGGATTTTTGCTATCGGCGTCGCCTTGATAGGATCATGCCTTTTGACAACATCCTTTGCGGAGTATTGCGGAAAAATAGGTTTATTATTGTGATAGAAATCCGTTATGAACTTGGGGGACAGGTCTGCTGGCAACGGATTTGGAATGAAAAGAAGGAGGCTGACTACTGCAAATTTTTTCTTGAACATGCAGATCCATTATAACAAGATTAGACCCCGATAAAGGTGTCAAAACAAGGACTCGAAAGCGTTTTTGACATGCTGGGGCATAAATCATATACTCCTGAAATATGCCGTCCGACGCGATTTCTCTCCTCTGGGAATCCCAGGATTTTATCCGCGCCAAGTGCGGGGAATCCTTCAAGCCCGAATGGGCCGTCCTCCTCGGGTCCGGGCTCGACAATGTCGTGCACGAAGCCAAAATTTCCGCCAGCATTTCCTATTCTGAAATTCCCGGATTTTCCGCCGCTTCAGTTTCCGGCCACCAGGGCCGCTTCATCGCCTGCGAACTCTTTGGAAAAAAAACCGTCATCTTATCGGGCCGCGCGCACTTTTATGAAGGGCACTCCCCCGAGAGCGTGATCTTCCCCATCCGCCTTGTTTCTTTTCTGGGCTGTAAAAATATCATCCTCACCGCCGCCACCGGAGGCATCAACAGCAAGCTCAGGCCCGGAGACATCGTTGTCGTCGAAGATCATCTCAATTTTATGGGGTTCAATCCCCTGCGCGGAGCGCATGATTCCTCTTTCGGCGAGAGGTTCCCGGACATGAGTTCGGTTTATTCCGAAAGCCTGAGAGAAAGCGCATTGTCTCTGGCCAAGAAATCGAAAATCAGCGCGTCCTCCGGCATCTACACTGCGGTCAGCGGGCCTTCCTATGAAACTCCGGCGGAAATCAAAGCGTTCGGGAAACTCGGCGGCGACGTCATCGGCATGTCGGTTGTCCCGGAAGCAATTGCCGCGCGCCAAATGGGAATGGAAATTTTAGCTCTCGCATATGTCGCCAACATGGCGGCAGGCATATCCAAAAAGCCCTTGAAGCACGAAGAAGTTTTGGCGGAAGGCAAAAAAGCCGCCCAGAATGTTTCGGCAATCATCGCAGGCGTCCTCCAGAACTCCAAATAATGCTCGTCACGGATCTCATCGCCAAAAAACGGGACGGAGCGATCCTCTCGCAGGAAGAAATCGAATTTTTCGTCTCAGGATACACCAAAAACGAAATCCCGGATTATCAGGCCTCAGCGTTTCTGATGGCGTGTTTTCTGCGCGGGCTCACTCCCAAGGAGACTTCGTTTTTGACGGGCGCGATGGTGCGGAGCGGCGAAGTTTTAAACTTATCATCTGTTCCGGGGATCAAGGCGGACAAGCATTCGACCGGCGGAGTGGGAGACGGAATTTCTCTGGCTCTGGCGCCTCTGGTGGCCGCGTGCGGAGTGCCGGTACCCATGATTTCCGGCAGGGCTCTCGGGCACACGGGCGGGACTCTCGATAAGCTCGAATCGATCCCGGGATTTCGGACAGATTTAAGCAAAGACCAGTTTATAAAACAGCTCAAAGAAATCGGGATCTGCATGATCGGGCAAACTTTGTCGATTGCGCCCGCCGATAAAAAAATTTATGCACTCCGGGATGTGACCTCCACAGTGGAATCCATTTCTTTGATTTCGGCGAGCATCATGTCCAAGAAAATAGCCGAAGGGACAGACGTCTTGATTCTCGACGTGAAAACAGGGTCCGGCGCTTTCATGAAGGATAAAAAAAGCGCGAAGGCCCTTGCGAAAGCCATGCTGGACATCGGGCGCAGAGCGCGCAAGAAAATGGCCGCTCTCATCACGGACATGAACCAGCCTCTCGGGAAAATGATCGGGAACGCGCTCGAGATCGAGCAGACGATCGAGCTTCTTAAAGGCGAAGAGAACCGCCTCACGCGGGATTTTGTAGAATTGACGGACGTCCTGGGCGGCTGGATGCTTTGCCTGGGCGGAAAAGCCAAAACTTCAAATGAAGGACGGGCAAAAATCCGCTCGGCCCGACAGGACGGCTCAGGTTTGGCCAAGTTTAAAGAGATGATTCAAGCTCAGGGCGGAGATGTTTCTGTTTGCGATCATCCCCAGAAAATTCTGCCTCAGGCGCGAGTGAAAAAAGCCGTGTTGTCGCCGTGGAAAGGATATGTGAATGTCCTGGAAGCGAAATCTCTGGGACTTTCCGCCCTCCTTTTGGGCGCGGGCAGGCAAACCAAAGAAAGCGCGATCGATTTTTCCGCGGGCATCATCCTGCATAAAAAAATCGGCGACACTGTCGAGCGGGGCGAAATGATTGCGGAGCTTTTGACCACGACTCATGAATCGTCTCTGAAAATTGCGGAGGAAAAATTTTTGTCCGGGCTCAAAGTCTCCAAAGTGAAACCCAAACCCGTGCGGCTGATACACGACATTTTAAGAACATGAAAAAAAACTGGATCCATAAAAAAACCGATCCCGCGAAAATTAAAGAAATCGCGGAGATGCTTAAAATTTCTCCGGTTGCGGCGGGGCTCCTGCTGAACAGAGGGATCGACAACCCGGTGGACGCGGAAAAATTTTTGAACCCCACTTTGGACAGCATGCACAATCCTTTTTATCTTCCCGACATGGAAAAAGCGGTTGTTCGGTTGCGCGCCGCGGTTGACCATAAAGAAAAAATTCTGATTTATGGCGACAGCGATGTCGACGGCGTGACCTCGATTGCAATTTTGGTGCGCGCTCTGAAAAATCTCGGCGCTCAGGTGGAGTGGGTGATCCCGGGAGCGGAAGGATATGGTTTGCACGCCTCGATCCTTGAGAAATTTAAGGCGCAGGGATATCGTTTGATCGTGACGGTGGACACCGGGACCTCGGCAGTTGAGGAAATTCGTTATGCCAACACCATCGGGCTTGAAGTCATCATCACGGATCACCATTCCCAGCCCGAAATTTTGCCGCCGGCATTTGCCATCGTCAACCCCAACCTCAAATCTTCGGTCTATCCTTATAAGAGCCTCGCCGGATGCGTGACGGCATTCAAACTTGCTCAGGGAATCATGTTTTCGTTCAACCGCACTTTCAATAAAGATTATTGCGTTCTCGACATTGAAACCACGGGATTGTCTCCCACGAACGGGACGATCATTGAAATCGCGGCGGTTCATATTCGAAATTTCGTTCCCATCGCCAAATTTCACACGCTCATCAATCCTGAGCGGCCCATCCCTCCTGAGATCACGAAGATCAACGGGATCACGGATAAGATGGTGGAAAATTCTCCTCTTTTGGAAACGGTCATGCCAAAGTTTATGAGTTTTTTGGGCGACAAAACGATTGTGGCCCACAACGCGTCCTTTGACGTCGGGTTCCTGAAAGCCTTCGCTAAAATCATTTTGGAGGAGGACATCAAGAATCCCGTGATCGACACGCTCCAGCTGGCGCGCGCTCAATATACATTCAATTCCCATTCCCTCACCAATTTGGTCAAAGAGCTCAAGATCGAACGCGAGACCGCGCACCGGGCCATGGACGACACGATGGCGACCGTAAAACTTTTTGAAAAAATTGAATATGCGAGAGATCCCCGCCTGCAATATTTTTTGGAAGACCAGATGGATTTGGTTTGCCTGGGCACCATCGCGGACGTCGTGCCGTTGCTGGGGGAAAATCGCGTGATCGTGAAAGAAGGGATTCCCCGCCTCCTCAAGACGCGCAAGATCGGTTTGAAACGCCTGCTTGAAGCGTGCGACATTCCTGTGGGAGATGTGCCGCCGGAAAAATTTCCGAGCGCGAAAGATCTTTCCTGGACTGTCACGCCTCATCTGAACGCCGCCGGACGGTTCGACAAGGCAGACCTGACAGCCAGATTGCTCCTCACAGAAAGCGATGACGAAGCCAAAGACTTGGTGCATGAGATCGCAAAACTGAATGTGAACCGCAGGAATTTGCAGAAAATAAATCTGGAAAAGTTTATGGCTCTTGCCAAAGAGCAGTGCGATCTTGAGAAAGACAAGGTCTTGTTTGTGGTGGCGGAAAATTTGGGCGGCGGCGTGACAGGGATTGTGGCGAGCAATTTGGTCCGTGAATTTTCCAGACCCGCAATCCTGATCATCAAGGACGAGACTGGAGAAGCCACAGGGTCTTCCCGTTCTCTCGCCGCGATCAGTATATTGGACATTTTAACCGGGTGCGAAGATCTCCTCGTAAAATTTGGCGGACATCCTCAGGCGGCGGGCCTGACGGTTAAAAATGAGAACATTGAAAAATTGCGCAAAAAAGTTTTGTCTCTGGCCCAGGAAAAAATATCCGAACGGGATTTTGAGCCCGTGGTTGAAATTGAACATCCTCTGACGGTGGAAGAAGTGACGAAAGAACTGGTTTATGAAATTTCCCGCCTGGAACCTTATGGCCAGGGCAACCCCGTGCCGGTTTTTTCCCTGCAGAGCGCCTGCCTGAAGGGCATGACCCAGGTGGGCGCGCAGAAAAATCACATCAAGCTCGTGATCGGGGACGCCGTGAAAAGCGTGAACGCCGTGGGCTGGAGCATGTCCAACCGCCTGGGCGAACTGTCGCTCGGCAAAAATCACGATTTCGCTTTCCGCCTGGAAATGGACCGCTGGAACGGCCGCGAACTGCCCCAAATGGTGCTCGTGGACTTGAGCCCCGCGTCGAATGCGTCGGTGGGGAAAGCGCAATCAGTTCAGCTCGATTTAGTGATGGAATAAACGGAGGAACATCATGGCAAAAACAAAACAAAAGAATTTCGCGAAAGTGGGAGTCATCGGCGGGAGCGGGGTTTATGAGATCGAAGGGATCAAAGACCTGCGCGAAGTGAAAATCAAAACGCCTTTCGGCGATCCGTCGGATTCTCTCATGCTGGGATCTCTGGACGGCGTCTCCGTTGCCTTTTTGCCCCGCCACGCGCGCGGCCACAAAATTTTGCCCTCTGAACTCAATTCCCGCGCCAACATCTGGGCTCTCAAATCCATCGGCGTGGAATCGATCCTTGCGGTTTCCGCCTGCGGTTCCTTGAAAGAAGAATTGCCGCCCCGCCACTTCGTGATTCCTGACCAGCTTTTTGACCGCACGCAAGCTCGGCCCGGATCCACATTTTACGGCGAAGGCATTGTGGGGCACACGCAGTTCGCGGACCCCTATTGCAAACATGTTTCGAACGCAGTTTATGAGGCCGGCAAAAACATGGGGCTTCCCATCCACCTGGGCGGCACCTTCGTGATCATCGACGGGCCCACATTTTCAACCCGCGCAGAGTCCCGCGTTTGGCGAAGCCTGGGATTTTCCATCATCGGCATGACCAATCTGCCCGAAGCCAAACTCGCGCGCGAAGCCGAGATTTGTTATATGACCGTGGGGCTTGTCACGGATTATGATGTCTGGAAAGAAGGCGAGGAAGTTTCTGTGGAGCACGTGATGGAAACCATCCACCAAAATGTCGCGAACGTAAAAAATCTGGTCAAAAAAGCCATCCCCGCCATCGCCAAAAATCCCCGCACCTGCGCCTGCGCGAGCGCCGCTCAATGGGCCGTCATGACCGCGCCCAAAGCCATCAACAAAAAGACTTTAAAGAAGCTGGAATTGATTGTGGGGAAGTATATAAAGAGTTAGCCCTGCTCAGACAAGCCCGCCGAGAAACTTGTCGAGACTGATCAATCGAACGCCGTTTTGCCAAGTGTCCACTCCATCTTGCGCAACGACTTGGTATAGGAATGGAATCTTGAACCGGGAAGAAAAATAAAGAAGGTGTTTGGACGCCTTCAGATCCGAGTTTTTCATTTCCAGATTTTTCTACCATAGGATAATAAAAAATACAAGATGTTCTATTTCGGTATAAAATTCTGGAACCCCGGCGCTTCTTTAGACCCACAGAGGGCGCAGCCTAAAATAGGGAGCTGTCCCCAATTAAATTAAACCATAAGATTAGTTTCTATCCGTTGATTTGTTAGGCCGCACTTTTAACGCGAAACAATAACCCAGCGACCCAAAGCAGGAATATATTCAATCTCTAATGGAAAAGTCATTTTTTTCTTGTGTCCACCTTCATTCACATCCAAAGATATTTCATAGGTGCGCGATTGTTCGCTCCTAATCTTTAAGAGTTTTGCGCTAAGCAATGCTTTTGCGAAGTTTTTTCTGGTTTCCTCATCCCATGCATTAATGGCTTGCGTATTCTGATCAGAGGGAAGGAAAAAGGCAAGAGCTTTCTCGGTTTCTCCTTTATTCAGGCGCTTGGCCAAGTCCTTCAGCATTTTCCTGACTTCGGGATTTGTTTCTGAAACATGAGGTTTTGACATTTTCGGAGATTCACCATAAACACTTTGCACATTTTTAACCAACCCGTTATAAAGACAACAGGATATGGCAGTTAAAAGAAACACAATCTGAGTCAGCCTTTTCATTTCATAAACCCCCAAGAAAAATATTAAATGGGAAAGTTTCTCCTATTTGCGGCCTAGCATGGATTAGGCATTTAATTTCTTTGAATTGAACGCAAAGCATGTCTCATCAGTTATAGAGGTTTGTCACCAACGTCAAGTTTCAGTGTAATAATTCTTATCAGAAAAATAATATTGCAAATGAGAGCTATTAAAATATAGGCATAAAGAAGTATTAAATGAAGAAAAGTATTTTCACCATAAAGGATATAGATCTTAAAATTAAATGCAAGAAGTCTTCCAAACTCTATTATAAATAGATATGAAACCAGAATGGGGGATGCGGTTGCTGCCAGGTAAGTGAAAATAGCATTGAGCTTCGACAATTCACCTGAACGAACCTTTCTATAAAGGGAGCGATTGGATAAAAAACAAATGACAAGTCCAAAAATGGGGATACTAAGAGCGCCAAAAAAGAGAAGGAATCCAATCATATTTTATTCATAAGTTACCCAAAATCGCGCGGATTTCATACGCCTCAGTGCATGGTTAGGCTACTTTTTCATCTGTTGTAGAGCGTGCCTCGCCACTTCGCTGCATATAATAGATAATTCCCTCGCACGCGACCGGCTTGCAATCCCTTCCAACCATAAAGTGAGGCTCATAACAGTTTTTTGCCAAATGAAAAGGCTGAAGCATATGGCGTCGCTTAAGGGTGGGTTCAAATATGAATCGTTCACCTTTATGGGAAAGAACAACCCATGCATGACGTTCGTTCCATGTGCTGTTGGGAATCACGCGACCTATAAAAAATGTTGCCTCAATATCCATTTCTATTAATTTTCGCCATGCCCACAAGGCAAAATCTTCACAATCTCCTTTACGCAAATATTCGAAAGTTTTGGGATGTTGCCAAAAGTCAGCCTCATGAAAGAGGTCCAAGTCATGGATGTATTTACATTCAGAGATCCAATCACAAAGCTCCTCCATATTTTTTGGAGATATTGTCGTGGCTCCCTCTAGAAACCATTCAAATCTTCGTTTGGATCCGGGACCCAGGGCACCTAAGGGGACCCATGTGGTTAAAATAGCCCACGGATCTTCAACCGTTATCGTTGGTAGAACAAAACGATAAATGGGTGCAAGGCACCACCTAATAAATCGACGAATGGTTTTCATAAAGAAAGCAGCCTAACATATATTAGCCCGATAAACGTCGGACTATCCAGGTCGAAAAATTAACCCAGATCATGATAAGTATAGGCGATATCCTCTGATTATTCAATAAAAAATATGAAATGGCTGATGTTAAACCTTCTTTAAGATATAATATCTGTTCCAAGACATCGGCATATGCATATGAAAGATAAAAATTATTCGATCCTTATTAAAGAAGCCAAAAAGGCCCGCCTGAAGGCCTATGCGCCTTATTCCAAGTTCAGAGTGGGCGCGGCGGTGCTCGCGAAAAGCGGGAAGATTTATACGGGCGCGAATGTGGAGAACGCGTCTTATGGCCTCACGGTTTGCGCGGAGCGAGTGGCCATAGGCAAAATGGCGGCGGACGGGGAAAGGGAAATTTTGGCTGTTGCGGTCATTGCGGATCTGCCCAAACCGGTCAGTCCCTGCGGCGCGTGCCGGCAAGTGATTTCGGAGTTCGGGCCCGACGCCAAAGTCGTCATGACGAACCTTAAGGGCGCTGTGTTGGTTGCTGT
>JAKFYJ010000070.1 GCA_021730935.1 Elusimicrobiota bacterium
ACTTCCTGAAAATGCTTGAACTGGGAGGAGGAAACTTTTTTTGCTTTGGGAGCGGCTTTGGTTTTGCTCATGGTTTTACCTTTCTTTTTCATAAGATGTCCTGTTAAACAAAAATTAACAAACGACTTTGACGGTCCGCAAAGTGTCCGTTTCCTGCCCGCTGACCCGCAGTTCTTTCTCCGAGAGGTTCAGGAGATAATTGCAGATTTCCTTCGTGATGCGTTCCCCCGGGATCAGGACCGGAATGCCTGGAGGATAAGGCGTGAGCGTCTGCGCTGAAATGTGCCCGGCCGCTTTCGTGAGCGGCACGCGTTTCGTTTTCTTGGACAGAAAAACTTCGCGCGGCATCATGACCATTTCCGTGGAGAGCGACGGGATCTGGAGGATCCAGTTCTTCGCCTGTCCGTGATATTTTTCGTCGATGTCCGCGAGCGCGTCCGTGAGGGCGTCCACGTCAGACTTCTCCGAGCCCACCCCCATGATCGCGATCAAATTGAAAAGATCCGCCGCGTCTACCTGGATATTATATTCTTTTGCGAGAATCGCATCCACTTCTTTTCCTGAAAATCCGCTCTTGGTCACATTCACGGTCAGTTTGCTGACGTCCAGGTCATATCCCCGAGCCTGAATTTCCTTCCGGGTGAAAGAGAAAAAATGTTTGGTGTTGTTGATTTTTTTGCGGCCTTCTTCCGCCATCTTGATGACGCGCTCGAATATCTTTTCACCGTGCAGGACGGCCTGCCTGCGGGCCATGTCGATGGAGGCGAGGGTCAGATAATTGGGGCTGGTGGTCTGGAGCATGGAAATCACTTTTTTGACGCGGTTGATGTCGAGCAGTTCGGAATTGAAATGCAGGACGGAGCCCTGCGAGAGCGCCGAGAGGATTTTATGCGTGGACTGGACGCAGAGGTCCGCTCCCGCTTCCACGGCGGAAATGGGCAGGTCTTCGTGAAATTTAAGGTGCGGCCCGTGAGCTTCGTCCACGAGCAGGACTTTGCCGTAACGATGCACGATCTCGGAAATTTTGAGGAGGTCCGCGGTCACGCCGTTATAGGTGGGGCTGGTCACGAAAACGGCTTTCGCTTCCGGGAACTGGATGATGGCCTGTTCAATTTGTTCGGGCGTGGGGTCAAAAAGGATGTCCAGGTTCTGGTCCACTTTGGGCTGGATCCAGATGGGCCAGAGCCCCGCCAGAATGATGCCTGCCAGGATGGATTTGTGCGCATTTCTGGAGACGATGATGGAATCGCCCGGACTGCAGGCGCTCATGAGCATGGCCTGGTTCCCGACGGTGGACCCGTTCACGAGGAAAAAAGAATGCTGAACGCCATAAGCTTCGGCCATGAGGATTTGCGCGCGCTTGATGGAAGAAACGGGGTCGTGGAGCGAATCCACTTCCGGGAAAACGGTGACGTCAAAATGGAACAGGGTTTTGGCCGGAAGGTCTCGGAACTTGGGATCGATCCCCCGCCCGTTTTTGTGCCCGGGCGTGTGGAAAGAGATCACCTTCCGCTTGGAACGGTTATAAAGATTTTCGAAGATGGGCGCGCGCGATTGTTTTGACATTATATTTTCCCGTCAGTTATTTGTAGAAATACACAGGTTTCTTGAGCGTGATGACGCCTTTCTCCCTGCCCAGCATTTTCCTTAAATTTTTGGGGATGCGGAAAAGCCCTTCATGTGTTATCCCGTCATAAAAATCCAGGTCCTGGGAAACGGATTTTTTTATCCGCAGGTCTATTTGCTCCGCGTTCAGGTTCATAGGGTCGATCGACTCATCTTTGGAGCAGAGCAAGAATGACCAGGGAACATCAAAGGACGGGATGTGCGCCGAAAAAGATCTCACCATCGAAAAAACGCTTTTGACCGTGCTGTAAAGTTTCAGGTGCAGGTCAATCTGCATGAGGCTTCCGGACCCCGCCTGCAGGACGAAAATCCCGTCGTCCGCGAGCTTGCTGATCAAGGTTTTATAGAACTCGACGGTATAAAGCTGATAAGCAGGCCCTTCTTCCATGGGCGAGGGCAGGTCCGAAATAATCACGTCAAATTTTTCCGAAGTGTTTTCAATATATTTTTTTGCATCCGCGATGATGATCTCCGCGCGGGGATCGCTGAACGCGCCCTGGTGCCAGTCTTTCATGTGTTTCTTGCACCATTCCACCACTTCGCCGTCGATGTCCACCATCGTCGCTTTTTTCACGCTCTTGTGTTTCAGGATTTCCCGGAGCGTGGCGCCCTCTCCCCCGCCCAAAATCACGACGCGTTCGGGGTTGGGGTGCGTGCAGAAAGCCGGGTGGATCAGGGATTCGTGATAAATGAACTCATCCGTTTTCGCGGACTGCATTTCGCCGTCGAGGATGAGGCATCTCCCGAAGGAATAAGAATCCGCCACCACGGCGTTTTGGAAACTCGTTTTTTTCTTCACCAGAATATTTTTAAGCCGGTGGCTGTGCGTTTCGTGGGGCGTGAGCCGCTCTTTGAACCATTTGTTGGAAACTTTCTCAGCCATAAATTTAAACCGGAAGCAGCGTCTTCTTTTTGGATTTCGTGCCCGCGCTCAAAACGCCTCTCTGCATTTCGGTGGAAGTGGTCTGCTTGGCTTTGAGATGCTTATAAATGAACTTGTGCGCGTCCCAGGGGTTCACCGATTTGCCGCAGGTATAAATGTCGACGGAAGCGAACCCGTGTTCAGGCCAGGTGTGGATGGCGAGGTGAGATTCTTCAATCACGACGACGCCGGAAATGCCGTGCGGGCTGAAGGTGTGGAACACGACGTCCACGATGTGCGCCTTCGCCGCTTTGGCCGCGCCCACCAATATATCCTCAATCGATCCGATGCTCGTCAAAATTTTCGGATCGCAGTTATAATATTCTACGAGGAGATGCCGCCCCAGTGCTTTCATAATTTTTTTAAAAAGTGTATCGTCAATTATAGGTTTTTTGTGAATGAAGTCAAGCAAAAAATGATACTATAAACCCCTGAAATATGAAGAAGATAACGGTCGTTCACCATTCCAACCAGTTCGGTTTGGGCGGAACCGAAAAAGACATGCTGCTTTTTCTCAAATATATGGACAAGTCGGTGTTCGACGTGCATGCGGTCGCCAAAAAACATCCTTTCCCCCCTCACAGAATTTTTCTGGACAACATACGCGGCGCCTTGGGAAGCAAAAAAGCCCAATATCGCCTGGAACAATATCGCGTGAGCTCCATTCGGACCCCGGATTTTATAAAAGTGCTGGGCGAAGACCGCGTCCATTTTTATACGCCAGGCTCTCTCGCGCCTCTCTTTAAAAAGCTTGCGCCTCAAATTTTGCACGTGCACCACAGCGGAGTGTCCGAAGCGCCCGTGAACCGTCCGGACGCCGTTTCACACATCCCGATTATTTTTTCGATCAACGGGTTCGGGTTCCAGGACACGACGGAACACGACAAGCGCATGACTCGGATTTTGTTTCCCTCCAACTGGGTCTGGAACACAGCCGCGCCCTGGTCCAAAGGGGACGCGCGTTGCGGGATGCTTTATTGCCCGATTGAGACGCCGCACAGCAAAGAGAATTTGCGTTCTGAGCTCGGCATCAAGGAAGGAACAGTGGTCATTGGGCGCGTGGGCCGAAACGCGGACGACATTCATGACCCCATTTCTCTCAAGGCCTATAAAGAAATCGAAAACGAAAACACGCTTTTCCTGGCTCTGGCTCCCCCGCCCAATATGGTCCGGGACGCCAAAGAACTCGGCATCAAAAATATAAAATTTTTGCCCCCCACCGTCGACGACGTCTGGCTTTCAAAGTTTTATAACACGATCGATATTTTGGGCCACGCGCGCACCGACGGCGAAACTTTTGGATGTGTGATTGCGGAGGCCATGATCCATGGGCGTCCCATCGTCACGCATTTGTCCGACATCCGCAATGCCCAGGCGGAGCTGGTGGAGGAAGGCGCGTCAGGGTTTGTGGTGAACCAGCACGACTGGAAAACTTATGCGGACCGCTTGAAAACGCTCATCAGCGACAAACCCAAACGCCTTGCCATGGGCCAGTCCGCCTTGAAGCGCGCGATGGAAAATTTCGAAGCAGAGCTGATTACAAAAAAATTAGAGAAGATGTATTTTGAGGAGCTGGAGAAGAGGCCTTAACGCTTTTTCTGCGGAGTAGAAAACAACGGATCCGGAAATATTCCCAAATCCTGCACACCCGTCACAAAATACGGCGTATCTCCAAAAATTGTCCCCGGCAAACCTTTGTGTTCGTTATATGAAAGGGTCACACGGTTCCCGATCACTTTTTGGATTTTTTCGGCGACTGATTTGTCGCGCACGGTGAAATAAAACATTTCCGGAGCAGTCCCGGGCAGATTCACCATCGCGAGTTCCCCTTCCCAGGTTTTGATGATCCATCCTTTGTTGGAAAATTTCTGAATGTATCCGGCGCGTTGACCGTTGGAATAAACATAAGTCAAAGTTCCCCAGACATAAAGCCCGGTCACGATGACGATTCCGGCAAAAAGAATGGCGGTCCACTTTTTTACGGCTGAAGCGGCGTTTTCGATGTTCATATTGGATTTTTCCTTGTTTAGGGTGTTGGTTTTTTCGCGACAGTCACGGTTCGCTCCGAGATCACGAAAGTCCCTGCGGACAGGTGATGCAGGGTTTTGGCTTTGGAGGGGATGATGGATTTTCCGTCCCACATGCCTTCTTCAATTTCGGCGTTCACCACTTTGCCGACATAAATGGTGACAGCGCCGTGCGGGTGCTGGTCCACGACCTGACATTCAATGTGGGCCACACTTTCCTTTATATAAGGAGGCTTTACGGACTTGGAGGCAACAGGCGTGAGCCCCGTTTTGGCAAATTTGTCAAAATCCCGCCCGTGACCCTTTCCGCAAGCCATGACTTGTTCAGCCAGGTTTTCTCCCGCGACATTGATCACGAATTCTTTGGATTTTTGGATCAGCTCGTCGGTATAAATGCCTTTTTCAACAACCGCAAGCATCATGGGCGGGCTGATTTCCAGAGGCATCACCCAGTTGATGGGCGCCACATTTTTGAGGGTCCCGTCGCCGGTGGTGAGCAGGTTGCAGGGCCCGTGGTTGATAAGGTGATAAGCGTTTTTGGGTTCAATTTGGATGCGCATCCGACAATCGTATAAAATGGTAAACTAATATTCAAATGGCGAACGAATCCTGCAAGATCACGGGCGGCGGAGGAAACAGCGAAGATGCCGTCCAAGAAATTTTGAACATGAAGACCATCGCGGTGGTGGGCTGTTCCCCGAAACCCGAGCGGCCGAGCCATTATGTGGCGGAATATCTCCGCAATGTCGGATACAAAATCATTCCCGTGAATCCGGGGTTCCAGGAAATTTTGGGCGAGAAATGTTTTCCAAACCTGCTCGCGGTGCCGGAACCCGTGGATATCGTGGAGATTTTTAGAAAATCCGAGGAAGTTTTCCCCATCGTGCAGGACGCAATCAAAATCAAGGCCAAGGCCGTTTGGATGCAAGATGGAGTCATTCACGAGGCGGCGGCAAAGTTGGCTCGTGACGCCGGGCTCAAAGTGGTCATGGACGACTGCATGCTCCGAGAACACCAGCGCCGCCAGGGCCCGTTCCGCAAAACCATCACCACTTGTTGACCCCCGATTGAAATCGGTCCCCGCTTTTTGTAAGATTTGACACTTACCCAAATTCAGGTCCGCTTTAAATCGAATCGGCCATGCAAAATTACGCGAAATACATCGGCATCGGCCTTCAGCTGGCAACAGCCATCCTTGCAGGGATATTTTTAGGTTATGCTGTGGACCGCAAATTTGGATCTGCCCCTTTCGGCATCCTGGGCGGGTCCGTCGTCGGGTTTGTGACGGGATTTTATGGATTTTTCAGGCAAATAAAAGACAACAATGATCGTTAAAAGCATCTGCATCGGTTCTTTCATCGCGGCTCTGAACGGCGCGCTCACTTATGGCGCGGCCCGCTGGGCTTTTGAGAAGAGGCACAAAATTTTTTACGGCGTTTTCTTCGGCGGCATGCTCTGGAAACTGGCCACGCTTTTCGCGGTCTTTTTGTTTTTGATGTCAAATCCCGTGGCGCATCTCCCCAGCGTTTTGCTCTCCATGGCGGCGGTCACATTTTTGCTGAACCTCGTTGAAGTCGGACTATTTTATAAGGCGGTTCCAAAGGCCAATGGATTTTAAAGAAGTTCTCGAACATCACATTCTCGATCATCGCATCGCCACGCTTTTCACGCTGGGCGGCATCGAGTTCGCTTTCACCAAGCATCTGATGTTCCTCTGGATCGGTTCCGCCATTCTTCTCCTCATGTTCTCCGCTCTCCGCATTTTTAAACTCCGCAAACTCAACCTCCTTTTAGAAGCCATCGTCATTTATATCCGCGACGAAGTCGTCATCAAGGCGCTCGGCGAAAGCGGCAAAAAATATCTGCATTATTTCCTGACCCTTTTCTTTTTTATCCTTGTCCTCAATCTCGTGGGTATGTTTCCTGAATCCGCCACGGCCACAGGCAACATCGCGGTCACAGCGGCCCTTTCCCTCTGCACGTTCGGGCTCATCCACATCGCGGGCATCATGGAGCAGGGGTTTGGGCACTATGTCAAAAGCATCGTCCCTTCAGGACTTCCCACTTGGCTTCTTCCCCTCATGTATCCCATCGAAATCCTGGGATTTCTCACCAAAACTTTTGCCCTCTCCATCCGTCTTTTTATGAACATGATCGCGGGACACATTGTGATTCTCGCGTTTTTGGGACTGATTTTTATATTCGGAGCTCTCAACCCGTGGATCGGGCTTGGCACTGCGGGGCTTTCTGTCGCCATGTCGCTTTTCATCTATTTTCTGGAACTGGTCATCGTGGTTCCGCTTCAGGCCTTCATCTTCACTTTTTTGACAGCCCTTTTCGTGGGCGCCGCGGTGCATCCGGAACACTGATTTCACAACAATAAACAGGAGGAACACAGAATCATGAACATGACATACTTGGGACTTGGATATTTGGCGGCCGGACTTGGAGCGGGACTTTGCATGATCGCGGCCGCTTTCGGAATCGCCCGTTTGGCCTCTGCCGCGCTTGAAGGAACCGCCCGTCAGCCTGAAGCCGCGGGTGCCTTGAGAACTTCAATGATCATTCCTGCCGCGCTCATCGAAGGTTTGGGATTTTTCGCCCTGGTCATCTGCCTGCTGGTCGCTTTGAACCTGGGATTGCCCAAAGAGACGAAGCAAGCTGAAGCCCCCGCCGCAGCTGCCGCCGCTCACTAAAAATGGAAACCCTTCTTAAGCCCGATCTGGGGCTTATGATCTGGACGATCGTCACCTTCCTCATTATGGTGGCGATCCTCAAAAAAATCGCTTGGGGTCCGCTCCTCAAGGCGCTGGACGAACGCGAGTCCAAAATCAAGGCCGATGTTGAGTCCGCAGAAAAAAGCCGCATTGAGATGGAACGCGTGAAGGCGGAATATGAAGTTCAGATGCAGGGCATCGAAACCCGCGCCCGCGCCCTCTTGCAGGAAGCGGAACAGAAAGGGACTCAGGTCCGCGAAGGCATCTTGAAAGACGCTGAAGCGCAAGCCAAAAAACTTCAGGAACGGACCCGCCTTGAACTGGAATCGGAAAAAGAGCGCCTCGTGCGCGAACTCCGGTCCCAGGTGGGCGAAATGTCCGTCGAGATCGCGGAAAAGCTCATGCACAAGACCGTGGACAAAAAAGTCCAGGATGACACGCTCCGCGACTTCTTGAGCAGTCTGGACAAGTCTTCAGGAAACCTCCACTGAAATGAAAGAGACTGAGGTCGCCGAGAGATATTCCCGGGCGCTTTTCCTCGCCGCGCAGGAATCAAAAGCGTCTTTGGACGAGGTCCTGAAGGGCCTTGAAGACATGAACCGGTCCATCAGCACGGACGACAGTCTCAAGTCTGATCTCGGAAACCCTCTTATTTCTCTCGCGGACAAAAAAAGCCTCGTGCGGCAGAAACTCAAGGCGCGCAACTCTCTTTTGTCCAATTTCCTGGACCTTTTGATCGGCAAAAAAAGGGAAGGCGTCCTTCCGCTGATCCTTTCCAGGTTCCACGCTCAGGTGGAAGAGTCTCAGGGCCTCATGAAGGCGTCCGTGAAATCGGCGGCGGCTCTCGATGAATCTGCGAAAAAGGAAATTGAGAAAAAACTTTCCGCGCACTTCAATAAAAAAGTCTTCATCGAAACTTCCGTCCATCCTGAGCTTCTGGCCGGGATCATCGTGAAAGCGGGCGACACCGTCATTGACGGGTCCTTGAGCAGCCGCCTCAAAAATTTAAAAGCATCTTTTCAATCTTAAAGGGGTACATTCATGGCCATAAAACCGGAAGAAATCACCAGCGTTCTTAAAAAACAGATTCAGGGCTTCGACTCCAAAACTGAACTGAAAGAAGTGGGATATGTTTTGAATGTGGGAGACGGCATCGCGCGCATCTGGGGCTTGGAAAACGCCATCGCCGGAGAACTTTTGGAGTTCCCCCACGGCATTTCCGGAATGGTTCTCAACCTGGAAAAGGAAAATGTGGGTTGCGTGATCCTTGGAGAGGCGCACTTGATCAAAGAAGGCGACGAAGTCAAGCGCACGGGAAAAATCATGAGCGTTCCCACGGGCGACGCTCTCATCGGCCGTGTGGTCAATCCCCTGGGCCAGCCCATCGACGGAAAAGGCCCCATCAAATCTTCTTCCACCCGCCCCATTGAAGTCATTGCTCCGGGCGTCATTGAGCGCCAGGCCGTCAAAGAACCTCTTCAAACCGGACTCAAAGCCATCGATTCCATGATCCCCATCGGCCGCGGCCAGCGCGAGCTCATCATCGGGGACCGCCAGACCGGAAAAACCGCCATCGCCATTGACGCCATCATCAACCAGAAAGGCCAGAATGTCGTCTGCATTTATGTCGCGATCGGCCAGAAACAGTCCACCGTGGCTCAGGTCGTGCAGAAACTTGAAGATCACGGGGCCATGGCATACACCATCGTGGTTGCCGCAACGGCCTCTGATCCCGCTCCTCTCCAATATATCGCGCCTTACACCGGATGCGCCATGGGCGAAGAATTTATGTGGAAAGGCAAGCACGCTCTTTGCGTTTATGACGATCTTTCCAAACACGCTCAGGCTTATCGCCAAATTTCTCTCTTGCTCCGCCGCCCTCCCGGCCGCGAAGCTTATCCGGGCGACGTGTTTTATCTCCATTCCCGTCTTCTGGAACGCGCCTGCAAATTGTCAGAAAAGAACGGTTCCGGTTCCCTGACGGCCCTTCCCATCATCGAAACCCAGGCCGGCGACGTTTCCGCTTATATTCCGACGAACGTGATCTCGATCACCGACGGACAGATTTATCTGGAAGCCGGACTCTTTTATTCCGGCGTGCGTCCTGCCGTCAACGTCGGACTTTCCGTCTCTCGCGTGGGCGGTTCCGCGCAGATCAAAGCGATGCGTCAGGTCGCAGGCCGTCTCCGTCTGGACCTCGCGCAATACAATGAACTCGCGGCCTTCGCGCAGTTCGGTTCCGACCTTGACAAATCTTCCAAACAGCAGTTGGCCCGCGGCGAACGCATGGTGGAACTCCTTAAACAGGACCAATACCGCCCCTTGCCTGTTGAGAAGCAGGTCAGCATGATCTATGCCGGCATCAACGGCTTCCTGGACGATGTTCCGGCTTCTGCCCTGGCAAAGTTTGAAGCGGAATTTTTCCCGTTCCTGGACAAAAAGCACGCGGACATCCTCTCCGACATTCGCGAAAAGAAAATCATCGACGACGCTCTCAAGGCCAAGCTCGCCAAAGCGTTTGAGGAATTCAAAAGCGGATTCGCCGCCTAATCCATGGCCCGATATCTCGTCACAGGCGCCACAGGCTTCATCGGCTCAAACCTGAGCACTCTGCTTTCTGAAAAGCACGAGGTCGTGGGGCTCTGCAATTCCTTGATGGGCACGCAAGACAACCTGCGCGATTTCAAAGGCAAATTTATCCACGGCGACATCCGCTCGTTTGACTATGCTTCACTCGGAAAATTTGACGCCATTTTCCACCAGGCCGCCATTTCCGACACCACGGTCATGGACCGCAAGCTGATGTTTTCCACCAATGTGGATGCTTTCGTGACCATCCTTGAATATGCCAAAGCCACCGGCTGCAGCAAAGTGGTTTATGCCTCAAGCGCGGCCACATACGGCAAAGGCAAAGTTCCCATGAGCGAGAAAGATGTTCCGGCTCCCGCCAATATCTATGGCGAAAGCAAAGTGGAAATGGAGAAAGCCGCTAAAAAATTTGCAGAGAAGGCGCCCAGCATGTCCATCGTGGGCCTGAGATATTTCAATGTTTATGGTCCCCGCGAAGCTCACAAGCTCAAAACCGCCAGCATGGTTTATCAGCTTTACAACCAGATCGTTGCAGGTAAAGCCCCCCGCATTTTCAAGATGGGCGAACAGTTCCGGGACTTCATTTATGTCAAAGATGTGGTCCTGGCCAACCTCAAGGCGCTGGAGTTTCCTGAGAGAGGCGATTATGCCTTCAATGTGGGCACAGGCATCCCCACCAGCTTCAACCAGGTGATTGCCGCACTGAACAGCGCCCTCAAGGCCGATAAACCGACGGATTATATCGATAACCCTTATACTTTTTATCAAGACCAGACTCAGGCCGACATGGCATATTCTGAAAGCCTGCTGAAATTCCGTTGCCAGTTTTCCCCTGAAACCGGAATTCAGGATTATGTAAAAATCTTAAAAGGATCAACGGTCCCCGCATAAAATGGCTTCCTTAAGAGAAACCCGAAAAAAAATCAAGTCGGTCAAGTCGACCCAGCAGATCACGAAAGCGATGAAGATGGTTTCAGCCGCCCGTCTTCGCCAGGCGCAAAACCGCATTCTGCAGGCGAGGCCCTTCGCCATCAAGATGAACGAGATGCTCACTCATTTGGCAGGACGCGTTATCCTTGAGGAAAATCCGGGCGAACAGGCTCTTGCGCCGCACCCGCTTTTAAAAAGAAATGTTTCAAACAAAGTCGGACTTCTTCTGGTCACGGCGGACAAGGGGCTTTGCGGATCTTTCAACACCAACCTCATCAAAAAAGCCGGCGAGTTTATCGCAAAAAATAAAGATAAGGAAATTCATTTTTATGTCGTGGGCCGGAAGGGCCGGGACTTTTTCAAGCGCCTGGGTTTCGGCATCAAGGGCGAATATGCCCAGATCTTCAGTTCTCTTTCCTATAAACACGCCGAGATCATCGGAGAAGACCTGATGAAGGCCTATCTCGAAGACGGTTTGTCAGAAATCACCGTCATCTATAACGAGTTTAAGTCCGTGATCCAGCAGAAACTGGTGGAGCATAAAATCCTTCCCATTGAGCGGCCGCCGAAAATTTCCGCGCAGGAAGAGGTGGATTTTATTTATGAGCCTCAAAAAGAACAATTGCTGGAGGCCCTGCTTCCCAGAGTTTTTAAATCTCAGATTTTCCGCATCCTGATGGAATCGTTCGCTTCCGAGCTCGGGGCCAGGATGTCGGCGATGGATTCGGCCAGCCGGAACGCCAAAGAATTGATTGAAATCCTCACGCTCAAATTGAACCGCAGCCGCCAGGCGATCATCACCCGCGAAATCGCGGAGCTCGTCGGCGGCGCTGAAGCTTTAAAATAAACTGAGAGGTCACTTATGAACATCGGCAAAGTCACTCAAGTCATCGGTCCCGTCGTCGACATTGAATTTCCTTCGGGCAATTTGCCCGGAATTTTGAACGCGGTCAAGATCAAGCGGGAAGGCGCAGAGTCCGCCAACAGCGTGCTCACCGTTGAAGTGGCCCAGCATTTGGGCGACAACACGGTCCGCGCCATCGCCATGGGTCCCACCGACGGCATGCGCCGCGGGCTTTTGGCCGAAGACACGGGCGCACCCATCACCGTTCCCGTCGGAAAAGGCTGTCTTGGTCGCCTCATGGATGTTTTGGGTGAACAGAAAGATTACATCGGCGAGATCAAAGGCGATCAGATGCTCCCCATTCATCGCGCGCCCCCTCCATTCGTGGATCAGGAAACAACGCCTCAAATTTTTGAAACGGGCATCAAAGTCATCGATCTTCTGGAGCCTTATATGAAAGGCGGGAAGGTCGGACTCTTCGGCGGAGCCGGCGTGGGCAAGACCGTCGTGATTCTGGAGCTCATCCACAATGTCGCCAAGCATCACGGCGGCGTTTCCGTTTTCGGCGGCGTGGGAGAGCGCACCCGCGAAGGCAACGATCTCTGGCACGAGATGAAAGATTCCGGAGTGCTGGACAAGGTCGTGCTTGTTTATGGTCAGATGAACGAGCCCCCTGGGTCCCGTTTAAGAGTGGGTCTCACCGCGCTCACTCAAGCGGAATATTTCCGCGATTTCCAGGGTCAGGACGTGCTCCTTTTCGTCGACAACATTTTCCGCTTCACTCAGGCCGGTTCCGAAGTGTCGGCGCTCCTGGGCCGCATGCCTTCCGCCGTGGGTTATCAGCCCACGCTTTCCACTGAAATGGGCGAACTTCAGGAACGCATCACTTCCACCAAGAAAGGCTCCATCACCAGCGTTCAGGCCATTTATGTGCCTGCCGACGATCTCACGGACCCTGCGCCCGCAACTGCTTTCGCTCACTTGGACGCCACCACCGTGCTTTCCCGTTCCATCGCGGAACTCGGCATTTATCCAGCCGTTGACCCCCTGGACTCCACCTCCAGGATTCTGGACCCGAAAATCATCGGCGAAGAACATTATCAAGTCGCCCGTTCCGTCCAGAAAATTCTCCAGAGATATCGCGACCTGCAGGACATCATCGCTATTCTCGGCATCGACGAGTTGTCTGA
>JAKFYJ010000009.1 GCA_021730935.1 Elusimicrobiota bacterium
ATTTCATTTCGGGGCAAACTATCTTTGGAATGAATTATTGATAGCCGTAGCGTCGTGCCTTCGGCAACGCAACAAAGCGTTTCCTGGCATGACGCGAACCTTTAACCAAGACCTCGCGTTCCTTGAATATTTAGGAATATCAGTCTCTATGCCAACCGCTGACTGGGCACTTTCTTCCGGTCTCTTTGATCATAAGGGAGTGCACAAATGAAGCAAAGTTCAGTTTTTCTGCATCAGATATCCTCGTCTTGCACCTTGAGGTTACGCGCTGAAAAGGGTCCCCTGTGTCCTCAGGTGTCAAGGTAGTGTGGAGTCCAAGTATGGAGGTACAAAATAGATGAGTATTCCCGAACTATTTAATAACACATCTACCCCGAATAAATCATGTGATATGAACGACCTTGCAATGGATGGATTTCCGATAAAATATATTCAGAATCCTTCCGAAGCAGTTTTTGCAGCCATGGCTCTCCTGAAGAATGATGTGGTCTATTTTGACACTGAAATCGCAAACTTTGTCATCAATGACCCGCGGTCAGGCAATCTCAGACTTTTGACGTTTTTTGACGGGACAGCAGTCACCATCTTTGATTGGAGTAAAGTTTCTTCAGCCTATGCCGCCATTCAAACCATATTTAAACGATGCGCTGTCGTTGGGCACAATCTGCATTTTGATCTTTGGTTTATCAAAAAAACGCTTGATGTCCTGCCAAAACATTGCCTGGACACCCTAATCTGTTCAAGGTTTGTTTCCGGTCCGCGCCGGGACGTCGAACATGGGTTAGCGCCATGTCTGCAACGACATCTTGGAATTGAAATGGACAAAACCTTGCAAACATCAGATTGGGCAGCTGAAACTTTGTCTATTGAACAGATCCAGTATGCGTCTAAAGATGTTCTCCATTTGCCGGCCCTGTCCTATTCTCTGATTGAAAAGCTTAATACAGGCTCAGATGTGCCGGCATCAAGAATCAAACTTGGCGATCTCCAAGAGCCATATGAGAGGCTCTTCAATCTGCGTCACCAATCCTGCATCGTCGAGTGCGCATTTTTGCCGTCCACGATTTCACTTGAATCGACCGGGATAGCAATCCATCGCAAGAGCCTCGAAGAAAAGGCTAAAGAGCTTGAACAAACCTATCAGGCGCGGCTCTTTAAATTCAATGAAGAATTTCCTAACGCAGGAGGCCCATTTTGTCAGGCGCGGATCGCCAATATTCTGGAAACTGCGGGTTTTAAACTTTCCAAGACAAAAAACAATAAACTATCGATCGCCAAAGAGGTCTTGACGGACCTTAAAGGCAAGCATCCTCTGGTTGACGCTTTGCTGGATATTCGAAAAATAAAGAACCATCTCGATTATTGCCATGGTCTGTTGGAGACCTTGGTGGATAGCGGCCGTGTTCACACGCATTTCACTCAGATGAACGTCGTGTCATCGAGAATGAGTTCCAGCAACCCAAATATCCAGAATCCGCCCAAAGATCCAGTGATCCGCAGTCTGTTCGTTGCGCAGCCCGGGTATAAGCTCATGAGCGCTGATTTACCTCAAATTGAGATGAGGGTCGGCGCAGTTTACATGAATGACCGTAACCTCGTAAGACTCTTTGAAGAAGGACGGGACATCTACTTGGAAATGGTCCGCAACCTGATGGGTGCGTCCCAATTTGACCAGCTGTCCGATCAAGCTAAGAAAGAGCACCGCAACAAGTCCAAACCCGGAACCCTCGCGACATTGTTCGCGATGTCCGCTGGCGGATTTGTTGACTACGCGCACGAGACTTTTGGAATAAATATTACCCGCGAATTCGCCGAACAATTTCAGAAAGCGTTTTTTAAGGCGTTTCCTGGAATTGCTCATTACCATGCCGCCGCGAGAGAAAATCTTCGCAAGAACGGGTCCATCTTTGTTTATACGCTCCTCGGCCGCAAACTTATGGCAAGGACTGTGCAGGAAGTGTGCAATTATCCTGTTCAGTCGAGCACCTGCGAACTCCTGAAAATTGCGGTCTTATTGTTAAGGCAAAAAGTCGTTGACGCGCTGCCCCGTCCTCAGTGCCGATTGGTCAACCTGATTCATGACGATGTTGTGCTTGAAGTGCTCGACAAAGACGTCGACGCGGTCCGGCCTATGCTGCAATCCAGCCTGGCGCAAGCCGGCCGTCTTCTCGGCATACCTATTCAGGATAGTGACATTGCAGTCAAAGTTGGGCCAAACTGGGAACAAATTAAATAATGGAGCGAAAATATGAGCATAAAATCTGACCGTTGGATTAAAAAGATGGCGTTGGAAAAGGGGATGATTTCTCCTTTTGTCGATGAACAGGTCAATAAGGGCGTCATCTCCTGGGGGGTATCTTCATTCGGCTATGACTTTAGAGTTGGCCAAGACTTTAAAATATTTACAAATACCTACGGAGCCAACGTGAACCCTAAAGCATTCGATGAGAAAGCATTCATCGACGTTCATACCGATGGGACGTGCGTCATCCCTCCAAATTCATTTGCATTGGCATGTTCCGTGGAATACTTTAAAATTCCGAGAAACGTGTTGGTCCTATGTATCGGCAAGTCCACCTATGCCCGTTGCGGGATCATCTGCAACCTTACTCCGTTTGAACCTGAATGGGAAGGGTATGTCACGATTGAAATTTCCAACACCACGCCGCTCCCGGCTGTAATCTACGCGAACGAAGGGATTGCCCAGGCGGTTTTCTTTGAATCTGACGAAGAATGTTTGGTGTCCTATGCGGATAAAAAGGGGAAATACCAAAAACAGTCAGGGATCACCGTGCCCAGGCTATAAGTAGTTTTGAGTGAAGAAATTACCGGAGGACCATTATGCAAAAGAATAAAATAAAAAAATTGTTTGTTCTGGATACTAATATTTTATGTTATGACCCGCTTGCGCTTGTCGGAATGGGTGGAGATAATGATATCTATATTCCGATCTCGGTTGTGGAAGAGCTTGATCGAATCAAGTCCCGCGACGATATTGCAGGAATGTCCGCGCGGGATTCCATCAGGATCCTCTTCGTCGCCATGACCATGAACGCTATCAGTGGCGACGGCGTCGACATCGTTCAGCTGTATGAAAGAGTCGCCGAGGACTATGGTACACGCGGATTGTCCATTGTCAGCCGTCCTGAGGGAACCGGCGGGAAACTCCGAATTGCTAGGGCGCCGTCACGCGATGAATTGAACCAATCATTTCTTGATTTTCACAAGGACCAGGTCGACGCTCAGGTGATCCTTACCGCCCTAAATTTATCCAAAAATAATCCGAATGTATATCTAATCTCCAAGGATGCTCAGATGCGCATCTTGGCGGAATTGAGCGGCGTTAAAACAGAAGATCTGCACAGAGATTCCGTGAACCTGAACGTGGCCGAACGGCATCCTGGTTATAAACTGATTGAGCAGGAAACAGACACAATTGAACAAATACTTTCCGGGAAACATCCCGCATTATCGGGGATGGTTGAAAACGAATTTGCCGTAGTTGTTCGGGAATCCCACAGGGTCATCTTCCAACTCAAAGAGGGAACCTGGAAACAAATTTCGAACGGGCCTCGCACAATCTTCGGTCAAAGTCCGCGAACCCATACGGGGGGGATCAGTCTGGAACAGACGCTTGCTTTCCATTTACTGCAAGACCCTGACATTCAGTGCGTTTGCTTTAGCGGCGAAGCGGGAACAGGGAAAAGTTACATTGCGATGGCGCAAGGCATGAGCGACGCCGTCCATGACAAAAAAACGCTTTCAATCTTTCGTCCGCTTTCATCCGCGTCAGAGAAAGATATTGGATATTTGCCAGGTACATTGAATGAAAAGATCGCGCCCTGGTATGAACCCGTGTCAGAAATCTTAAACCAGCTGATACGATCTCAAAATGGACACATGAAAGGGGAAACGCTTGAATCACTGATTAAACACAATAAAATATCATTCAAATCTCTCATGCACATTCGCGGTTCAACTCTGCTCAACCGAACTGTGGTTCTCGATGAAGCGCAAGACACGACTCCTTACCTCATGAGATTATTCACGACCCGCGTTGGCCAGAATACCCGGCTCTTGGTGACCGGGGACCTCTATCAGGCATCGGACCTCCACAGATTGAAACCAAATTCGAATGGACTGGCATTTTTGATCGCGAACATGAGAGGGTCCCGCCTCTTTGCTCATTTGATGCTCAAAGATGTTGTCCGATCAGATTTTGCCCGCGACGCGGCCTCGCGACTCAAGGTTCGGCAATCGCCGAGGCCAGTCTAAATTGATGTGATGCCTCTCATTTATTGGAGAAAGGAAAATTAATGTAAATAGGAGACAACCATGAAATTATTTTCCGGCAACTCTGTTGACACTTTAACTTCAAACCCCGCAGTCAGAAGCGCCCTCCAAACAGCAAAAGAAGTCATTCTCGACCATTCCGCTCTCAGCGCCGCCAGAAATGAGGTGGAATCCTCCGTGCAGTCCGCGCTGGACAACCCCATTCAGGCAATCCGAGAACTTGATCGGGCTCGGAGCATGGCTTATCCAAACAATGTAATAACGATGGGTAAAATCCTTGCCCTCTGTCCTCCCAACATTGTCAGATGGCTCGCTGAGGATTACATCAGCCAAATGGAGGAATGCGCCCGCAACGGAGAAGCCCAACACGCCTTAGACGAATCCGGCGGACTTTTAATGGCTTCACAGATCGGATGGATATTGATCCTCGTAAACCCTAACCCTTCCAGGCTCAGCCCTCAATTCGTCGCATGGCGAGACGCTTTTTCTGAGGCTCGTTATAATCTCGTTGTGGAGGTCATCCATGATAACTAAAGTGATTCGACCGGTTTATTGGATGTATGGACTGGTGGATGCTGCCATCCGCTCTATCGTCATTGTCCCAATCGCCTTCCTTGAATTTTGCAACGGAATGACGATTGACGAATTTTGCGGTAGGGTTGACCCTTTGACAAAACTGTTCAATAAGCGCGGACTGGAAAAACATCTCGCGCGTCGTAAAGGGTGCGTGGGGGTCTTGTTTCTGGACGTCGATTGTTTCAAAGCGGTCAATGATACGTTTGGGCACCACGTTGGCGATCATTATTTGATTAAAATTGCATCAACGGTCCAAGACGCTGTCGATGGACATGCGAGGGTCTACCGTATCGGCGGCGACGAAATGCTGGTATTGGCCAATGAGGGAATCGATATTGATTCGCTTGAATATCAACTCAGAGCTTACCTTAAGTCTAAACTCGGCATCCCTATCTCCATTGGTAAGTCCGTCGGTGATCCGCAAAGCGTCGTCAAACTTGCGGATGCCCGCATGTACCGGGAAAAGCGCAAGAAACATGCCGTTCCTCTTACTGGCGACATGAGAGGCATGGTCTTCTCTCATTCCGCGCATGATCGCCGTTCTTCCTTGTCGCGCGATCGCCGCATATCGTCTATCCTGAACCACTTTAATTAAGCGTCCCCTGCCTTAGAATAAAAAATCAGTTTTTGGAGGTAACCTATGCCGACTCTACCCTCAGGGCCTACCCTGCCGTTGAGCTATTCGTCCATTTCCAATTATCTCGGATGTCCGGAAAAATATAAGCACCAATATGTGGAACGGCTAAAAAATATCGTCATCGATGTAGATGATATTTCCTTTGGATCTGCCTGTCATGTGGGGTTTGCAGACTATGATCGCCACCTAAAAAAAATCGGCCGTAAACGGTCGCTTCGGTATCTTAAAAGCCGCATGGCTCACTGGTTCGCGTCTGTGCCCGGGATCGACGGCTCAAGATATGATGAGTTTCGGGGAGTCATGCTTCAATTTGCGAGATACCATCCGTTCAACCCGCAGGAGATGCATGACGCAGAACAGCTGCTGACAATCACAAAAGAAGGGAAACCCTGCGCTCCAGGCAGCCCCGAATCATTTATGATCGGACATTTGGACCGCCTGGACATCATTCCAGAAAGAAAGCTTGCGCGGATTGTGGACTACAAAACGAACCGTAGCGGCCAAGCCAACACGCTTCAGCTTCTCATCTACGCTGTTTTGGTCGCGTTCCATTACCCTGAAATTAAATGGTTTGAACTCATTTTTGAATTTCCGAGACTTGGCGGTATCCGAAGTCCCTATTCCCGCCACTATGTTCCTGTGTCAAAAAGCCGAGACGTCGTCCTTCGGACTTGGGATTTAGTGCTCGCGGTTTTCGACAAGATCTCTCAGGACCCGGAATTTGTCCCGAGAGTTTCAACCGCTTGCCAAACCTGCCCTTACATCCCCATCTGTTCGGCGCGCCCCTATGTTCCGGTTCAAGTGGACACAGAACCTTCCGCAAAAGAGATTGGCCGTTCCATTCTGATCCTTGAAAATCGGCAGAAAGTTTATCGTGAAGCGCTTAGCCGGTACGTCGACAGGCATGGTCCCGTACAGGTGAATGACCGTCAATTCTCGATCGAGGGCGTTCAGCACTTCAGCGGAGACGTTAACCATCTCCTGGCCCTGTGCAAGGCCCATAAAATCAGTCCGCAAAAAGTACTCACGGTGGATTCGACTCAGCTAAAGTCTTTGATGAAAAGAGAACGCGACATTGCCGAAATTCTTTCGTCCGCCGTTGTGGTTTCTGTTCAGTCTCGGATGACTCACAAAAAAATTGATTCAGAACATGATACATCCGCAGACGAGATTCCATCCGGCGTTGATGGCGTTAAGGAGAATCAAACCCTATGAATACCCCCTCAAACTTAATTCAGTTTACCTTTAATGTTGAGCAGCCTAAACAAAACGACTCTCATGATCCGGCGGCTTTTAAAAACACGAAGCAAACTCTTAAAAACCTCATTGGGCACCTGAAAGAATCTCTGTCCATCTGCGGATTGGAATCGACAGACAATGTGTTTTACCTCCCTGCGCGGTTTAAGGACACCGCTGACCAATTGGTTTCCTGGGCCAGAAACGCCTTTAACGAGGCAGGGTTCAAGATTGATGCAAGGGTGGACTCTTGCAGTGCAATCCATATCTCGCTCGTTCTGCAAACGCTTATCCCAGGAATAGCGGCGCGCCATGAGCGTATCCTCAAGAAGACTGCTCAGTTCGTACACCGCAAACTGCCTAAACGCATTGAAGAAGAGCTGAAAAGCATCCTGGTTATCGCGAACGAGTTGTCTCCGGACCTGGTTGATTCCATTGAACAAGTTCTTTATGACCACTCAGCAGAGGCCGTGCTGCAATATGAACTTGCCCGTTCCAATGAAATGACTGATCCACTCTTCCTCTCGCCGCAATCTTACCTTGTTCAGCCACCTCACATGAAGAGCGCGCAGCCCCGTAAGATGGTTCAGGGAGAACTGTTCCCAAACTTCAAATCCGTCCAGATTCCTCAACCAGCAGAGATATCACACACTTAAAATAGGAGGCTTTCATGAAAATTAAATCGATGCTACAAAAAAAAGCCGTTGCCGCTCTGGATGAGGTCAACCATATATATCAGGGTAACCAGGTCGTGCTGTATTTTCTTTCAGCTTTGGTATCGCAGGCTAATGTGCTTCTGTTTTCCGCTCCTGGAAAAGGCAAATCACACCTATCCGAATCCGCAGCGGAAGTTTTGGGGGTATCCTACAAACGCGTGCAGGGTTCACCCGGCCTCATGGAAAGCCACTTTAACGCAAAATTCAATGTCGGCAAACTAATGCAGGGCATTGAAGAGGTTGAATGGAGAGACTTTCTGTCCGCCAAGATCAAATTATTCGATGAACTTTCCAGAGTGCCTCCCCAAACCCTTGCGGCTCTTCATACCATCCTTGCAGAGAAAACAGCATACTTTGGCAATGAATCGCTGAAACTGGAACCCTCCGCGTTTATCGCGTCCATGAACCCATTGGACTCAGGAAGTTTTGAACTCTACGCCGCGCTGTTGGATCGTTTCGACATCTCCATCAACATTCCAACCCCGCGTTTCAAAGATAAGTCTTTGATCTACGAAGGTCAAACGTACAAGCCCAAAAGTGTATTGGCTGAGGGGGAACTGGAACAGATATGGAAAGAAGTCGCTGAAATGCCGGTATCCGCTCCCGTTAAGGGGTCCGCCTTTGTCATTACCCGCGAATTGCAATTGTGCGCCTATGGGGACAAAGAGTTTCTGACAAACTTTCCCGCCGTCTGCAAAGATTGCCGGTTCCGCAACAATGTGTGTTCCAGGGTAAAGAATGCTCCAAGCGAACGGACCTACCTGTCCGCTCTCCGAATCGCAAAAGGTCTTGCCTATTTGAAAGGGAAATCAGCTGTCACGACGGAAGAAGTGATCGAGGTGATGCCCGCCGTGCTCACTCATCGCCTTCAGCTCGTCCCAGAAATCTACCGTCAGAGTCCAACCAAACTGCATGCCATCGAGTTAATTCTCCATGACATTCTTTCTAAAGAGTCTGAACGGAAAGCCGCATACACGCTCTTAATAAATTACGCCGAAGCGAAGGACCCCAAACGGCGCACCCATTTGGGAGAGCAGATTGCAAACTATGCTCAAAATGACCTTCTGGTTGAAGAAAATTTCAAGGATTTGCAGTCAAGCCTTGAAGAACACAATTCAGATGTCTCTACGGTTAAACAACCTGTAAAAGCGGCTGAAATGGCCGCTGTGTAAATTTATATTTAAGGAGGGCCCATGATATCAGATGCTGAAGTTCACAAAATCTTTCAGGACGTGCGCCGTGAGTTTGCGTATCCGCCCATCAGGCTGAAATTGGCCCACACTCAAACGCCTAACGGTTCACCTTTCTACATTGAAAGGATGACCGTTCACATGGAGGTCGGAAAAATTGCTGACGAGAAACATTGCGTCTCCCTGATTCGTCATGAGTTGGGGCACCCGCATTTTGCTCCGATCTCTATGCAGAATGACTTTGAGTATTTCTCCTGGGCAGTGGAAAAGCATTACCTTACCCCAAAAATTGCGAACTTGCTGCTCAACGTCGCGTATGACGTTATCGTAGACTACACGCTTGCGACACAAATGAATGATGACATTGACCATCGGATAAAATTGTCTCTGTCCGGGAAAAGTCCCGAGTCTCTGCAAAATTCTTCAAAATGGTTTCAGTATCTGACGGTATTTTATGGAGCTTTGTCAGGTTCAGGGAGGAAGTATGGAGACTTCACACAAGACCTCCGCTCAAGAGTCGCTCAAAGCTTAAGAGTCTGCCGGCATCCGGATCCTCTTAGAGTAAAAGTAAGAAAACTGGTCAACATCCTCGTTGAACTGATGGAAGATGAACTGAAAGACGGCAAAAAGCAAAACGAGGTTCAGGAACAAATTGAGCAGGCGCATCATGACATGAAACCCGCGCCGTGCCATGTCACCACAAAAGACGAGATTCACGGCACAGAAAAGGAGGCGCTTGAGGAGCTTGCCGCTTCCATCAATATCCATAGCAGCAGTGAAAAGCGAAAATTCTTCGATTACGCTGGGGAGCGGGGCATAAAGATGAACGACCTTGACCTTCTCCGCGCACAGGCGCGCCGTAACATCCGTTTCCACGTTACCGGCGCCTCTGCTCATGGTCCCAGCCGCGCAGCGGGACACATTCTCTGGAATCCATCCGATCCTGTGGAGTCGATGGACATTCAGCAAGGATTGACCCATTACGGAATCAACATCCCGGGAGTGACTACCTTGAAGGCGCTCCATCTTCCTGGAGGGTATCTGCCGGGAAACGATGAATCATGCGCAGTTGTCTTTGTTCTTGACACTTCCGGAAGCATGAATCGGGAAGACGGATTGATCACACTGTTCAGCCTTATCGCCGCCGCAGAGAAACAGGGCCGCCCGGTTGGCATTCTGCTTTTCTCTGATTTTCCTTATTTGAATTTACCGTCAAGCAAACATTACCGTTTAATTGAAGAACAGGTCTTTCGAGGGTATCAGGGTGGAGGAACCCAAATATGCCCGGCGCTGAAAGTCGCCGAATCCTTTGGAAGCGGAAACCTCGTCCTCGTGGTCTCTGATTTTAACGCTGAGGCGATTGAACAAATTGACGCTTCTCTGATGCAGTTGGCGCAAAGCAACATCGTTCGACCTATCGTACTTTCCTGCGGAAATGCCGGAACTGTTCCGGGAGTCTTATCTCCCATTGAAATTACCCATAAAGATCAACTCAACGAAATCGTCATCGAACAAACCTCTTCATTCAGTTCCGCGCAATAAGCCTCGTCGCTCGTCAGCCATTCATAACCTTATACCAGGAGGGGACCGCCATGCCAGTTGTCATCAGAATTGGGTCGATAAAAAGTTTGACCAGACAAGACCGTGAATATGGAATATTCCAGGACGGCCATGACGCGCGCAAGCTGTCCTGTAATTGTCCTCGTTGGACAAAGGCCCGGCATCTTCTTCCGGAAGGCAGGTGCAAACATATCCTTCAGTTTATCAGGGAAAACCCGGACCTTCTTCCGCTATCGTTTGCCCATCGCACCGAAAAGCCCTTTCAAATGACTGCGGACTTTGAATCGCTGGGCAACTGGATGGGCCATCTTAAAAGAATTAATGGATGACGGCAGTAAAAACTATTTATTGGGAGGGACTTATGGAAACATCATCGACATACTTTCTTCATTTTATCGGTAAAGGACTCTATTCCATCGAAGATTTTATTCTGGAATCCGCCCGTTACGGGGTTAACCGCAGCCTTCCCGCGAATATGCTTTCGCGGTTCAGCTGGGGAGACAAGATTTTTGTCGCCCAATTTGATTCTGGATCGGCAAAGATCTTCGGTTATTTCACTCTCTCGAACATAAATTTTCAGTGTGATCAGCAGGAGACTTTCATGACTATGCTTATGGATCGCATAAAGACGTCAGAACTTGTTCCAGGTCCGGGTCGAGTGGTCCGCCACTGCGGGTCCTACCAAATGCACACGAAACTCGTTGTGCCGGACATTACCAAGGTCCCCGTCAAAGATCTGATCGCGGCGGCCATGAACGTCGCAAAGGAACTTAAGACCTCTCTTAAGGTTTTTGCAGGGGGAGAGTTGGACCGTATAGCGGAGAAGACGCTATCGCCCATCAAGTTTTCCCGTTCCGGAACCTACGTCACTCTGGACGTTCCGATTGAACAGGGAATCCTCACCCAAGCCGAGGTAGGCTTTATTGGAGATTATCATCTCCGTCGTTATTTCCTCAAAAACGATTCCATGAGCCAGATGGACTTTTTCAGCTGGTTCGATAAAACGCTGCATATGCATCAGGTCCAACCTGGAACATATCTTCAGCCTTAAACTTGCGGCCCCGACGGTGCGCGGATACCAGATTGGTGCGCAATTCGTATAAGGAGAATCCAATGAATATGATTGTCATTCGTAAAAGAACGCCTTCAAATCTTCGCACAGACCTTAAATATGAAGCCATCGGCAGACAGTCCAACGGGAACATCTGGTTTCACATTTCTTTAAAGACTAAATCTGAAGCGGTCGCGAGCGCAAAGACTCTGCTCAAAGCGGAATCCTTTGCGTCGCGCGAGCTGTTGGACTCAAATCTCGTCATTGTGGACGCATCCAAAAGGCGTCCGGTGATACTTTTAAAGGGGGACATCGTATGGAAACCATAAATAAGTTTTATCGTAAAGTCGGCCGCAGGCGGATCGACATGATTCAATTCCTTCGCAATCATTTCCGTTACTTCACCATGCACAGCTGGAACGGTTCCACGAGTTACGCCAATAACGTCAAGATTGACCGTGTTGTCCCCGAAACGCTTCAGTCGAGAGCCTGGGAACTGTATAAGCAGGGTGAAGTTTTTAATTCAATCAACGAAAAGATCCGCGCTTGGGGAGAACCCAGTAACTTTCAATGGCAGGCGGCTTTCAACGGCAAAAGCGGCGGATACCTTGTCCTGTATAAAGGCGTGCGGAGGGAACTGGATTACCACACCAAGTGTACGGCCTGCGGGCGGCTCACATGGTATGAAACTGAACAGGACTGTCATGTGGCAGGCTGTCGCGGGTACCTTCAAAAATTGGACCGGAGCGCCATCGACATCAGCATCTATCCGGGCAAAGGCGTTGATATGAATGCCTATTATGAAGATTGGGACACTTATTCCCTCAAGGAGCGCGTAAAGCTGGTGAGTTCGTTTGACCGCTTATGCGACACTGTCGTTTCCACCTTTGTTACCTTTTGCAAAACCTATACCGTCATCGATGAGGTCGTCCATGTTCCCAAGGTTATTAAAGTGTTGATGAAACAGTAAATTACGCGTGGAGGTGATACATGAAAAAATTAGCCCTATATTTTGCGGCGTGTTTCCTGACTCTGCCGTCGCTCCAGGCATGGGAGACGATTCAGTCCGGGGAAAAGCTTGTGTTCAAAATGCAGACGGTTACCGTGTTCCCGACGGTGGGAAACATGAGTCTGCCCCTGGAAATCCCCATGTCTGTTCCGGTCCTTTGTTCAGCGTGTCTCGCAGAAAATCAGCGCCATTGCCTTAAAGAGGGGTTGTCTATATCCTCTTCGACAATGATGGAATTTGCCTCACCCACGGGGACTGTCCATCGCCACAAGACCATCGTCACAAAAACCGTCGTATTCTGTGACGTTGGACACTGGAAAATCGTTGCGCAGCGCAAGGGTTCATGTCCTTGCGGGTGGGACGCGTCCAGCGACATAAAAGCCAGTGATGGAGTGAATCTCTCAGATATACACGCAGAACTGTCGTCTATCCCCAAGTAGATCCCATCAAAATCGAATAATTCAGTCATTTATATTCAAGAAAATTTAGGAGGCG
>JAKFYJ010000079.1 GCA_021730935.1 Elusimicrobiota bacterium
AGGGCGCGGACACAACCTGACCTGGAAATTCCTGAGGATGATCGTTTTGCCCGCTCTCGTTCTGCCGCACGAAGGCGCGAGAGTTTTCTTCGCGGGGGAAACCCCTCTCGCGCGCCGGCTCAAGCCGTTTGAAACCCCGATCAATTATTTCATCAAGCCCGGCCAGATCGTTTACGGCATTTTTAAAGCCCTGATCGGAAAGGAAATTTTGATCCGCATCCTCTTCAAAATCAAAACCAAGGTCCTGCTCGCGATCCCCGACAGCGCGCTCAAAAACATTCCGAGCGTGTCCGTCCGCGTCAATCTGGCTCACCACCTGCTCGTTTCCCTGAAACGGGAACGCACCCTGAAAATTTTAAAGAAATATGAGACTTTGCACGATATCAAAGACGGTGAAACTAAGGCGCATTTCGACCAGGCATTGAACGCGGTTATGACGGAAGAAGAAAAAGAACTGTATAACGAAATGAACCGATTCCGGGACACGCTCATGAGCCTGAGCGGCACGCGTTATGTGCCTGAGAAAAAACTGCAGGTCGAGGGCGATGAGAGGGAATATATCCGCGATGTGTGGTATGAATCCGGAAAATCTCACTGGGCCGTGGGCTATAAACTGGCCCGCCCGTCGATTTTTGAGCCGAAACGATTCTGGCAATGGCTCACGGGCCGCCGGTTCCGGGCCATCACCTCTTTCAGGTTCGATCAGGAGCACATAAACGCCAGGATCCTGGCATCAGGAGCGGAAACCGGAGATCGCGGACGGGGACTCCGGAGAGATTCCCTGAAAATCATCATGAACGCTTCCATCAAACCAACCTCCTATATCCACCATCAAATGACCGATATCAGGACGGCTCAGGCCATCTATCCGGCCTTTGAGGAGTCTTTCAGAAAGGCACACCCGATTGAGGGAAAAACTGAAAAGGAAATTTTGCTCGTCGTGTGGAAAGGACTGAGACAAGCGTCGGCAAAAAAATCCAGAAAGACCGCGTTGGAAACAAAACTCAAAGGCATCCTCCCGAACACGGACCTCGGGAAACCGCTTGCCGCAGCGGGGCTCACCCATCAGGGCGTCTTCGCCACGATCAACTTCGCCACGAACAACAGACACATCTGGCTCTATGCAAAAAAAACCAATAAAGATGAGAATTCCATCGGCGACAGGCTCCTGAGCGATTCCGACAGGGAATGGCTCGTCAGCAAATGGAAAGACGGAACCCTGCCCCTCCTCGTGAAGGCGGACGGAACACCGGACATGGATTCCGAGCGTCTGGTGAGAAATTTTGAGGAAGGCCTGCTGATCGAATTCGAAGACCGTTTCGGATATCGCGAAAAGGACCGGGTCATCCCGATGATGCGGGAAATGAGGAGGACTTTCCAGGGCCAGATTGACACGAACGACCCCATCGACATCTGGTCAATGGACTATATTGCGGACGGCCTTGGGATCTCTATTGATGAGAGAACGGATTTGCTCAAAATGTATGTTGAGTTCGTGAAAAACAATCCGCGGATAAAAATTTTGCAGGACGGGCTTTATCCTCCGAGCCTGGAAGACATGCCCCTGATCGAGCAGGTCCTGGAAACCGGAACTTTCGAGGGCAACCCCATCCGGATGAACAATGTCCGGGCCCACTGGGCGGCAACCCTCGTCCGCAAAAACGGGTTCACTGAAGAAGAAATCCTCCGCTGGACCGCCGAAGGAGACGCGGCGATTGAAGCCGAAATTGCCCGCGTCCGAAGCATCGTCGACGATTATGGAAAAACGAAAGACGAAACCCCAAGCCTTCGGGACACTTTCTGGGACCGGCATTTCGCTCCTGTTTTAAAAGCCCACAAGAAAGACCTTGCCCGGGACCCCCGCCTTGCCCTGCGCCTTGCGGCCGTCGCAGTCCGGGAACCGGACCACGCGATCAACAATGTGCTTTATGATTTCATCACGCGCCCCGAAGAGATGACCGTCAGCGAATCCAAAGAGCTCATGGCCTCTTTGATCGCGGAATCGGTCACGAAGGAGCGCTCCACCGTTCCCGCAAAAATTCGTGCGGCCGAGATCAAGGAGAAAAAAACGGAAAACAGCCTTTATCGCGCCGTCGTCGCTCAAGCCCACGCCGTTTATAACGCCAGGAACCTGTTGCTCCTTCTCTTTATGGTTGCCGCCGCCTGGGAAGTGACAGGCCTGCTTCAGCATTTCATGGCCGCCCAAACCGGAACAACAGCCGCCGTCCATGGCCTCCAAACGCTCACCGCCATGGCGCCGATGGGATTGAAAGGATTCTTCAGCGGGCCGGAAGACGATTCTCTCAAGAGCGAAATCTTTTTCGAAAATGTCGAAAGTCTCCGCGACCGGATCAGACAGCTCATTCAGGGCGTCAGAAACAGCGAACCCGGCGCGAACAAAAGGCTCATCGAGTTTTTCGACGATTGCAACGCCGTGATGTCCCGCCCATCCTTCGACAAACCCAAAGATGTCGTCAACGCGAAACAGATTACCGAAGAAAAAGCCAAACAGCTCGCCTATGAACTCTGGCGGGCAGAGGGCGAAAAATTTGGAGAACCCAAAGACATCATTGACGACCGCTATAACAGAGCCATGATGCGAGTCACGGGCTCTGACCTTATCGAAAGCCGTTATCCGGTGCTGAAAGCGGTCATGATGCTGGACGCGGAAGAGGAAAAGCTCGTCACGGGAATTCTCCAGACGCATTTGGCTGCCTCAGCCATGAACAAAACCGACGAAGACGAAACGGTGGTCCCTGCCCAAAAAATCGGATTTTATGTCATGCGTTTCCTCAAAAGAATGTTGGGAGCCCCTGAAAGCCATAAAGAAAATCATCCCCGGTCCGGTCAAAATCTCCTGAACACATTCATCCTCCTGATGACGGGACAAGTGGCTCCCAATCCTGTTCAGGCCTATATCCCGGCCTTGCATAACCGTCCGATTTACAGGATATCCGCCGAAATTTCACACTGGGAAGGTGGCCTGGGGCCTGTCATGACTTATCACGGCGACGAGATGGCGGGGTTCCTCTCAAACCCGCAAAACCTCATCGACATTGAACCTAAATATAAATATAAATTGACAGCTTCAGGAAAAATGGTGGAGATTGACTATTCCAAAGATGTCGCCAAAGATGAAACCGGAGTCGCCAGTCCCATTGATGATCTGCTTCCTCCCAAAACCATAACTGTTTGGGCGCACAAAGGTAACAGCCCTGTTCCGGTTCAGGTCAGAATCAAGATTCATGAAGGCCGCAGACGATCCAACAAAGCCGTCGTTTATCTCATTGAAGATGATTTCAACGGCGAACCCTATTTCACGAAGATGCTTTATAATTACGGCGTTCAAAATAATTCCGACCCGAAGAAGAGCAACCCGGTCACCTGGGAAGAATTCAGTGAACTGTTCTCAAGAGCGGCTTTCGACTGGATCACCTTGAAGGAAAAAGAAAAACGAGAAGAATCCAGGAAAAGCGACAAAATCTGGAACGCTCCGGTGATCCATCTGAACGATCCTCAAACGGCCCTTTTCGGTGTATACATGCGCTATCTCGCCGAGATTGCGCCTAAAGATGAGTTCCTGCAGGACTTTAATCAAAATGCCCTCCTCGCCTATACCTGCCACACTTATCGCAACCGCAAAACTTTCGGCGATGACCAGGGCGGATGGGACATGATGCGGAGGATGACCGGTGTCCGGGACGACAATTATATCCGTCAATTTTTCCTCAGGCAAAGTGGTTCCTCAAAGGTTCTGGATTTCTCCACCGCCGGACTCAGGACAGCGAACTGGCGGGGGAGCGTGAGCCGCAAACACGGTCTGGACATGATGAGATATTATGACCGTGAAATCCCTGTCTCGTTTGTTACCAACGGAGACAGGATCGGGTGGTCTGCCCAGGTGTTCAGACGGCTCCTGAAGGAAATACCTGGTTATGACGAACGGAGGCCGGACCCCAAACATATCCAGCAGGTCAAGCCGAAAGCCAAGGCCTTCTTCGCGGAGAAACTTATTGAAGAATTGCCGGGCTCAGGGACTCTGGACACCTCACGTCCTTTCGTCGGATTCGTGGGACGCCTCGTGCCGGAAAAATTCTACGCGCTGAAAACCGAAGGCAAAGAGCCGACCTGGACTGAAGAAAACATCACAGCCTGGATCAGGAGCGGGGCCAATGTTGTGATCCTTGGGGCCAAACAAAATTATCGGGAGAGCGAAGACATCGCCAAGCACCTGACCTCGCTCCAGCAGAAGCTCGAAGCGAACCGCCAGCCCAACGACGGACGCCTGATTTTCGTGAGCCGATTCACGCCTGAAATCAAGCGCCGTGCCCTCGCCGCGATGGATATCCTGATCCTGGACTCCATGTCCGCCACAGAAGCCAACGGATACACGGAAGTGAATGCGTCCGCCAGCGGCGCTCTCATTTTGGCTCCTCCTCACATGGAAGGCGAGGGGCTCCTCAATCACCAGGGCATCCCCGGAGAAAACGGAAACACGATCGTGCCCAAAGGTTCCCGCTCGGAAGACTATAAAACCGCTGTTCTGGTAGCGCTCAAACAATATAAAAACGATCCTGACAAATTTGCGAAACGGCAGGCCCTCTCCGTCCGCCTCAGCAGTATTTTGAACGCCAACATCACCGCCGCGGCCTATCTTAAAGAGTGGCACGATGATTTCATAAAACCCAGAAATGTTGAACTCCAAAAGACCTGGACAGAGAACGGCGCCTATCATTTTGAGATCCATGTGGCGGCCCGTCCCGGACTGGACCACAAATTGTTCACAGTGCAGGGCTGGAGCCATAAAAAAGGCCTTGCGAAATGGGACGAAAAATGGGGGATGCCGGTCGCAATCCCAACAAAATTCGTCAAACAATTGCCCGATGGCACGCTCATCTATGCCGGATCGTTCCATCCCAGAGATGCTGGAAATTATGAACTGACCGCAAGAGCAAGAGCCTTCCACGGAGATTGGGTTTGGAGGAACGCGCCAAAGAATGTCCGGCTGGACCGCATCCATAAACCTTCCGGGCCTAATTTCTCATTTAAACCAAGGTCGGTCACTCCTCTCCTGGCCATCATCGCCGTTGTTTCATTCGGGATGTATTATTATTATTTCATTCCACAATATTTCGGCACGTTCAATCAGCTCACGTTGAATACGCAGGAGATGCTGCGGAATTTCTCGGCCGCGCAGCACGGTTTTCATGCCACCGCGGTTCCTTTGGCCGGCGCGCTTTATGCGGCGGATTTTAAATCCGTCGCGGAAGCCGTTGGAACCGAGCCGCTCACTCTCGAACAGGCTTTGAAAGAAACTGGGAAATCTCCGGCCACCGTGATCATCGGGCGCGAAAAGCTCGCAGAGTCCCTGGCTCAGCTCAAGGTGAACGCGGAACAAAACCCCAAACTGGAAATCCTCGTCGCTTTTAACAAGACGGATTCCGATCGGGAATCGATCCGCCAACAGCTTGCGTTCATGGACGCGATAAGAATAAAGTTCTGGGAACAGGAATCCGGCCTGTTCAATATCCTAAAAATTGTCGAGGCCAATAAAGAGGCTCTCGAAGGCCGCACGATCATCTTTGTCCCATCCGCCGCCTGGGAACAGATCCTTGATGCCGTCTCAAGCGTGGGGAAGATCCTGTCCGCCGGAGAAAGGATCGCTCAAGTGATCGTCGTCAACCTCTCCCAGTAACGCGGGGAAAACTGCTATAATGTCCGAAACAACAAAACTCTTAACGAAGGGTTGAAATTTAACCTGATTTCTGTTAAAAGTTCTCAGACGCAAAAATTTTAGGAGGAAGATATGCCAATACCAATGGACGCCATGCTGGGCCTCGTCGTCGCCGCGATCGGACTTTTGACTTTCGTGGTCGCTCTCAACGCTTCTGATTCCGGAAAAAAACTGATTTCGTTCGTCATCGCCGGGATCATCACCCTCGCTGGGGCGTATTATTATGTCAGCTCTGAAATCCGCGGATACCAAATGCGCCGCAGGATCAACGAAATCCAGCAGAGACAGAGCGTCAACCTCGAAGAAATCCAGAAGCGCCTCCGCGACAGCCAGCCCCAGGCGCCCGTCCAGCCCGCCAAGAAATAAAGTCTCAAGGGCAACCCCGAGGTGAGCAACGCCCGCATCCTTATCGTCGACGATGAAACGCCGACGCGCGAACTCTGTTCCGACATCCTCGACGAAGAGGGTTATGAAACCCACAAGGTTGCCGGCGCCAGAGAAGCTCTCCACGAACTGACCCTCAACCCTTATCACATCGTCCTCTCCGACATCCAGATGCCCGAGATGGACGGAGTGGCGCTCCTGAAAGAAATCCGCAAAACCCATCCCGATGTCGAAGTGATCCTCATGACCGCTTATGCCGGGCTCCCTTCAGCCATCGAAGCCGTCCGCCATGAAGCTTATGATTATCTTCCCAAGCCCCTCACCCGCGACGGCCTCCTGAACACGATCCGCAGGTGCTATGAAAAGATTGAGCTCCGTCGGAAACTGAAAGAATCGCAAAACAAACTGATCGAACAGGAAAAGCTTGCGGCGGTGGGCGCCGTCTCGGCCTGGCTCTCGCACAGAATGAGGAACTCCCTTTCCGTCATCCTCATGTGCGCGCATTATCTTCAACAAAAAGCGGTCCCTGCGGCTTCGGGAGACCTCAAAGAAGTGATCGACGCGATTTTGGCGAAAGTGAAAAACCTGGAACACATCACCTCGGACCTGATCACCTATTCCCGGCGTTATGACATCCAGAAAACGCCTCAGAACATGAACGTCATCCTGGACGAAACCCTCCAATCTTTGAACAGCCAGTTCCAGCTCCAGAAACTGACCGTCGTCAAAAAATATGATCCCAAACTCCCTGAAATTCCGGCAGATCCCCATGTGATGCACGAGGCGTTCGAAAATGTCTTCATCAACATTTTTCAGGCGGTGGGGAAACAGGAAAACCAGACGGTCACGATCAAATCCGAGGTGGTCCGGGACTATCTTGCCAAACCGCCCGCAGACCCTTTCGGCGTTCTGAACCTGGCCAAAGACCAAAAGCCCGTTGCCGCGGTCTCTCTTTCGATCAGCAACACCGGAAGCGTGATTTCCGAGGAGAATCGGGGAAAAATTTTCACGCCGTTTTTCACCACCAAAGAGGACGGCAGCGGGCTGGGCCTGGCCATCGTCAAAAAAATCGTGGAAGATCACGGAGGGGAAATTTTCGCGGAAAGCTCTGAAGAAGGCGAACCCAACACAACCACCATCCGCATCGTGTTCCCTCTTTCATGACGGAAAAAGCGCTCCCGGTCATCGTCGTGGATGACGAGCCCAGCGCGGGCATGATCATCTCCAGGATCCTCGCGGACCACGGATATTCCGTGAAAACATTCTCGAACGCCGAAGACGCGCTCCACCATTTTCAGACGGACAAATCCAAAGCCGTTCTTTTCCTGGACATTTTTCTTCCGGGACAGGACGGCATGAGCGCTCTCCCCAAATTCATCCAGCTCAACCCTCATCTCCGCGTCGTCATGATGACGGCTTATCAGACGGTGGAATCCATCGTCAACGCCATGAAGGCAGGAGCCGTCGATTTCCTGATCAAGCCCCTCAATCCCGACATGGTCCTCCAGGCCGTCCAAAAATATGCCGACGCGCCCGCGGTGGCCTATGCAGAACAGGAAAAGCCCGCGGAAGTTGCCGCTCCGTCCGCAAAATCCAAAACGCCGGAATTCCTGGTGTTCACGCCCGCTCTCAAATCCCTGCTCTCCGTGGCGGAAAAATTCGCTTCCAGCGACGAGACGGTCCTGATTCTGGGAGAAAGCGGCACCGGCAAAGAACTCCTCGCAAACTATATCCATCACAAAAGTCCCAGGAAGAACAAGCCCTTCATCGTCGTGGACTGCGCGTCCATCCCCGAATCCCTCTTCGAGTCCGAAATGTTCGGCTATGAAAAAGGCGCGTTCACCGGAGCCGAAACTTCAAAAGCGGGCCGGTTCGAGCTCGCGAACGGGGGAACCCTTTTCCTGGACGAAATCGGGAATGTCCCGCTCTCCATGCAGTCCAAACTTTTGCGGTTCACCCAGGACCACATGATCTCGCGCCTGGGCGGAAAAAAAACCATGCCGCTCGACATCCGCCTCATCGCCGCCACGAACGCGGACCTTCAGAAACACGCGAAATCCGGAACTTTCCGCGAAGATCTTTATTACAGGATTTCGGCCCTCACCCTCAACCTGCCGCCCCTCAGGAACAGGCCGAAAGAAGAGAAAGAAGCTCTGGTGAACCATTTCCTCGCCGCTCACGCCAGAAAGCTGAACATCCCGGTCCCAAAGCTGTCGGACCCGGCTCACGAGCTGATCATGAATTATTCCTGGCCCGGAAATGTGCGGGAAATGGAACATGCCCTTCACTCCGCTGTCCTCCTCAGCAGTTCCGGCGTCGTTGAAGTTGCGAGTTTTCCCATCGGCATTCAGTCTTATGTCGGGCACAGGGAACTGCCCACTTCAGCCGCGCCCCGCGCCTCGGAAATGAAGGAAACCACGCTCCGCGACATCCTGAGGAAAGTGGAGAAAGAGCAGATCCTCTCCGCCATAAAACAGACCGCCGGCAACAAGAAAAAAGCCGCCGAAATGCTCAACATCGACTATAAAAATTTCCTCAAAAAACTCAAAGAATACACCCAGCCTGATTGACCCCGCCCGCTATGGAAAGTTTCCATTGTGGTATTGAAAAATCCCATATTTCAGCCATAATTGCAATTAAACGCCCTGTTTCCGCTGGCAGGTTCGTTGCATCACTGTTTTTGGGATCGCTGTATATTGATATTTGGATTAAAAGGAATGGTGAATAGCCATGAAAAATATGATGAAGAAAATCTCAAGTTTTAGCTTCGCCGCCGCGGTCGTTATGCTGTTGGCCGTCTCTGCCCGCGCCGCAGACGCCGTTCCCTCGATGATCAATTATCAGGGCCGCCTGACCGATGACAAAAACAATCCCGTCACCAAGACGGCCGGCATCAAGTTTGAAATATTCGATAATTTGCAGGGGACAGGATCTCCTCTATGGAGTGAAACTCACCCTGCCGTTCAAGTCGTCAACGGCGTGTTTTCCGCTCAGCTCGGCTCCAAGGGAAAAGCGATCACGCAAACCGTTTTGAGTTCCAATCAAGGGTATCTGAAGGTCACGGTGGACGGGGAACCCCTCTCGCCCCTTCAAAGGCTCCTCAGCTCTCCTTATGCCGTCCAGTCTTCCAGCGCCGCGAACAGCGTGATGCTGGGGGGAATCTCCGCCAGCCTTTATGCGCTCAAATCTGACATTCCCGTCGGCGGAAACACGCAGTGGATCGGCACCGCGGGCGGACCCATTTCTTATTCAGGCGGCAATGTCGGAATCGGCACCGCGAACCCTGGAATTTATCAGCTCAATGTGAACGGCGACATCAATTTCACCGGGACGCTCCGGCAAAACGGAACGCCTTTTTCCGGCAATGGAGTCAGCGCCCACGCGGCAACTCACATCACCAACGGCAACGACATCATCGCCAACGCGGCCGCAGGAACAAGCTCAGGCCTCATGAGCGCGTCCGACAAAACCAAGCTGGACGCCTTGCCGGGAAGCCTAAACTTGGGATCACTCGCGACATTGAGCGCGGTCAGCGGCGGGACAAACGGAACAATCACCGACGGAACCATCACCAACGCAGATTTGGCATCCGGTTCATTTCCAAAAATCACCGGGCTCGGGACTTTAGGCTCGTTGACTGTCGGATCTCTGACACAGGGAGACAATGCAGATTATGTCATTGATGTCCTGAGGCACGGAACCGCGTTAAGCCCGGGAACATGGACCAGCGGCTCTCCGGCCATGCGGATTTTTGACATGTCAGGCGACGGCCCCGCAAGTTTTGACAGCAGAGCGCTCTTTGAAGTGACTGCAGGCAAGATCGCATCGACAGACCCCAATGCGGCAAACGCGCTCGTTTTCAATGCGCGCAACGACGACATGTCCTGCATCCTGTGCGTGAACGCCAACGGGAATGTGGGCGTCGGCATGAATTCCGGGCAACCCACCTCAAGGCTTGAAGTCAGCGGAGATGTCCGCATAAAAAACGGCTCTGGCGGTGTGCTTTATTTCGCCGACGGAACTTCTATGGCGACCGCAGGGTCGGGATCTGCTTCGTCCCTATCAGCCGCAGGCGACGGCATTATGACCGCGGACAGCGACGCAAATGTGTCCGGCGATATTATTTTAAAGACAGGGTCCAATGACCGTCTTCACATTTTAAACAACGGGAATGTCGGCATCGGCACGGCTAATCCAGGAACAAATAAACTGCAGGTCCAGGGAGACGAACTTGTCACAGGCAACCTGACCGTAAATGGGACCATCACAGGAAGCGTCACGGGAAGCGCAGGAAGTGTGGCGTGGGCAAATGTCAGCGGAAAACCGACCGTTCTAAGCGCGTTTACAAACGATTCTAACTTTATCACATCGGCCCAGGCGCCGGTTCAAACTGTGGCTGGAAGATCAGGTGCAGTAGTGCTTGCTCAGGCAGACATTTCCGGTTTGACAACTGCCGCAAGCCCAACCTTTGCCGGAACAACCATAACGGGAGGCGCCAACCTCGCGACCGTTTCAGGCAATGTCGGCGTGGGGACAAGCGGACCATCGGCAAAACTCGATGTCAGCGGACAGATCCGATCCTCGGACGCCGGGACGACGAAAGCGAATGCCGTAGCCGCGATTGACTGGAACAACGGAAACCTCCAGACCACCTCGGTGGATTGCCAGGCCATGACCTTCACCAACATGCTCGACGGCGGGTCTTATACCCTGGTCGTCACCGGCTCGGGCTCAGGGACCTGCTCTTTCAGCCAGAGCGGGTTGACTTTCAAATCCGTTCCGGCCCTGTCGGCCACCACGGCCAGCAGCCATTCTGTTTTCACTTTTCTCAGGGCCGGAAACAATGTCTATGTTTCCTGGATCACCGGCTTCTAAACTCGGAGGATTTGAATGAAACCGCTTCGTCCGTCTCGCCTCGCAAGAGCCGCCTTCGCCGCCATCCTGGCGTTCCACCCTTTCACGGAACTGAGTGCCGCCGGATATTATAATTTGGGCGCTTTCTGGAAAGGCGGGCCCGCCTTCACCCCCCGAGACTCCGGCTCAGGAGGAGACGGGTCCGTGGCGCTGGCTTCCGCAAAAAGTCTCAACGATGATAATTTGGGTTCCATTGATCTCAACGGTTCCTACGCAGACGGGATTGCCTATCGCGTTGCAGCGAACCCCACCACAACGTCAATCGATGTGGGCGTTGCTCCTGCCGGAATTGTGGCAGGCGACAAAGTCCTGCTGATCAATTTGCAAGGCGCCTCGGGAGACACATCGTCCGTGGGAAGATATGAAATCCTCGATGTCACCGGAAAGAGCGGGAACAATGTCATTGTCGCAAACGCGCCCGCCCTTTCATATTCCGGATCCAACTTCAACAACCAAAAAGTGATCCTGCAGAGAATTCCGCAATACACCGATGTCACCCTCAACAACGGAGGATCCATCACGACGTCCGCGTGGGACGCGCTGGCAACAGTCCCGGCAGGGTTTAAAGGTTACAGGACAGGCATCGTCGCGTTCTATGCCAATGGCACAGTCACGATCAACGCCGGAGCTTCTATCACCGCCAGCTTAAAAGGTTTCAGAGGCGGCGTCTCGAACAGCGAAAAGATTGAGTATTACGCCGGAGATTGGACCAGCAATGGGGGGGGCGGACAGAACGGTTCGCCTCCGGTCAACACTACTCCCTCTCAGGGTGGAAACGGCGGTGCAGGCGGGGGCAGCACCTCGGGAGGAAGCGGCGGTCAAAGCTCCGAAAGCTCGGGGGCAAACGGAAGCAATTCCGGAGCGGTTGCCACAGGCGGCGGAGGCGGCGCAGGATCAGGCCAAGGAGGAACTCCTGGAAGGGGAGGCTCTGCAAATGAAGGCGGAGGAGGAGGCGGTGGACGCGCCGACGCCTCCAGTACATCTAGAGGCGGGGGTGGCGGTGGAGGAAAACCTTATTCTTATAGCGTATCTGAATCCAATATCGCCCCCGTGACTGCATCCCTTCTGGGCCTCGGAGCAGGTGCGGCCAACGGAGCAGGAAGGGGGACCAGTGGAGATTCTTCATTCGCTGGGAGCGGTGGCGGCATAACCAGCGCCCTGAGCGGCGCGGGAAACGCGGGCGGGGGAATTATCCTCCTGCAGGTCAATGACCTGGTCACAGCCGCGGCAAACCAAATTTCAGCCGATGGCGGAGCAGGAGGAGCGGGAGCCAACGGTCAGGACGGAATCATCGGGGATTATGGTTCG
>JAKFYJ010000034.1 GCA_021730935.1 Elusimicrobiota bacterium
GCGGCGGGCATAGAGAGAGAGGAGTTTGAGAATGGGAGTGTGAACATAAACATAACGGACAATCATGGCCAACCCCACTGGGACCCCGATGACAGGAACAATCATCAAAACAAAAGAAAGCCAGTGAAAATTGATAGTGGATGGGGATGGAGATTGACCTTCATTTCGTTTTTTCCACTGATTCATTCTCCATTCGACCTTCTTTCTGCCATCAGAGTCACTTCCAAAAATACCATTAAATTGCTCATAAAATTCATACGAATATTCCTCGCTCATCAAATTCAAATATTCCAGCCCTTCCTCTTGGACAAACATTCGAGAATCTTCCAAATATTTCAGAGCGGTGGGAACTTGAGCGAGGACCTCATTCATGAATTCTCTTGAACGCGCCATGTTTCGAAGGGCTTTTCGGGCCGATTCGCGAACGCGCGGCGATGGATCTGCAAGACTGGAAACAAGCCCGAGAGCCGATATCCCGCGCGGCCGTGAGTATCGATCAACGGACAAAAATGGTTTCAGGTTTCTTGATCTGGATGGATGCAAAAGACGCCTTATTGCGCCATATTGGAGCTGCCTGACTCTTTCACGGGTAATCCCAAACCTATCACCGACCTCCTCCAAAGTTCTGCCGTCAAAAAATCGGAGAACAAACACTCTTCGTTCCCTTGGAGACAGTGTTTTCAAGGCGCGGGCAATGGCTATTCTTAATTCTTTTCTGTTATGTGTTTCTTCCCGATCAGAGTTTCTTGGTTCAGAGCGCAGGGCCGACTCGAGGGTTTCAGGCAGCCGCTTCGCCTCGGTAATCTGTTCCCGAAGGTTATCAACTGATTTTTGTTTGCGATCATCGGATCCAGAATCTATAGCGTTTACTAAATCTGTTGAACTCAAATTTATCAGTTTTGCGCATTCTGTTACGATGTTCATTCTTATATTACGCCACCACAAGGTTCCAAGACGGATCTCTTTATTGCGGACGTTCTGAATATGCGCATAAAAAGCAAAACGGACAATATCATAATATTCGTCAGCGCTTATGGCTGTGCGCGGTCCGCCCAAAGATTGGATCAAATTATTTAGTTCCGTCAACAGCGATGCGGATTTTTCATGGAATTCCTCCGGGGTTATTTCCACATTCTTATAAACGCGAGGCTGTTTCCCAAACGCATTTAAGATCTCCCAAATCCAGCGGGCCGGGCTTCGTTGCTGTTCTTCTGTGAGAGTAGGGTGATCCACGATTGACGCCACCGGCCTCCCCGTCGCCAAGGCCCAGGCGTTCCAGATGCCGTGTGTGAGGAAGTTCAGGGCAAAGCCCGAGGCAATGGCGTGTGTCATGCGGTCGATTGGGCCGATGAGGGGAAGGTTGACATGCGCTAAAAACAAAACGGCAGGGGCCCACAAGGCCGCCGCCAAAACAAATCCCACTCGCCGCAATGTTTGGCGCTCCCAATCGGTCCGCCCTTTGTGCGCGCCGCTGAAAACATAAGCTGAGGCCAAAGACACGGCCGCGAGAACCGGGACAGCAATGATCACGCTCAAACCCGGGACAAGGGCCAGGAGCACAGGCGCCTGAAAAACCGCCTCCCAGTTCACGAGGACGGCGGTATAGAGACGGTATCCCCAAGTGTTTGCCCCGAAGAAGCGCTTGGCCCAGGCGTCTCGGATGGAGGCGGGGGTGTCTCTTTCCATCAGATTCTTGAGTTCAGTGAAATCAGAAAAACCAAGCGCCGCCGCCAAATGACCATTGCGGGAATCATCTTTGGTGATAAACTGACGGGCAAGGTCAAGCTTGGAGTCTTGGGTCAAAAACTTTAAAGGAACCGGGTCATCACAGATCAATTCTTCTTCGTGCACAGCTTTCCCCAAATGGAACTGCAGGCCGGACATCAAAAGAGATGGAACATCAAACTTGAGGATCAGCCCCTCTTTTCTGGTAAACATTTCTGAGATTCTGTTGTTGAATGAAAAATAATTTTCGACCCGGCCTGCAGAATCGCCGCTGTGAGAAGCGTTGACTTGCCCTTTGGAGTCAAAGATCATCCTGCGTATATTTTCCAGAGGGGCGCCGTGATAGATGATTGGCGTTTGCTTTAAATCTGGGATCTGTCCGAAAGTGACGAGATAGAGGAGATTTATGGGTTCATTTTTCAGTTCGGGAGTGAGTTTGGAAGCAAGAGCAGGATCCGCATTATTTATTTTTTCGACGAGCTCTGCGATGGTCTCCCAGGTTTCGCCTGATGAATATCCATGATCGACGGAAAAAGCTTTGACTGCCTGAATCAGGACGCCGCCCCACACGATAAAGCTTTTTGACCATCCTGCGTCCATGAGGAGTTGACCCGAGTTTATTGGCGCAACGCCCAAATCGCGCGATGCGAGAGCCCAGGATTCAGGGTCCAGCATCCAGGCCATATATTCAGGTTCCAATTCAGGCGCAACCGCAAACACAGGCCTGGTTTTTTCCAAATCCGCCGTCGATTGGACATGATCCAGCCGGCTTTTGATGGTGTCCGGATCATTGGCCAGGAACCGTTTCACCGTCTGACGCAATATCGGACTGCTGATTGAAGCCATGATCATTCCCTCGATCGTTTGTGATTCAGAGACGGCGCTGGCGGGAATTTCTTCTCCGAGCATTTTTCCAATCCGGATCAGGGACTCGCACTTTGCCAAATCGGATTTGAAGTTTTGATATTCACGAGTGAATATATTCACAGAAAGAACGCGAAAGAACTTGCCTCTCGGGAGGGAAAGAAAGAATGTGACTTCATCGCGTGAAAGAGGAATGGCGTCTTCTGATGACGGATCAGACTTGTCATCTCTGACCATGAGCAATTGTTTGCACATGCCCTCGAAATAATTGAGCTGATCAAGGTCGTTTACATAGCGCTCCGGCAAATTGGAGATGGGAACGCCTTCCATGTCCGCGTGAAGCCGACGCGCTTCGTCTGCGGCGGATTGGATCAAGGGGATTTCGGATTCAGATGCAGGCGTGACCATCCCCATTAAGCGCAACTGAGAAGCCATCAATTTGATCTCCTCTGTCCCGTCTTTCAGCCTCAACTCTTTTAAGGTTTGCCCAAAAAGCTCAACAGCTTCGCATGAAACAACTGTCCATTTTTTTGAATTGTAGACAACTTCCTGGCCGGGCCTAAAATAATCATTTAACTCAGCCCCACGGTTGCCGCTTATGTGACCATTTATGTTTTTTGTGAACATGGCGGAAAGCAAACGGTCTTTCCAGGAGCCGCGCGGAGTCCAATCGACAGTCTTTTGATTGATTCTTTCAACACGCTCATATCCCAGCCAGCCTTCCGCGGGCTGAAATATCATGTTCCAGAATTTTTGAGATAGAGACTCTTCGATTGATTTGAGCCAGTTTTTAATTATGATGGGGATGGAACGCCACATTGAACGCTCAGAGGGAACCGCTTGAAGCGTATGATCGTCTAAAAGAATAACTCTGGAGTTGACGGCTCCAGAGGGCCCTGTTAAGTTCACTTCGATAAATTTGCTTGTCTTTTGAACCGTCAGTTTGAACTGTTCACCAGCTTCCGACAATGCATGAAAAACTGCGTCCGCGCTTGCTTTGCCGCCTGCAGGGTCAAAGATTGCGGCCACGAGACTGGCCATGAAAAGTCTCGCGCGGGTGGGGAATGTCAATTGGGAAACAAACAACTTGTCTCCGTCGAAGAGTTTTTCGAGGGGGGATTTCTCCTGCGTGAAGACGCTCAAATATTCTGTGCCGCTCTTGCCCTCAATCTTGGTGATTTTGGGCGCCAGCGTCACCACCGCAACATTTTCTTTTGCAAGAATTTTTGTGATGCCTTCCGTGTGATATCCGCCTGTCACAAGAACGGAAATTTTGGATTTACGTTCATGAGTTTGTTTGAGGAGGTTTGCGCTTATGGCTTGGTCTCTTTGTGCAGCATGTTCGAAAAACGCTTCAAAAGACGCCAAGAAACTAGCGTTGCTTCGCAAATGTTTTTCCCGATGGGAACCAGAGTTCCCCCGCTTATCCCGCCCCGGAGGCGGGAATGCGGGTCCCCCTCCACGGGAAAAAATTTCCGAAGCAACGCTAGTTTCTTGGTAATCCCGCCACTCTTCCGGCGTGAGGGAGAAATCGATGAGTTTTCCGCTCAGGTGCAGGCGGCGGGATTGAGCGATGAGATCTTTTTCTGCGGGGGTCTTGGCCAGTTTATCATAAGTCCTGTCTTCGACGGATTTTATCTCCGCAAGGAGTTTTTCGGCTTTGATTTGGTCTGAGAGGAGCACATAGTGAATGTAAGAATCCATCGCGGGATAATCTTTGAAGTTCAGGCCTTCTTTCTCGCAGAGATTCTTGAGATAACCATAAAAATCAGTGTGGCGCATTCGGCCCAGGCGATAGGACAAGCTGGCATTCACGAGGCCGGTCATCTGAGTTTGGGTGAGTTCGCGGGAAAGTTTCAGGATGAGGGATCCGCGGTCTTTTTCCACTTGCGCGAAGTCGAGGGACTTTTCCATGGCGAGGGCGGATAAAAATAAATTAATCTGCCTGCCCGCTTCTCGACTCAGCCTTTCAGGCTTCGCTCGAAGACTAATATTTTCATTATTGTTCGAGAGAGCATTAGCGAGTCGAGAACCAACAAGCGCCTCCACATATTCCCCGACGGGCATCGTGCCTTTTCGATATTGCTGGACTTGCCTGTCAAAAGCGAGGAGGGGCGGGCTGAAAATTTTGGATTTGTTCTCTTCGAGACGAGACTCCTCAAGGGCAAGCTCTTTTTTTACGGAATCAACCTTGCCGACGGAGTCTTTATAGGCCTGAACATGGCCGTCATAGAGTTTTTGGTCGTCCACCCCGACATAGAGAGGGATTTTTTTAGAGCTCATAAAGGCGGCGTGCATGGCTCCGGAAATTTTGTTTTCGCGGAGCATGTAATCGGCGACTTTGCGCACAGCGTCCTGGTCTTCGAATTCACGGAACCTGTGGATGTCGATTTCGCTGAACGCCCCTTCCAGGGCCACCATGTCAATTTTGTCCTGATCGATCAATTGCTGAATGGATTTGCCTATGTTTTCCTGAGCTTCTTTGTTCATGTGGACATCCTGAATGTAGACGACGAGACCGTCGGAGGATTTCCAGTTTGGGGGAAAATGGGCGGATTTCAGATTCGTATAGGCCAGAGGGAGTTTGAGCTCAGGAACGGGGATTTGCGAGGAAACAGGCGCGAGAGCGCTCTCAAAAGAAGAAATTTGAGAGACGGTTTCGGGGCGGATCCTGGGCAACATATTTTGGTCAACGGCCGGCAAATGGGCAAACAGGGGCGACTCATGAATCACCCCCGCATTGGCATCGGCATTGTTTAATCTTTGGGCCGCCTTTTTGCGTTCGCTCCAAAAATCCTTGAGAGGGGGAACTGAGGCGGAAACGATGTTGACGTGCAGGAACGCGGCGAGTGTGGCAAGCGCCGTGATCCGGATCCAGTTCCAGGACTGTTTTTGAGGTGTGCTGATGATGGGAATCCCCCTGTGAATTTGGTCTATAAAGTGTAACAGGATTGACTCAAATTGTCCTAAACTTTTTGTAACATTTTTGTAACACTTTTCGACGGGGTTTTGAGGGCTTCTCGAACGCGTTCGAGGATGAGACGGAGTTGATCGGAAGGTTATTTGAAGCGGAGACTGGCCACGATGCGTTCGAAATCGAGGAGATAGTCCAGATAATTGTCGTTGGGGGCGCCGCAGAAGACGACGAAACCGTCCTGGGCGGCGCGTTCTTTGCCGCGCACGATGAAGTGGATCTTGATGAAGGCAGGGCGGCCGACTCTGTCGATGCCGTAATAGGTGCCGACATAGGCCTGTCCAAAAGGATAGGTCACTTCGCGGCCTGTGCGCTTTTGAAGTTTTAAACTCGGTTCCACGCTCTCAGCCCACTCTTGGGCCGTGACCAGCTCGGTGGATTTGGTGACACCCGCGATCTGCGCCTTGCTTTGGGCCACGAGCAGAGGGTCCTGGGCAAATCTTTTGTATTGCAGTTCGCCCTGGGCTTTTCCGTCTTTCGTCGAGAAGCTGACCAGGGCCTTTCCATAGCCTCTCTCCAGATGCCAGGCTGACGGAACCTCAAGAGAAATCCCAAGGCGCTGATGCGTATAGGTGCTTCCCCGGACCGCGCCTTCGGAATCGGAATCCATCCTCGGGATGCTCCGGACGATCTCCTGATACCTCTCAAAATTGTCTTCCTGTTTCGTGACCGTGGAGGAGAGGACCTCCGCGATTTTCCTGCGGTTCTCAAATATCTTGCCTTTCTTTTTGTTGGGGACGGAAGACTCCGCGAGAGACAGCTCTTTTTTCACTTCCGCGATGCGGTCTTTCGTGGGCGGGTGAGTGCGGAGAAAAAGTTCCAGGCCGGTGGCTTCGTCCCTCGCCAGAGAATCCAGCCGTTTAAAAAATGAAGCCATGGCGTCCGGATCATAACCCGCGAGCACGGCATATCTCAAACCGGATTGATCCGCCTCAAGCTCAAACTGCCTGCCGTATCCCGAGAGAAATCCGGCGGTCACGAGGCCGATGCCGCGATAAAGCGTGTCATAATAGGCCGCGTATTCCCTGGGATCGCGGAGCGTGGGCGTATAGATGGTGCCTGCGACAGCCGCGAATGTGGCCAGGAAACCATAACCATATTGTTTCTGAATGAGTTTGACGGAATGATAATTGGTGATGTGGCCCACTTCGTGACCGATCACGCTGGCCAGCTCCGCTTCGTCGTCGATCAGGTCCAAAATTCCGCGGGTCAAAAACACGACGCCCGGCACCGCGAACGCGTTCACCAGAGGCGTGTCCAGAAGGACGAACTCGTATTGGATGCCCTGCCTTTCGCAGACCTTGACGACTCTCTGACCGACCTCATTGATATAGGCCTGAAGTTTGGGGTTATTGATGAGACCATATTCCTTCACGATCTCGTTGCGGGATTCCAGGCCCAGGTTGAGCTCGGCCTTTTCCGACATTATGTGAACTTCTTTTTTGCCTGTGACGGGATTTCGCGCGCAGGAGGAGACGGTGAAAAGAAGGAGGGCTAAAAGAAACGCGCGCTGATCCATGGGATTCTGAGAAAAATCTGCAGGAGAATGTTCGCGGTGATTCCGGAGAGGATGTCGTCCATCATGACGCCCAGGCCGCCCTGGAGGTTCTGCACTTTTTTGGAAGGAATTTTATAGACATCGAAGAGGCGGAAGAGAACGAAGGCCGCCAAGCGCACGGGAAGCGAGAGGAAGGGGAGGAACGCGATCGAGAAAAAATATCCGATGATTTCATCGACGACGATCCGGTGGTCATCTTTGTTGCCGAGGGCTTTTTCGGCAATCCCTGCCACATAAATTGAGAAGCCGCTCAAGGCGAGGAGCAGGAGGCACCCGGGGGCACTTGAGAAAACGACGACATACCCCAAAAAGAAGGCGAGGACCGTGCCCAAAAAACCTGACCCGGTCCAGCGTTCGGCCCACTTTTCGTGACGGAAACTTTCGGGCAGAAGTTCAGGCAGGAACCCGACGCCGAAACCCGTGGAGATGAATATGGAAAATTTTGTGAAGAGGTTCAGGATTTGAAACCCATGTCTTTGGAATATAAGCGGCGGTGGCGATAAAGATAGATCACGCCGGAGTTGAGGGTCACGATCATCGAAACGAACACGAGCCAGCGGGGGAGATCGATCAGGATATGCTCTTCATAAAAACTGTTCGCGCAGAGAACCAAGAGGATGGCGACCACCACGGTCATCTGGACCGCGGTTTTGATCTTGCCCTGGGAATCGGCGGGGAGAACTTCGCCTTTGGCGGCGGCCAGCATGCGGAGTCCTGTGACCAGGAGTTCCCGGCCGATGATGAGCACCACCATCCAGGGCGCCACGCGGAGTTCCCGCATCCCCACAAAACAGATGAAAGCCGCCGACGTGAGGAGTTTGTCCACGAGCGGGTCCATCATCTTGCCGAAATCCGTCACGGAGTTGGTTTTGCGGGCGATATACCCGTCGAAAAAATCCGTGAGGCTGGCCAGAAAAAAAATCAGGAGAGCCAAAACCCGCGTCCAAAAATTGTCCAGGACCGTAAAGATCATGAACGCCGGGACCAGAGCCAGGCGCAGAAGAGTGAGACGGTTGGCCAGGTTCACTGGGGCGGAGGAACGGGAGATTTGTGGGAAACGGCGGCTGTGGAACGCTTGACGGCAACAGGATCGACGGGGAGTTTCTGAGCGGGCGCAGGCGCTGGCGGAGCCATTTTTCCGACGGAATCTTTCGTGAGGAGAAGCTCGTTGATGTCTTTCACCGCAGAGGATCGGATGTCCACGGGATGGTCATTCAAGGTGAGGGTCACGGCGCGGGTGTTTCCAACGCGGACAAAAATGTCGTTTGCCGCTTCCCAGGTTCTGGATGAGCCGGTCGTGATAAATCCTTCAAAAGAGAGTTTGCTGTCCACGAGAATGCGGAGCCAGACATTGTCGGTTGCGTGAGCGGTCAAAACCAAGGCTTCTTTTCGGACCGGCGGGGGAGACTGAACCTCCGGCACAGGAATATTTTCGATCACGGGAGGCGCCTCAACCTCTTTGATTTTGGAGGCGGAACGGAGGACCGTGAACAGCCAGCCGCCGCCCGCAAAAAACAGGAGGAGGACCAGGGTCATGACCTTGACCAGATCGTTCGATTTTTCCTCTTTTTCGTGCACGAGCTGTTTTTCCTCGGTTTCCTTGATGGCTTCTTTGGCGGCGTCCTGCTCTTTCTTGTAAAGCGCGACCATTTCTTCCGAATTGAGGCCGAGATAAGCCGAATATTTTCTTAAAAATCCCAGGCAATAAACTTCTGCAGGAAAATTTTCATATTTCCCGGATTCAAGAGCCTCAAGATAAATCACGGAGATGCGCGTGTCCTGATGCGCGGACTGAATCGTCGCGCGTTTTCTTTCTCTCGCGCTTTTGAGGATTTCGTTCAGTTTGGGCGGCTGGGTTGAGAAGGTCATGGGACATCCACGATTGAGGCGCCCTTGGGGGCGGAAAATTTGAACAAAGAGGGGTTCAGTTCCGGGTTCAACTGCAGGGAGGCCAGGACAGTGATCAGCGAAACGCCTCCGTTTTTGAGCTCAGCCCTGCGGGGGATGAAATCGTCTTTCCCGAGCCAAAGGTCCACGGATTCGGCCTGGCCGCTGGATTTCCCGACGAGAGTGAGCTTGATCGTGGAGGGATCGTTCGATTGACCCAACGACCATTGATAAGAATTCTTGAGCATCTCAAAAGAGCCGGAAGAGCCGAAAAGTCCGGGGAAGAAAAAGTTGGACCTGGCCCAGTGTTTCCAGGAATCTTTGAGGACCTGGTTGAACCTCGGCGTATAGACATAAAGAAATTTTCCGGAAGTGACGATGAGCTGTTTTTCGGGAGATTCCAGTTCCACGCGCAAGCGGTTGGGCTTCACAAAGAAAGCCTTGCCGATCACCGTCGATGATTTTGAGGATTCGGCGGATTTCATTTCCTGACTGTATTCAAACTTTATGCTTTTCAGGTTTTTGTCGGCTTCCTGAATTTTTCCCTGGAGCTCGGAGACCGTGTATGCCCGAGCGGCGGAAAGGGGGAAAACCATCAGGACAAGAAGGATGATTTTTTTCATCACGGTTCCTGATCGATTTCCGCCAGATATTCGTTCAGCAGGTCCCAATGGACTTTCCAGCGGTTCGTGTCCTTGGGCTTTTCAATGAGGCCTTTTTTCTTGAGTAGCGTGAGAGCCAAATCATATCTTGACCCGATTTCCTTGTCGGCGCGCAGGAGGTCTCCGGAAACTTTCTCCGTGTCTTTGACCACTCGGGCGGCGCGGACCAACAGCCATTTGTTTTCAGGATTGTCGATGATGGAATCTTCGTTGCCGACGGTTTTGTTGGAAAGATAAGACGGCTGGAAATTCTGTTCCTTGATGAATTGGATCACACGGTTGACGTCGGTCTCAGAGACAAACGCGCCCTGAAGCCGGGCAGGTTTGGGAGCGCCTGTGGCCAGGAAAAGCATGTCGCCCCGTCCGAGCAGGTCTTCGGCGCCCTGACAATCAAGGATGACGCGGGAATCCGTCTTGGAAAGCACCTGGAACGCCACGCGGGAGGGCAAGTTCGCCTTGATGACCCCCGTGATGACATCCACGGAAGGGCGCTGCGTGGCCAAAATGAGGTGGATCCCGACCGCTCGGGCCATCTGGGCCAGCCGCTGGATCATCTCTTCAATTTCTTTGCCGACCAGGACCATGAGGTCCGCGAGCTCGTCGATGATCACGACGAGATAAGCCGCTTTGGGAAGATTTTGCGCGCGGGCCTTTTCGTTATAGCCCTCAATGTTTCTGACATTAAATTTGGCGAACTCCACATAACGCGCGTCCATCACTTCGATCAGTTTCTTGAGGGAAAGCACGACGTCTTTGGGGTTGGTGACCACCTTCACATTCTGCGGCTCTTCCGCGGGATCATAAAGATGGGGAACCGCTCCATAAGCCGGCAGTTCCAGCCGTTTGGGATCGATCAAAAGGAGTTTCACTTCGTCAGGGCGGAATTTAAAGAGGATGGACAAAATCACGGCGTGGATACAGACGGATTTTCCGGAACCGGTCGCGCCCGCAATCAGCAAATGCGGCATCGTGGCCAGGTCCGCGACATAGGCGTCCCCTTCCGTGGTTTTGCCGAACGCGATGGGGAGAAGTTTTTTGCTCGTCTGATATTGCGAGGAAAGGATCATTTCTTTCAGGAAAACCATCGCCGGATTGGAGTTGGAGATTTCGATGCCGACAGCGGCCTTGCCCGGAACAGGCGCCAACACGCGGAGAGACTGGGCCTTCATGGCCAGAGCAATGTCGTCGGAAAGAGATTCAATCTGCTGGACGCGGACGCCGGGCGCGGGCGAGAGATCATAGCGCGTGATGACGGGGCCCGGGTGAATGTCGATGACTTTGGCTTTGACGCCGAACTGTTCGAGCGTCTGTTCAAGGTGCGTGCCGTTGGCATAAAGCTCTTCCTTGCCCATGGGTGCCGCGGCCGGCTTGTCCGACATCGTGAGAAGTTCGGGGTCCGGCAAAATATAGTTTTCGTAAGGGTTCACGGGAATTTGAACTTGTTCCGCCTGCAAAGCGTCTGGAGTCTGGCCAGGAACCGGAACTTTGCCGTTCTGAAGTTTTGAGATTTGAGGCACTGATGCGGAGCGTTGAGCCTGCCTGTCGATCACGGCGGGCTCAGATTTTTTTGCCAGATTTTTCAGTTTGGAATCGAGTATTTTCCCGAGGTCCACGGGCGGATGTTCGTTGATCTGAGGCATGGCTTTGGAAGCGGAATCCTTTGATTCCTTGGGCTCTTTGCCGGGCTTTTCGACGGCCTTTTCAATCTTTTTCTTTAAAGCTTTTTCGCTCTCCGCTTTCGCTTTTTCTTCCCGCCAGTGCGCGAGGTCTTCGGATATTTTTTCGTTCAGGCTGTGGATGAGAGCCGCGGGGGAAATTCTCAACAGCAGGCATCCGGACACGAAAGCTGAGACAAAGGAGAAAACGCCGACCAGGGCCGAGCCGAACTGATGAATGAGGAAAAGCGAAATGCTGTCTCCCACCCAGCCGCCCAGGCCGCCGAATGTGCCGTCGGAAGCGGTGTGAAAGAGGGAGAGAAAACAGGCGGCGGAAAGGAAGAGGAGCATGAAAAGCGCGATGTCTTTGAGGCGGCTGGCCTTGGCTTCAACAAACTGCCGGACCCCGAGCCAGACCATAAAAAGAGGCACCAGAAACGACGCGGCGCCTGAAAACCTGAAAAATGCTTCGTGAATGACTTCACCGAATTTCCCTGCGGAAGCGGGGGCCGCAATGCCCCAGAGAAGGACGAAGCTTGAAGCGATGAGGAGAGAACCCGTGACGCCCTTTTGGACTCCGCTTTTCTTGCGGCGGGCTTTATAATAATAGGTCATGCAGGTTCAATGTAAAAAAGAGGCTGGTCTTTGGCAACCGGTTTGGCATTTTCCACAAGAATTTTTGCGATTTTTCCTTTGCAATCCGATTTGATCTCGTTCATCACTTTCATCGCTTCAATGATGCAGATGGTGCTTCCGACATCGATCAGATCGCCTTCCTTGGCGAAAGGCGCTGATTGGGGGGTCGAGGCGCGATAGAAAACTCCGATGATGGGAGTCGTGATGACTTTATAGTTCGATGGGGTTTGAGGCTGTTGGGGTGCCTGCCGCGCCTGGGGGGGCGAAGCGTGAGGCGCCTCATAATACGGCTCAAACGAAGAGTCGGACCTGCGCCTCAGGGGATGGCCGCGTCCGGAATCTTTTGACAGACGCTTGAGGATGATCTTC
>JAKFYJ010000047.1 GCA_021730935.1 Elusimicrobiota bacterium
ATTTGGAGAAGATTGAGGCAGTTTTGAAGGTGGGAATCGAAACGGGCAGTTTTAGAAAGGACCTTGATGCATTTTCAGCCAGCATCGCTTTCTTCGGAATGGTTCAATCCTTAATCACGCTATGGTCGCTGAATGAATACGATGACCAGCTGATTAGAAGGGCTATGCCGAAAGTGTTCGATTTGTTCTTAAAAGGAATCTTAAAATAGTTTAATCAGCGAAAAGCGACGAAATTTTTCTGAAGCTCCCTTTCATTTCCCCCGCCATTGAAGAATGCTTCTTCTCTGTAAGCTCCTGAGAAGGGTAGACGCTTTTTCGCCCTGTCACCACATAACTAATGATGCAGGTTAAAGCGGCATAAGACGCCACTTTGCCGCCGAAAAGCTCAACAGCAATCACGCTGGCCGCAATCGGCACATTCGTTGTTCCTGCAAGGACGCTCACCATCCCTATGGCCGAAAACGTCGCTGGGTCCAATCCAAAAACCTGAGCAAACAAGTTCCCGGACGTGGCGCCGACAAAGAAGATGGGGGTTACAATGCCGCCCGATCCCCCAGTCACAAGAGTGACGCAAGTTAAAAGCATTTTGATTGGAAACATATACCACGAAACATTTCCCCCCTGCACGCACTTCTGAATCGTCTCAAGGCCCAACCCCAAATAATCCAGTGAAAAAAATCCAACTGTAGCAACCAAGGCGCCTCCGCAAAGGGCTTTTAGGGGTTCCCAGATTTTGAGTTTGGCATTGTATTCTGAAACCAATTCTTTCGTTCGAATAAAGAGCCGCGAACAAAGCCCAAAGAAAATTCCAGCAAAAATCACTTCTAAAAAGAACGATCGGCTGAACACAGGTACAAAATTGATGGGAAAATATGAATATTTCATTCCGAGCGCCGCAGAAACCTGATACCCGACGATGCCGGAAACAAATGCAGGCAGGAGGATGTCATAAAACAAGCTGCCGACGTACAGCACTTCGATTCCAAAAAGCGCGCCGCCGATGGGGGTCCCGAAAATGGCTGAGAACCCTCCGCTAATTCCGCAAATTATTAATTTCCTTTTATCTTCAATATTCATTCTAAACAATCGCCCAATCAGAGATCCGGCCGCGGCCGAAATGTCTGCGGCGGGAGCTTCTTTGCCGGCAGACCCGCCAAACGCGATCGTTAGGATGGGAAGGAAAAATGCTTTCAGGATCGAAAAGGGCGGGATGTCTTTGGCTCGGTGAAGATATTCGATCACTTTGTCCGTTGTGTGAACGTCCGCTGATGGAACGACATACCGGTCGATGACGGCCGTCAAGAACATTGCGACAGGAAGGAACAAGAAGTAGTAAGGGTGTTTTCCCGCCCAAAGAATGCTCTTTTCAAGGCAAACAAGGAAGACTGAAGACAACCCGCCGGCAACGGTCCCAATGACGATGGCTAACAAAAGCCACTTAGCCATATCATAGATCATGTGGGATTCTTCTTCGTCGGGTGCCTTCAATTTTGTGTTCTCAGGTTCCATGTTTTGTTCGTTTATTATTTCCTTTATCTCGATACTTCTTTGCCAAATTCAGATTGGCTGGCTTCATTCCTATAAACCCAAAGGGTCATGAGCGCGTTGGTCAAGAGAATGATCGTGAAAGCATATTCCAGAAATTGTTGGGTTCCAGGAACTTGAGCTTGGACCATGCCGACGAGCACAGCAGATGTAAGACCTCTGGGAATCATGGCCAGATAGGTGGATTCATAGGGCGCTTCCTTGACAAAGTAGAAGCGGATCGCCGTTTTAACAACGAGATATCGGCAAACGATGATCGCGGAAAAAATTCCGATTAAAACAAGAAGGAAATGCCAATTGAAAGAGCGGAAGGAAACCACCAAGCCCAAATAGACAAAAAAGAATGTCCGCGCAAAGAAAGTTCCTTCCGTGTTGAACTGCTTGATTTTATCGTCAAGCACAAACTCAAACTTTCGGCCGAACAATTTCGCAATGTTGTCCGCATTGGGCAGAACGGCTCCAAATGTCAGAACGGCCATAGGGCCCGAACCGTGAACCATTTCCGTGAGTCCATAGAGCACGAACACGGCGGCCAAGGTCATCATGTAAGAAAAGGGGCTCTGGCGAAGGCGGTCCAAAGCCCACAACCAAACGGCGCCGAACACAAGGCCGCCAATGATGGCGGTGGTGAAAGAACCGATGATGGAATTGACCAGGTGTCCCGGCTCAAAATGAGAAGTTGGCTCAATCCGAATGAGGACCAAGGTCAAAACAACTCCGAACATGTCGGAAAGGGCAGATTCCAGGTTGATGGTCGTTTTGACCGCCTGCGGGATATTGAGATGATTGGACACGGGAATAATCACGGCGGAAGAGACGCATCCAAGGGTTGAGCCCAAAAGCAGGCTGTGCATCCAGGTGTCTCCGGTTGAAAATCGATACACTAATGTGATCAAGCCCATCGTGGCAATAAAGGATCCGAAAGCCAAAACGGATGACAAACCAAACCGAGTTAATATTTGATCAAAGTCCAGGTCCAACCCGCCTTCAAAAAGAATCAGGCTCAAGGCAATGGCTCCTACGATCGGCATCCAGGGCGTGAGGAGAGCTGGGCTGATTAAATGCAAGACCGGGCCCAAGATCAGGCCCATCAGGATTAATATCATGACGTCGGGGATTTTATATTTCTCAAAGAGATTGGATGAAATCACTCCGATATACAGGATGGCTCCCAGCCCCAGCAAGAAAAATCCGGAATCAAGAATGGGCGTGTTTTGCATTATTTTTGGTTTTCTTCGTTGGTAGTTTGAATTTTAAATGCGGGCGCAGAATAGGACTTAGGCAGATGCTGTTCCGGAACGGTCGTTTGGTTTCCGTCGCGCAGAGCGGAGTAATGAGGGGACATGATTTCAACGCCGCCCTCGTTAAATTTGTCCTGAATGTTTTGATGCAGTTCAGAATAAATGACCGCCATCTTGTTGGGTTGATCCGTGTAGGCGTTGATCTCATAGTTCACATAGAAATCATCCAGACTTGCTTGCAGGACAAAAGGGGACGGATTCTTTAAAATATCTTTAGTCGCATTGGCGGCCTCGATGAGGAGCTCATGCACTTTTTTCCAGGGCGCATCGTAGCCGATGGATACGCTGGTGTGGAGGATTAATCCCTGATTTCCGGCGGAAGAGCTATAGTTGATGATGTGGTTGCCGAGAATGCCAGAGTTGGGAATGGTGATGTCTTCGTTTTTGATCGTCCGCACCCGGGTCACCAAGAGAGTCCGTTCTACGACATCTCCTATTGTATCGGCGATTTTGACTCGTTCTCCAATCTTGAAGGGGCGCATGTAGGTCAGGATCACACCCGCGATGATGTTCCCAATGGACGCGCTCGACCCGAACGAGAAAAGAACGCCTAAGAAAACAGAGATCCCCTTGAAGGCCGGAGAGCTTGAGCCGGGCAGATAGGGAAAAATAACAACCGCGGCAAAGGCGATAACAATAAACCGCACGATCTGATAGGTGGGAATTGCCCACTCGCTGTGAAATCCCGGCAGAATGATCCGTTTTTTGTCGACTTCCCTGAAAATAAGCCAGATCAGTTTCAGAAAGTATTTTGTCGCAAAAACGATGACTGCGATGAAGAAGATGTTGGGCAAATAGTTTAGAACGCCATGAATGATCGTTTTGAGCGGATCCAGAATATAACTGAAAAATGTGGGAGTGTACCCTCTAGTGAGAGGAAAGAAGCTGAAAACCAGGGGGATGTAAAAATAAAAAAGTATCACGGTCATTAGGATCCGCGTGATTTGAGCCGCGCCAGCAAGCAAATCCGCAATCCTTTCTGCGGGAATAATTTCCATCTTTTGAATGCGGATGGATGGAATAAGCGTTCCTTTCAATGAATCGATTTTTGAATAAACGCGAGGGAAGGCCCAGCTGAGAAGTTTTAGAAATAAGAGCAATGCGCCGGTCGCGAGAAGCGTGAACAGAACTCCGAGCGAAGTGGTTTTAACGCTATATTCGTGCCGATAGGCTTTGATGGAATCTTGAATGATGTGAACATATTCAGACGCAAGTTCATGCCTCCCTTTGCCGGCGCCAATCGCGTCTTTGTCTGTGACGGACATGATGATGAGATCATTCACCGCGATGTCGGATGTGGCTTCTGATTCGTCCACTGAAAGTGATTCGATCTTTATTAAAGGGTCTTTGACGATGTGTTTGAGACGGTCGGAGATCAATCTTGCGCGGTCTTCGGGCGTTAACGACAACACCCTTTGCGTCACATAGAAGAGCGTGCTCTTCCCAAGTACGACGGAAGCCGTCGAGAGCTGAGCCTGTTCTTTAGCTGTTGCCGCCAGCGCGGATTGGGGGCGGGCAAGCAAAAGAAACATTATTAACAAACTTGCTAAGAAGTTCAAGTGGACATTCTTTTCTATTTGAAGATTTATGCTTCAGACATCTGACATTTTTGTTTTGGCATGCGTTTCATTCTATCATCAAGGCATCCTCATAGCAATTTTTTAGCAGGCCGCCTCCAGCCTTTCCGATACTGCTTTCCAGTTGATCGCTTTGAAAAACGCTGAAACGTAATCTTCTTTCTTTAAGCCGTAATCCAGCATGAACGCGTGCTCGAACACGTCCATGACCAGGAGCGGCACGCTGCCGGAAAGATTCCCTCCGTCATGCTCGTTCACCCATACATTAAACAGATTGTCTCCAATGGGGTCGTAACTCAAAAGCACCCAGCCGATCCCTCTTATCTTTCCCACATTTTTGAAGCTTTTTTCCCAGTTCTCAATGGATCCGAAATTTTCCAGGAGTTTTTCCGAAAGCAGATGACTCTTTTCATGAGATCCATTTTTTATCATATTCCCAAAATAATGCTCATGCAAGCGCATCCCGTTGAACTCCCATCCAAATCTCCGCTTGGTTTCGGCAAATTCAGGGTCGACGGCTTTTTCATCCTGGATGGACGCTCTCAAGGACTCGTAGAGTTTGTTCGTGTTCTTCACATACCCTTGATACAAGGCGAAATGATTTTTTAGGAGCTGGTCGCTGAATCCCGGAGTTCCCAAAAGATGGTCGAATGACTTTATTTCGTATTTCATAATGTGCCTCCATAGATTATAAATATATAAGACTTTTATCAGGATGATACAGTGAAAGAAAGAGAAGCAGATAATCCCTTAAATGGCGAGTCAGGAGAAAATTGTTCCTCACGTGCTCCTTGCCGTTTTCTCCCAGCTTTTTGGCATAATCCGGGCTTTGAAGTAACTGTTTCAGCCAATAAGCCGTTCCCTCAACTGAGTGTGTGAGGATGCCGGAATATTTGTGGGTGATTTGCAGGGGAATTCCGCCGACGGCGCCTGCGATCACGGGTTTGCCTTTCCACAGTCCTTCCGCAACCGTTAAGCCGAACCCTTCCTTGAGGGATTTTTGCAGAATGATGGTTGAAGCGCGCTGCAAGGCGTTGATCTCGATGTGGCTGGTGGGCGGCAGGTTGAGAATAAAAATATCCGGATCGTTTCCGGCCTCTTCCTGAACATCTGCCAAAACCTTTGCCCCTTCAGGGTCGTCCGCGGCTGAGCCGCCGGCCAAAACCAGCTGGCAATCCACATATGGTTTCACCATCTTGTAAGCCTGAATCACGCCAACCGGGTCTTTCAGGTAATCGAACCGGGAAACCTGCGTCACGATGGGGCGCTCGGGATTGATCTTAAACCGAGAGACGACTTCATTGATTGTGTCCTGCGGAAGCTCCTTATTTTTGTCGCTCAAGGGGTCGATAGAGGGGGCGATCAGAACTTGAGGCGTCAAAAGTTCCTGAGCAAAAGCTGGCGCGGAAAATACGGCCGCGTCATACCGCTCAACGAGCGGTTTAAGAAAGTTCCACAGCTGTTCATCCCGCTCCGAAAGGTCGATGTGACAGCGCCAGACCCAGCGGTTATCGTGTTTTTTCCGTTCTTTGACGAGAGCGGCGGGTTGAGGGTCATGAATGAAAAGGATGTCGGACTCCAGACTGATATTTTCATAGTTCTGCTCAACCGTCTCGGAATAGCATTCATAATCTTCAGGAGCGATGGACTCCTTTTTCCCATGGAGGGCGTTATGGAATTTTTTGGTGACGTCGAAAAACTTCTCTCCTCCCTTGATGACTTCCCAGCTGGCGTCAACGCCCATGTCTTTTAGGAGCGGGATCATGCGGTTCAGAATTTCCGCAACTCCGCCTCCCGTGGAGGTCGAATTGACGTTCACAATTTTTTTGCCGGCCAACTTTTGGGCAATCAGTTTCAGCTCCGAGATTTCATTTTCGCCGACGATGGGAATATAATGATCAAGCTTTTGCATGTTCAGCCTCCCGGATTTGTTTATCCACCTGGGTGATAATCCTCTTTCGAAGACCTTCCAGCGTCTGGGTGTAGGGGTCCATTTTAGCGATCGCCTGGGCCAATTGAATCTCTCCAAGCTCATGCGCAAACCAGTTGAAGAAATCATTGCTGTCCTGATTGCCCCGGATCCTTGCCTCAAAGATGTGGTGATAGAGCGAATTGATGCTGATTTTTTTTAGCGCGTTTGAAAACTCCTGCAAGTCCCAGGCCACAAAAGGCGTCGGCATAACAAAACTGACCGCCTGCATGAAGCGAAACTCATCTCCCGGCGGCGCATCGCGGCGGCTTTTGTTTTTTTCCATGTGAACCTGAATGGTCTGGATGATCTTTTCCCTCAGACTGCGGATCGTGGTGAACCGGACCGTGTCGATCGAGGCCAGTTTTTCCGCAAGCCTTTCGTCCTGCAGGGCGGAATTGACCCAGTGGGCGAAATCGTTGGGGGGTTCAGGAGAGAGAAACTGATGCTGTTTTAAAAAATGATGCGTATGGAGATAAATGGAAGACCCGCTCACCTCGGACAGGTGTTTCAGAAGCTCCGTCAGATTACTTGCTTTCCTGGTGGTCAATCTGGTTAAACTCACTTCCGTGACGAATTGGAACGGAGATGCCGCTTTCTTTAAACTCATTTTACGCTCCTCCTTTAACTCAAAGATGATTCGTAAATTTCAACTCGATCCCGACCCTTGTTTTTGGCGGAATATAAAGCCAAATCCGCTTTTTCGACAATCTGTTTCTGATATTTTCCGTCATCCGGAAAACCGGCAATGCCGCAGCTCACCGTCACCTTGGGAAGACCATCGGAAATTGAGGACTGCCGGGTCGACTCTGCAATGGCAGTCCGAAGTTGCTCACAAACCTGATGGGCTCTCCGCTTGCTGGTGTCCGGAAGAATAAGCGCGATTTCTTCACCGCCATAGCGCACCACAATGTCGCTGCGCCTCACGCTCTGAAGGATTGCCTTTGCCACAAGCTGAAGCACCTTATCTCCCTGAAGATGACCGAATTGATCGTTCACTTTTTTAAAATGATCGATGTCCAGGATCACCAGGGACAAAGTCTGTCCGCTTCTTGCCGAGCGGCGGACTTCCGTGTCGATTCTCTCGTTGAAATAACGCCGGTTGAAAAGGCCTGTCAATTCGTCTTTAACAGACTTTTCCTCAGATTCTCTGTGTAATTTTTAATAGCCGTGGACATCCTGTTGAAGGAGTGGCCGATCAAGCTGAGTTCATCGCGTTTCATAGGGTTGATTGGAATTGTTGAAAATTTTCTTTCCTCGAGGGTCTCAAAACCTGATCTAAATTCCGTCAGAGCTCGGTTAATTTTAAAGACCACGATCCAAACTCCGGCGGTAAACAGGACAACGAACAGGAGCGATCCAACAGTGAAATATCGCGTTTGAACCATTTGTGACAGCGCATCACTTTCAGCTTGGCTGATGGATTCGCGGTTATTCTCAATAATATTGTCGAGCAGTTCGTCCATTTTGTCCGTCGCCCCTCTCAGATCAAGGCGCGTTATCTCTTTGGATTTATCACTGCGGTTTAAATGCATATATCCGATCATTTGGTTTGTCATTCCTCTGTAATCTTTTCTTTCTTGAATGAATTGTTTGATAATTTCCTTCCCCGTTGGAGATTCCACGTCACTAAGTTTTCGAGCCGTTTGATCAATTTTGTCTCCCGTGGCGAGAATCCTGTTCAAATAAATGGGATCGTCAAAAAGGAGGTAATTTCTTTCCGAACGGGAGAGCCTCAGAATCAGTTCCTGCAAATCTCTGGCCAAGAGAATCCGTTGGTTGTAAACCCCGACAATCATTTTGACTTTGGATTCCGCTTTAAATTGTTTAAAGAGTATCAGCGCTCCCAAACTTAAGACTGAAACAGCCAGAAATGCTGTTCCCAAAATAGCCTGAGTTTTAATTTTCATGACGCCTCCCTCCCATTACTTTTGCCTGGTATTGCTCAAAATAGCCAGGAACGACAGAAGCCTCACGACCTCGTCGTTGTCCTTGACGAAATATTGAGCCGCAGAGTTTCTGTCAAACCCGACTCGGATCGTGACGCCCCTATCCTTCAGCGCTTTAAATGGATTTTCGTCCGTTTTATCGTCCCCAATATATATCGGGAATGAAGCGGGATCTTCGTGCAGTAAAATCCAACGGACGGCGCTGCCCTTGTTCCAGGTGAAGTAGGGCCTGACTTCAAGCGCTTTTTTGGCTTCCATGACTTTGATCAACTTGTTGTCCAGCCATTTTGATAATCTCTTAACAAATTCCTTTCTGCAGGTTTCCACCCACTTCGGATCCAAAAGACGATAGTGGTAGGTCAAAGTGATTTCTTTGTTCTCGACGAAAGTCCCCGGGAATATTTTTGACAGCGGCTGAAGAACGGGGATTATCTCCTTTAGGATTCTTTTGAATTCTTTGGTTTTGGCATGGGTGTATTTAAAATCCGGTCCCTCCAGTTCCAGTCCATGGTTTCCGGCGTAAACGAGACCTTTGATCCCAACAAGGGATTTAATTTCTTCCAATCTTCTTCCCGATATGATGCCCAAAGACATCCGCGCATTTTTGGATAGCTTCTCCAATAGTTTTTTTGTGGACGCTCGAAGATGCACCATCTCAGGCTTTGGCATGATGGGCACCAAAGTGCCGTCGAAATCCAGAAGGACAAAAGTGTGGGGCGCCCTCATTATTTGAGAGGCCACCTTTCTTTTTAAAGCGTCTTTTAAATATTGCATGTCGAACCTCCTTTAAACTCCCACAGCATTTGGATTTGACTTTATAGGCAGCTGGCTCATCGCCGAAATCAAATTCGCCGCCCAGCGGTAGATGTTTTTGTCCTGAACCACGGAGCGTAGGTGTTTCATGCGTTCCCGCTTTTGATCTTCGGGCATTTCCAGGGCCAGCCGGATGCAGTCCGCCATCGCTTCCGTATCGTAGGGATTGATGATTAAAGCGTCTCTCAGTTCGCGGCTCGCCCCCGTGAACTGGCTCAGAATCAATACCCCGCACTCGTCATTCCTGGTAGAAATAAATTCCTTGGAGACCAGGTTCATGCCGTCATGGAGCGAAGTCACCAAACAAACGTCCGCGGTTTTATAAAAGGGCAGGATGTCCGAATGGCTGTGGTGCGCTTTTAGAAAGACGATCGGTTTCCAGTCCTTGGTTTGGAAACGCCAGTTAATCGTGTCGACCGTTTTTTCCACTTCGTTTATAAAATCATGATATTTTTGGATGTGCGTGCGGGAAGGAGCTCCTAACTCCACGAAAGTGAAATTTCCGACATATTCGGGATATTTTTCCAGGAACCGTTCTATGCCTCTGAACCGCTCAATAATGCCTTTGGTATAATCCAGCCGGTCAACGCCCACTCCGATATGCTTGGCGTGAATCCCATACTCTTTTACGATGGTTTCACGAAATTTCATGGCATCAACCTTATCGAGAGTTTCTTCAGAGGTCATTCCCACGCTGATTGGGAACGGGCGGACCTGAGTCGCGTGACCTTCCCTCTGCACGGAAAACTGTTCCCAGTTGATGTTCGATTCGAGGACGCTGTCCACGGTGTCTAAAAAATTGTTGCAGTGCAGCTGGACGTGAAAACCGACGATGTCCGCGCCCAGAATTCCGAGCAATATTTCCTGTTTCCAGGGGCAGATCCCGAACGACTCAGGGTTGGGCCAGGGGATGTGCCAAAAAAGCGCGATTCGAGCGTCAGGCCTTTCTTTCTTGATAAGGAGAGGGAGCAGAGCGAAGTGATAGTCCTGAATCAAAATGAGGGGGGAATCTTCATATTTGATTTCTTCCAAAATGGACTGGGCGAATTTTTGATTCACGGTTTGGTATTGAATCCAGTCGTCCAGCCGGAAAACCGGGCGGGTGTGGGTGATGTGGCACAGAGGCCAAATCCCTTCATTTGAAAATCCATAGTAATGGCCGTTTTCTTCTTCCTTTGTAAGCCAAATTCTCTTTAGCACATATGCAGGCTCCTCTGGCGGCACGCGGACTTTGTTGTTTTCGTCGCAAGTCTCACGGTCCGCATCACCCGCGCCGTGGGCAAGCCACAATCCGCCGCAGGCCCTGAGAACAGGTTCCAGCGCAGTCACAAGCCCGCTCGCCGGCACAATGCATTCGATCTTTCGTTTTTGTTTTACATGCATATAGGGTTCGCGATTTGAAATGACATAAAGAGACTTGTCTCCCAGCTGAGTGTGGACATGTTCTTTAAGTTTCTCGGGAGTCCATAAGGATTCCCCCGACAAACGGAGTTGAGCCTCTTTTTCAGCGGAAGCTCTTGCGGACTCCAGACTTTTTGCCAATTGGCTCACCTCCGCGGCCAAAGGGCCCAAGATGTCGCCACGGAATTGTCTGGGCGGCTGAATGGACTCACCCATTCTTAACTTCTTGATCCATTCAGCCACCTGAGCAATGGGCCCAGTAACGCTCCAGCGAACCACCAGCAGGGTGGTCAAAATAATCAAACCTGAAAGAAAAAGAAGCCGTATAAAGTTGTATTGCCAAATTTTCTTTAGATGCGAATCAATATAATCCGCGTCTTCCAATAAAACCAATGCGCCAACGGGGACGCCATCCTTCATGAGGCACTCCGCATGGTAATGCACCCGCTTCTTTCCCATTTTTTCAAATCCGCTTTTGCTCGTTTTTTCCTGAAGCACCTCTTTAATCTGCGAATCCCAGGAAGCCCAGCCATTGAGCACAAGCGACTCTGAGGTAATCGCCTTGCCTTCCGCGTCAAACACGATCATTCCCAAAACACTTTCGCGGTTCTTGAATTTCTCAACCAAACGGTCCAGTTTTTTTTGTTCTTTTGAGCCCAAAATTATTTTGACGGATTCTCCCAGGCTTTCAGATAAAACCACGGATCGTCTTTCGAGATCATCCGCCATCCTCTTTTTTTCGCTCTGAACCTGCCAGAAGGAGAAAAATCCGGCGACGGAAGCGGAGACCAATATTAAAGAAACGATCAGTCTTAAAGTAATTTTCATTGTTTTATGACTCCTTTAATATAGAGATCAAACAATGCGGGCAAATGCGCCGTTAGAATTGAATGCTTGTAGCCGCTCAAGGCCCAGAGCGTGACCAGAGACTGAACCATCCCGAAAAATGCGACGCTCCCTGAAGCGGTGTTGATATTCTTTCTGAACTGTCCCGACTTAACGCCCTCGGTGAGAAGCCCTTCTATTTTTATAAGATATGCATTAACCACGCTCAACATATGCTTTCTCAGCCTTTCATCCTTGATGTTGATGGTTTCGTTAATAATGGAAAATGAAACTCCATTCCGCTTTTCAACATAGGAAAGGTGCGCAGTGAAAACATTTCTGAGCTTCTCGGCAGGGTCCTCGTTTCCGGCGGCCCCCTGGCCGACCGCGGCGAGAAGCGTCTTTTCTATATCATCAATCAACAGCTCAATGATTTGATTCTTGCTTTTAAAATGCCGATAAATGGCCCCTTCGGTCAATTTCAGCTCTTTGGCCAATTCGCGAATGGTCAGGCTTTCCATTCCCTTCAGCGTGATGATGCTTCGGGCGGCTTCTACAATTTCTTGCTGTCTAACAGTTGGTTTCATGCGTTCTCCTAAAGAGAGTATGTAAACACTTACTTACATTGTAGCCGGATCTTCGCGCAATGTCAAG
>JAKFYJ010000053.1 GCA_021730935.1 Elusimicrobiota bacterium
GCGCGCAATCCTTTGTTATCAAAAAGGCCTGCTCGAACCGGCAAATTTCGGCCAGAAAAGCCGTTTTTTCCGTCGATCTCCCGTTTGCCTACCTGCGGGAATCCCAGGACAACGGAAACTGGCGGAGGGTGCAGGATTCGAACCTGCGGTGAGTTGCCCCACTCCAGTTTTCAAGACTGGCGCCTTAAACCGCTCGGCCAACCCTCCTAAAGATCGTTCTGCAGGAACATAATCTATCATTTTCGCGGCTTGAGGGTCAAAAAACAAGGTGTAAAGCGTTGTAAGCAAAAGTAAATTTCCCCTTGACATATCCGGGACTTCTGTTATCCTTGATGCGCAGGGGGAAAATCCAAATTATATGAATCTCGTTCGAGCGGCCAACATCCTTTGCCTGTTTTCCGGCATTTTGCGCCTGGCGACAGAAGTCGTGCGCTTGTCAGTTTCGAGCCATGAGGTTTATGTGTTCTGGCTCAAGAATCTGCCCTTTTTCTCTTAAGAAAGTTATCGGATTTTAGAGGTTGTGACCCTGATCCAGCGGATAGAGGTTGCCGCTGGACATGGTGACCGCCGACAGGTATAACACGAGGAGGGAAAATTGATTCACGGCTTCATCGTCGCTTATCTGATATTTAATCTGTGATTTGAGGCGCAGCGCTTTCCATTCTTCCGGCGATTCCGATTCGGGGCGGAGGATGGGGCCGGGGGCGACGGCGTTCACGAAGATCCCTTTGTGAGCCAGCTCCGCGGCCAGGGCCCGCGTCATCCCCCAAACCGCCTCTTTTGTGACCACATAAGGCAAATAACTTTTATATATTTTTCCGACGGAAGTCCGGTCCGCCACGTTGATGATGTGGCCGCCCCGGGGCATCTTTGGGACGATCGCTCGCGCGGGCCAGAACGCGCCATAAATGTGAGAGGCGACATTTTTTTGCCAATCTGATTCGCTCACCTGATCAAAGGGGACCTTCTCAAAGACCGAAGCCATGTTCACCAGAATGTCTATTTTCGGAAATGTTTTTGAAACCGTCTTCACGGCCCGCTCCATGCCGGCCTTGTCCGAAGCTTCGGCCTGCACCAAAACGGCTTTGACGCCGCTTTTCGTCGCGTTCCTGACGATGGATTCCGCCTCTGATTTTGACGAACGATAACTCGCGACGATGTTGACGCCGTGTTCCGCAAGGGTTCCCGCAACGGATTGTCCCACGCGTTTTCCGCCGATGATCCAGGCGGTTTTCCCTTTGAGGCGCTCTCTGAAAATGTTCATCGTCCTAATTTATCAAATTTTGATATAATCCGAAACTGCAGGAAACTTCAAGGAGGTTCAAATGAAAAAGATCAGCATGATGTTGGCTGGACTGATGGCGGCAGGCGTTCTTTCGCTGGCGGTCGCGGAAGAAATGAAACAAGGCGGCGCGGCGGCTCCGGCTCAGGCGTCTGCTCCGGCGAAGAAAGCTCCCATGAAGAAAAAGCACATGAAGAAAGCGGCGGCGGCTCAGGAAGCCAAGGCGGAATATGTCTGCGAAATGTGCAATGTGAAGTCCGACAAGCCCGGGAAATGTTCCAAATGCGGGATGGACCTCAAGAAAAAAGGTTGATTTATTAGCCGTTTGAGAAGGCCTCGAAGCTGAGCTTGCCACCGGCAAAATCGGTTTCGGGGCCCTCATTCAGGAATTGCCCGGGGTTCACGGGGCGTCCGTCCGCCCAGACCTCATAATGCACATGGCTTCCCGTGCTCATGCCGGTTGAACCCATAAACCCCAAAATCTCGCCCCGCTTCACTTCCCGTCCCACCTTGGCCCAAATCTCGGAGTTGTGCCCATAAAAGCTTAAAACGCCGTTGCCGTGGTCCAAAATAATCAAATATCCATATCCGCTCTGCCAGCCGGAAAAAATAACCTTGCCTGCCGCCGTGGCCGTGATGGGAGTGCCGATCAGGTTGCAGATGTCGATCCCTCTGTGAAATTCAGGGCTTTCATTGACCGGAGAAAGCCGCCAGCCATAACCCGAAGTCGTGATGCCTTCCGCGGGCAACCCCTGGGGGATTGTCCCGGACTCTGAGAGGGTCACGCGAGACAGCCGGAGCATGTTGAGCTTTTCAACGGAGTGAAGGGTGTCTTGCAGGGCAAATCTGGAATCCATGTCCAGGACGCCGGGTCCTGCCGGGCAATTTTCGTCAACAAGGATGGGCGACATCAGCCGAAAAGCGATGGCCCAGGCCAAAACAGCGGGTCTTATGAGTTCCATACCCATATTTTACCTTGTTGGGCCTGTCCAAGTCTTAAACTTTATGTAAACTTATTGTAACAATTTTGTGACGGCGGGCTAAATACGCGTTTTATTGCGTTATTTTAGGGACTTTTTGGTTTATTGGCGGGGACAGATCGTGATGATTTGCTTGACACGAAGAAAATCGCTGTCTAAAGTCAGCACGGCCAGGCCATATTGCATGGCTGAGGCCGAGATCCAGATGTCGTTGGCAGAAATGGGGGTTCCGAGCTTTTTCAAATCCACCTGGATCGCGGCATAAATCTTTGCTGTTTCTTCGTCAATCTGGACCAGGCCGACTCGGGGAGAGTCAAAAAAGTCTAAAAGACGTTCTTCATTTTTTGCGAGGGAGGAACCTTGCATGAATCCTGTATAAAGTTCGCCCAGAACGACGGGTGTGAAATAAATGTTCTCCGCTTTGTTTATAGCCTGGACAATCCCAGGATGGTTTCTTATAAAACCGGAATAGGCGGAAGTATCGAGAAGTATCCGTTTCATTTCCACATTTCCGGGTCGATCTTTCGTTGTTCGCGAAGCGATTTGTCGAATGCATCAGCTTCTTCTTTTGACCATGTCCCAATCAAATGGTCCAAATCATGATACACGCGTTCTTTCTTTTTGGCGGCGCCTATTCCGAGCCTTTCTTCGAGAAGAAGCACAACTGCCCGGTTCATGCTGGCATGGGACTCTTTTGCTTTATGCTCAATGGCCTTGGCAACTTCAGCAGGAATGTTGCGCAATGTGATGGCTTTCATGAATCGCCTCCAGATGCATCAATATATAAAGCATGATGCATCAATTATAGCATCACATTTTCGGATATGTCAAGGGCTGATTTTTATTGCTGTTTTTCGAGGATTTCGAGGGTCTTGACGCGGTCGGAGACGGGGGTGAGCCGGACATAGAGCGCGTTGTCCAGGATGGCATAGATAATCTGATTGAGTTTTCCGCCGGATTTGAATAGGAAAAGGATTTGGGTTTGGCTCATGAATTCGATGCGGGCATTGCCTTTGATTCCCTGGCCAGCCAGGAATTGGATGTTGGAATCATAAATGGATTGGGGATCAGATTCTCCCGTGATGATTTCAGGATGGATAATGAAAGCGGTTGAGTCAATGCCCTGAGCGGCGGCCCGGACAGCCTGCTGAATTTTGGACTGTTCCTGTTTGTCCAGCTGGCGGGAAGCATAAAGCGTCACATGAAGGGGTGTCCGGGGATTGTGGTTGGCCAGAGCGCCGGCAAAGCGGGCCAATTGACCCTCTTTCAGCCCGTTTGTGACCTCCAGCGACACGACCTTGGCGTTATAGTCTTTCGATTCTTCCGCGGCGATTTCTCCGGCAAATAGTTCAGAGACCCGCAACACCCGTTCCTGCCTGGCTTCAAAACCGTCTGAGTTTTTGGGCGATATTCCGGCCATGCGCTCATAATCCGAAACCACCGATCCAGTGAGGAGGCGTTCGGGGTGAGGGATGGTTGAAGACGGGCTTCGGGTCGGGGGAGCATGATTGATTGAGCCCATTGGAACTTTTTTAATGAACTGCAGAAACCACACGATCGGGCCGAGGATCATGCCTCCGAGCAGGGTGGAGGTGAACAGGTCCATTTGCATGAGGGGCTGGGCGGTTCCGGAATGGGTGAGGAGATAAAACAATGCGCCGTTCAGGAAAAGGGCGGCGAGGACGGAAAGATGCGGGATCCGTTGATGGAGTGCGGCGGCGGCCTGGGGCAGATTGCCGTCGAGGATGTCCAGAATGATTTCAGGGAGCTCCCCATCGCTGATGGCTGGATTCTCGAAAGCTTTCAGGATTGCGGCGGATTGTTCCGGGAACAGAGGTCCGTCCAGGGACTCGCTGAGGGTATGGATGACCGAGAAGGATCTTTTGCCGCTGGCGAGAAGTTCGGCAATCCTGTCGCGCGAGGCGAAGTCCAGCCTGGGGATCTCTTGAGCAAGCACGGCATTGCTGATGAATTTTGAGACCGATGGGGAGCTGTTCAACATCTCGGCGATTTGTTCTGTGGTGAATTGGGAGTGTTCCGAAAACCATTCTGACAGGCTGTATCCCAGCTCTCCCTCGGGAAGCTGAAGGCCTCTGGTTTTTGGAAAGCCTGATTTCTGCGATTCCAGTCTTATGCTGGGGATGTCTCTGAGGGCCGCGGTTGTTTGTCTGAGCGCTCTGGCAAATGCCTCTTTGTCGTCATCTGACGAAGCGGCCAGCGCCAGGGTCAGGCTTTTCAGGATTTTTTCTTTCGTGTGTTCATAAAACGCCTGATCTTGAAGGGTGAAAATTTTAAGTATCTTCCCGCGCCGGGTCATGGTGAGAGGATCGTTATAACGAGGATCATCGATATTGCTGATGTCATAGGCCTCCGCGTCTCCGGTCCCTGAACCCATTTGAATGCGGAGGTTATGGTGGTTGAAAATGACGGTAACGGTTTGCGGCCCGGCGTCGGATGCGATGTCCGCGGTTCCATGACCATAGGGGGCGTCGTCAATCAGAAGTTTTAGATCCGCGAACTTCAGGGCGGCCTCGATGACATAGGATTGATCGATATTTGCGGAAGATTGAGCGCGTTCAAGAATGTCCCGGACAATCTTTAAAACATTTTTGTAGCCGCCAAGAGATTTTGAGGTCGGATAGGCGGTTTGGATCCCGTTTTCTGTGACGGTTGCTTCAATGTCTTCGTTGACGGTATATTTTATCGGCTGACTATTTCCGGAAGGATCATCCATTTGAACGGTCATCTGTTCAATGTCTCGAGGATCTGGTTTGCACAATAATGTGATGTTCAGAATCCGTGAATTGGAACCGTCTGTAAAATTCAGCGTCGCAAGGCGCAGGGTTCGGCCCTGTTCGTCTTTTGCTCGGGACGCTTTCCAGCTTGCGGCACGGGCTTTAAGATCGTCGAGGATTTTTGCCGGAGATGGACCATCTGTCGCGACTTGATTCTTGGCGTCCTCAAGGATTTTAATCACTGCATCGATATCGTCATCAAGAATCGCTTCAGGGTCATTATTAAAGGATACTGAGCGATTAATGGCCCATGCGGTGACTCCCGTTTTTTCAAGTACAATTGAGTCAAGCGTTCCGTTCACATATTCAGGAAAGATCTGCAGCATAGAAGTGATCTGGTTTGAAGCGTCATACTTATCAAGCATTTCCGAAGAGAACTCACGAACTTTGGTGTCGGGATCGTTATCTGTGAGATATTTAAGGCGACTAATAAGATCATATCGGTTTATTTTATCCATGAAACCTTTGAAATACGCATAAAACGTATCGATAGCCGCGGGATCTGAACCTTGGCTGGTTGAACTCAGAAGACTTAGAATCTCATCCTGCTGTGTGTTTGTGAGTGTTCCCTTAAGTTTATTGACTTCACCTGCCATATCTTTAACGCTGACTTCATATTTTTCATAACTTTCAGGATCGGAGGGAGTCACACGTTTTAAGGCGTCCTCCACTGCTTTCAGTTTTTGATCGATGCTTGCGGATTCATTCACGGCTATTTCGGCATTTTGAGCCAGGGAGGGTGAGGGAAATGCGAGCGCCGCGACGAGGGTGAAGAAAAACAACGTTCCGCTGACGGCGAGGGCGGCGAGGGTGTGGATGAGCGTTGAGTGCACTCGAGGGGATTTTACGGAGGTGAAATCGAAGGTCATTCCGGGGTGTCGGCGGAGGATGCGGCGGATATATCCGACGGCAAATTTGGAGGGGAGGATCTCATTGATGTCGTCCAGGGCGACCGCGGCGGCGTTGTGCAGGATCAGCATTTCTTCAGGCGGGACAGTGTCTCCATATTTGAGTTCTTCCGCGGCGTTATAAAACAATTTATAGAAAGCATCGGTCCTGCTCTTGTTGATCTGGGCGGAGGGAGAAAGGTCCAGGATGCGGTGGATCATGGAGGTCAGAGCCGTCAGCTGGTTTCCGGTTATCCCTCGGGATTCAGTCTGTCTCATGGTCATTCCGTATGCGCGGACAAGCGCGGCCAGACCCAGGAACAGACGGTTCATAATCTCCATTTCAGGTTCCTGTCTGAGTTTGCTCATGCACAAACAAGATATTCCCAGCCGCTCATAAACCTCTGCGGAACGGTTGCCGTTGGCAATGGCGTTTTTGAACGCATCAATCGCCTCGGGATATTTTGACAGCCCAAAAAACGCCTGGCCCATGCAGTCATAGGCATCGCCCAGGAATTCCTTTTTGAGGCCGTCACGGATCGCATCTTCGCAGAGTTCGGCGGCCGACGTATAATATTCGTTGGTCGATGCGGCCATTGCAAGAAACGCCTTTGCTTTAAGGTATTGCTTGGTCTGCGGTTCAGCTCCATCAGCCGGAGGATCCTTGTCTCCCGGAATGGAGAGTGGAAGAAGCGAGGCGCGGTTATGGAGCCAGTGCAGGAGGACGCTCAGGGCGGCGCCGGCGAGGGCGGAATGCATAAACAAGAGGGGCGAGTGGATCCCCATGGCTTTGACGGAAAGCCAGAGACGGTCTGAGGGGGAAGCTTTGAGGACACTCCAGGCGCCGTCGACTTTTTTATAAACATGACGGTGACCCCAATATCCGAAGATTAAATTAAGCGCGGTGTATGACAGGACGGAGTTTGAGCCCAAATAGACCGAGAGGAAATAGACCGCGCTCACCAGGGATGTTTCTGCCCACGGCGCGTGCCGCGTGATCCAGCGCTCTTCGGTGAGGCTCGGAACGATCCGTTTCGCCGCCTTGAAAAGCCATGGCATGGACGCGGGGAGATTGGATTCGGTCAGGGAGATGGAAAGTTTTGCGTCGATTTCGGCGGCATATCTGCCGGCAGTGGAGGCAAGATCCATGTTCCCGTTTTGCGCGAACATGGCGCTGATTTCAGCGAGTTCATGTTTGATCTCCGGCGTCAGGGGGAGGGACGCTGAGTTGATGCGTTTAGCGATTAATTTCCATGTGTCTCCTGTGTTTTGAGCGAGATGGGTGAGGTCTTTCTTGATCATGGCCTGCCTGTGGGCGGGGGCGCCGAATTCGTAAATTTCGAGGTTTGCATTTTCGATGAGGTTGACGCCATAGTTTAAAATTGATTTTCTCAGGTCGCCTTCACTCGCAGGGATCTTTTTTTCAACCTCGAGGATGAACCGGGCCATCCGTTTCATGGGTTCCACGATTTCTTTCGGGAGAACGCTCCAGGTCATGAAATGAAAATATTGCCGGTCATGCATGAACAAATTGACGCGGCCTGAAAGTGGAATTTCCCCGTCGATGCCGAAACGAGTGAGGAATTCCATGGGCAAGACTTCTCCATCGAATTCAAAATGATCATAAAAGTTTACGGCAGGGCGGAGGCCGGCGGGCAAAGCCGCGATCCGGCCCATGATTTCAGCCGCGTCAGGCATGATTGATGTTTGGGCGGCCTTGTCGTATGTGAATCCTAAAAGGCGGGCCCAATTGGGGTGCGCGACGATCCAGGAGATGAGAGTGTTATAGCTTTTGATGACGAACAAATATCCGCCGAACGGGCCTCTCTCCCAATGTGTGGTGATCCAATCGATGCCGCCTTTGGGCACATGGCGGGGCGCCCGGCTCTGTTCTTGAGCGCGGTGATACACGATCCGCTTAAAAGGGTCAATCCCGAGGCCTCTCAGCCACCGAATGTTATACGCTCCGATCAATGTGAATCCTAATCCCATGATTCCTGCGCCGGCAAGAAACGAGCCTGTGAGCCCCCATGTGATGGAGCCAATGATGAGAGAGACGGCCGCGAATGGGAGCAAATCGGCAAACCTCGCCAGCGCGGCGGGTAATGAAGAGCGGGAGTGCAGGAGTTTCATGAGGAGGCTGAACGCAGAATATCCCGCGAGTTCATTGGACGAGGTCCAATCTTGCCGTTCAATGACCGCATCCCCGGCATCAACTCCGTCCGAGGAGAAGGGCTGGGCGGCGAAAAAATGGCCTGTGGTGAGAGTGTCCATGGCCCATTCCCACCTGACGGGACTTGTGTCCAGTAGCGTGAATCCTCTGTCCCGGACCATCTTGCGGATTTGGTCCTGGGGAGGCAGGCCCATCTGTTCCCCGGAATTAATCAACCGGACTTCAACTCTGGAAAAATTTTGGGCTTTGACATAGTTCAACACCCTTTGAACCTGCTCTCCGGCCCTGCCGTGAACCCCGCTTTTGTCGGAAATCGGATCGGGGTGGATGTGAGCGTGCCCGATGAAAATCCTTCCGTCGGCTGATTCTGCCCGTATGTTCAGCGCCGTGCACACCACATGGCTTGGGGAATACAGAACTTGTTCTTCGCCGGCGGACAAATCCAGCATGATGAATTCTCCCGGCCTCACGACGGGGACTCTTCCGAAATCGGGATCGTCTATATATCTCACGAAATTTATCTGAGGCCCGGGTTTGTCTCCTGAACGATATCCGTCCAGATTGAATGCGGCAAAGTCCGGTTTGACATCATCAATCGGAAGATCAAGAAAGTTCCTGGAACTGAAATGACGCTTATAGTTTGCGCGCGCGGCTGTGAACCAGCCGTGAAGGGATCCCAGTTTTCGTTCCAGCGTCACGGCGTTGTATCGGAGTTTGTTTCCGCTTAACTCCATGTTTGAAGCGGGAACGAATCCTTGACGAGCGAGAAAAACTTTTGCGTTTGTATATGGATTTAAAGGCTCTTTAGGGTCCGAATGGGGCCCGTCACTGATATGGCTCCCCGCAAGAATCAAACTTTTCAGCTTCGGCATCCGCGGCAAGAGAGTATAGAGCGCGGCGGAAATGGAGCTGAGAGGGAAGTTGATGACCATGACTTCTACCGCCTCAAGTTCTTGGCCTGACAAATCCTGATAAGTTTTTGGAATGAATGTGATCTGGTTCTCAACATTGTTCCTATGCGCGTTCTCTTCTGCCAGGGCAATGTTCCCGGGCTTTTCGACGGCGAGAACGCGAGCTCCCATCTTCGCGGCTATGATGGACAATATCCCGTCACCGGCGCCGATGTCGATCACAGTTTTTCCCTTCAAGTCCAGCTCCTGAAGAGCGAGGGAGGCGATGTTCGTGAATGGGGAAGGGTTCGGCAGTCCCTCAAATGCGTGGATCAATGATTTCCGCGCCGCGCCGAAAGGTCCGTTCTCCCTGACGTATCTGTAATCCAGGATACGAATCTCTTCGCGCGTGTCCGCTGATTTTGTTTCCTGCTGAGCGGGATCTTGAACGGCGTTGACGCGGAACCGGCCTGCTGAAGCATCAAAGGTTTTTGTATGGAAAGGCCTGTCAGGAGGCAAGGGGTGCTGACGGCAAAGGTTCAGGAAGGCTTTTTCGAATGAGTCACCGTCTTTGATGGCGTAGAGCAGGGTTGACGCATCATATTCAAAAAACTGCACGCGATAGGTTTCCGGGACTTGAACGACGGCGCTTATAAGACGCTGATTGCGCGCTGGAGATTTTCCGAAAAATTTGTCCGCCGTTTTAAAATATTTGGCAAGGGTATGATAAAAATCTATGCGCTTCACGGGTCTGGTCTCAAAGGCGGTCAGGGATTCCAATACCGGCCAAAGGTCCCGCTCTTCTCCGAACTGTTCCTCGATTTCCGGAACGGTTTGCCGGCGAACCAATTCCCCATACTCCCCAGGGATGTCGAGTGAGAATTTCTTCCAGGGGGAACCCGTGTGTGGAGGATCTATAGTCAGCGGTTTTCGCGCCCACAGGAACACCGGAGTCTGGTTATGCGAGATTGTTACAATTTCCACAAACCCCAACTTTTTGAGTATTTTTTTGCAAAGGGGCGCCTCGAGAGATCTTATGCCCCAGTTATTTTCGTATCCGGCCGCATGGTTTCCAAATTTGATGAGGACCCAGCCTCCGGGTTCAAGAATTCTGCGCGCTTCCTCGAGAGCCTCGCTATAATCTTCACGCTTGTTTTTTCCGGCAACCTCTGAGGTTTGGCTTTCGTTGTTGTAAAGCCATATCCATTCCAGGCTTTCATTAAAGACCGCTACCTTCGCTTGTCCGTCCTGCAACTGCAATGCAAATGCGTCCTGATTGCTGATTTCAACGCCGTCTGGCAACTGGCCATGCACCAGGGCTTGGGCTTGATTGTCGATGCAAATCACTCTTTTGATGCCCGCCGAGATCAGTCCTTGCGCGACATCAAGGAATCGTCCGACTCCGATATCGACTGCCGTCCCGCCTTTGATGCCAAGGAATTTTATGACGGTTGGATATAAATTTTTATCGAGAGTCCCCATGCGGCTTGCCATCTCTGCGATTTGTTCTTCGGAAGGAGGTTCGGGTGCGGTGACAGGAGGAGAAGCAGAGGGGATGTCGGCTTGAGTCTGGGATTCCTTTCTGACCGCGTCTGATCGGAAAGTGCGATTGACGCTCAGGTGAACGAACAAAGTGAAAAGGCCGACGAACATTCCGGGAAATTGCTGGAACGGGTTGAGGGCGGGCGTGAGCAGGCTGAGGACCGTGATGATGAAAGCGGGGACGAGGTTTTGTCTGGCTTGTCCTCGAATGCCGGGCGGGGCGCGGGGACGGACGGCGTCCGGAATGTGAAGCGCGAAGAAGATGAGCCAGGAAGTTGAGTTTATGGACAGGAGGTTCAAATTGAGCGCGGGAACAAAATGGCTGATGATCGCGGCGAGGGAATATCCGAGCGCAAGGGAAATCAGGTTTTCGAGCCAGGGGGCAATGCGGAGGGCATAAACCGGATCGGTGAGAGACGGGAAAATCTTTTTGAGCGATTCACGGAGCCAGATCCAGGAACCGGAGGGCCGGGTCAGGTCTGGCTTGGACGGGGTCTTGTGATCAGTCTGATTATCAATAAACGCCCTGATTTTTTTCTCGCTGGCCGCGATGGCGTCTGAAATTTGCTTGGACCGTTCCCTGACGAATTTCTCATCAAATATCTTTCTTTGAAAAGTGATGGACCGGGTCATGGTTCGGTCGAAAATGTAGGGATTGAAATGAACGCTTGTGACGCGGATTGCCTGCCGCAGATTGGCCGCGGCTTTGCCGAATAGTTCTGCATCCCCGCTCTGTTCAAGAGCGAGGAAATGGGTTTTCATTTTTGCGAGATAAACCAAAAGCCTTTCCAGAACGGCGGCTCTTTCCTCGCTGAGTTTTTTGACGCTGTGGGGATATTGGACCGCTTTGCGAGCAGGGCCGGTCTTTGCGGGCGTTTCCCTGGTTTTCGCCGGAGCGGGGCCCTTGGGCAGATCCAATCCATAAACCTTTTTGAGAACGCCCAGGATTTGGGGGAGCGTGAGTTCAGTGACGGTGGAGAGTTCCTGAAGTTCGGTGATCTCCCGGGATTGTTCAAGCTTGAGGAACAAATCTTTTTTATCGAGTCCCGGCTGATTGATGCCGCACCAACGCTGAACTTCAGTTGTGTGAGTTTTCGCGCGTCGGATTTTGGAGTTGACGGCCTTGACGGCCGCGGAACGCTTTTCCGCGTCAAAGTGCAGGAGCAGACGGCCGCGTTCGGCGTCTTTCATCCGCGTGATCCAAAGGGTGATCCGTTTGAGGAGAACTACTCTGTTTGCGGAGGTTTTTGCGGAGATGAGAAGCCAGAGATCGACGGGAGATTTTATTCTGTCTCCGGCACTTTGGCAAGCGATGATGTATGGATATTCTCCTTTGTTGTCATCGCTGATAAGACCGCTCAGCATGATTTCGTCCCAGGATGCGGTCTTGAGCCAGTCAAGATG
>JAKFYJ010000055.1 GCA_021730935.1 Elusimicrobiota bacterium
GAGACAGGTCTGATATTGATCGTCAGTTCGGTTTGTCCAACTATTCTTGATTTGCCATTTGGTTGATGTGTAATCCATGCTGGCAATAATGTTACTAATCTGACCCCTGCGATCCGTTCCTGCGGATTTTTCAACGAATCCCCCCAGGGAACCATACCAAGGACCGGTACTGACGTTGAGATATGCTTCGGGAAATTTTATGGATTGAAGAGAAGTCGGGGTTCCTAAAAACCTGTTATTTTCCTTTTTTACTGATGCGCGGAGGGAAACGCTTATCCAGTCCAGATTGTTCAAATCCGCAAGATTCATAATCCGAATATCGTTTTGTCCTACACCCGCTTCCATAACCTGATTGATGGATTCAGCTTCGAACGACGGCTGATTAAACTGGTATTTGAAAACCCCGGAAGGATCTAAAAGAGCTCCTGAGGAGGTAAAGTGCTTTGCTTCCTGAAGGTTTCCGCTGACGTTTGTTTGCCCGTACACTGCACCTGAAAGTGTGGCTTCGGACCGAACCGATTTAATGAGATTCAGTGAGGGGTAATCAGATCTCTGAATTGAATTATCGGTCGTTCCTGTCACTTGCAGCGTTACACGATGACTGTCAAAGATCAGCGCCTGCGCTTCACCAGTCAATGACGCCTGGCTCTTTCTTGCGACAATGAAATTGGAGGTTGAATGGACAGTTTCCTCAAGACTGACGGTCGGGGCCAAAGAGAAGTTGCCGTTAAACAATGTCCACTTGGAATCTAGGCCGCCGCCGATAGTATTGCGGTTCAGAACAAAATCTCTGCGGTAAAGGGAATCCAAAGATCCAGACTTTGGCGCCCAGTCGTCTAATCGGCTATTTTTATATTCCAAACGGTTGTTTAAAATATTCACATTTTCCTCAAGGTTAAGTTCGCTGCGCTCCTTTTTTTCAAAACTCCCCAGGATCCCGGTCTTCCAGTCGAGGACTTCCGGCCTTATAGACCAATCGATTTTGTCCGATCTTACGGCCACTTCAGACAACCTTTTAGAGAAAGATCCCTCGTTGGAAACCAGTTCCCGTTCGAGATCCACGTCTTTTGCGTAGCTGATCTGGGACTGATCAGACTTCCATCCGCCGGATACATGGTATTGGTCTTGCCCGCGCAGATATTCGTCAGGGGTCCGGAAATTTCTCGGAACTTGCCGGACAGTCCCTTCAACGTATAGATTTCCCTTTTTGCCTAAGATGAGGGAGGCCCAATCGTCCATTCGGTTGATCTCATACATAACCCCGGATTCGGCTGAATAGGCAATGGCATTGCGGATGATGGGTCGATCAACAAAGAATTCATTGAAAAAGACCCGGCCCGCCTGGCTTTGTGAACCAGGATTCTTCAACCCGACTCTAATTTCTCTGATGGATTGCCAGTTGGGGGACCCCACGGTTATGAATCTGTCCCTGCTTACGCTGAATTCTTTATACTCAGTTCCAAATTGCGATACGGCCGACGTGTATTCAAAATAATTGTTCCGGTCCCCAAGTCGCAGAAAAAATACGGCGTTCGTGGAAGCCGTTGAAGCGGCAAAAAAATGAATATCCTGATTATCCGTCAAATCCAGCTGGACATCTTTTTTTGCCGAAACTATTCCCCCAGGGATCAGCGAGTAATTCATGCTCATCGCAAAATCTTCCAGACGCTCGCTCTCCGATTCGTTTCGATCCGTTTTGTCTGGAGACCGTTCCGGATAAAGCCTCTGGAATGTCGGGTTGTTAATGAGGACAGGGACGTCAGGGTCGGAGAAGTTACTGACGGCGCTGATCTCTAACGCTGATCCGGGAGTCTTTTCTTCGCTGTATTCCAGGCCTGTAAACAAAATTTGCGCGATTTTTACGGACGCTGGTCCTGCAACCCAGATTCTGAGGTGTCTGGCAGAAGTAAGGCCTTTCAGTGAAAACCTGACCTTTTTCCAGCCGCTCCAATTTAAGTCGAGCCCGTCTTGGTTCGATGATTCGTTATTGTCCAACCTTCCATTGAAATCGATGTCTTCCGTATCCAATAAATTGTTCCCAGAACCATACACGGTCCCGTTTTCCAATCCGACACCCGTATCTTCATTCCCGTCAATAAACCCGTCGCGGTTAGCATCTTCCGAGTCCAGTCTCCCGTTCCCGTTAGAATCTTCGGAAACGTCTCCCCACTCCACATTCAATCTTCCTCCTGGGACTTCCGAATACACGAACATTTCAATATTACGGTAAGGACGAAGATCGACCACGCCCTTCCTGGGGGCGAGTGCTCGGTGAACGCCGAACCATTCGCCCGCATTTGCGCGGAACGACATGGATTGTTCTCTACGGTCAGACGGGTTATTGGGGATGATGTCTCGCAAAAACACCGATCCGAACCCAATTTCAGCTCTGGTCCTCTGCCCGGCGGCGGACAGGGGCTTGGCGGACGGTTTCCAGAACTCATCGCGCGCTTCGACGGACAATATCCGTCTGACGCTATCCATATTATCCACCATGCTTGCCCCGTAGGGGTTCGGGTTAAACTGGGACCCGGCCGCGTCCATGTTTAGAGTCACGTTTAACTTTCCGAACTGTTCCTGACCCTTTAAATTTACTCCGACCATCTTAAGGCTTGCAGCGTCTCCGCCTAAAGTTGGAACGCGCGTTGGTTGAGGCGCGAAATCGTACAGACCGGACAATGCGATGGAGATCGGCTTGTTCTCTCCAAATATAACCCCGCCTCCGACCGTTTGTCTCACTTGGGGAATATCTTTGGTGTTGTAACTGACCGTGACCTTATCGTTCGGATGAACGCCATAAAACGTTATTTCGCCGCCTCCGCTTAGAGGCAGCAATTCGAAATCGGTGCCCTCTTCCAAATTGCGGCCATTGAGACTTACTTTTATTGTGCCTGCGATCGGTTCCTTACTTAAATGAACAAGGTTCTTTTCAGAATTGGAAAAATAGGAAAGCACAATGGTTTGATTCTGAGATGGAGGGAACTGATAAACTTCCTGTGAAAACGGCTGCGTCGACTCAAAGATCAGCAGGCCTCTAAGCGTGTCGAATGAAAAGGTTGGAGAGGTCTGAGCATTTCCAGACTTGTCCTGGACAGATAATTTGATGAGGTCAAGGAAATCGCCCGGCAAAGTATATCTGTTTTTTAATTCAGTCGTATAACTGTCGTCATCTGCCTTGACCAACTGTTTCTTCACGTCTTTTCCGAACAGGGTCTTATAGGAAACAACGATTGAACTGTTATATGGCACCTGATATAGAAATCGCGCGATCCCGGTCCTCGGATCAAGCTCATATCCTTTCCCAGGATCATTTGGAACCAAAACATCATAACTGCCTTCCTTGCTGCCGCCAGTCGGAACAAAATGCTGCGTAACTGAGGTATCATTAAATCCGTTCCCGTCATCGTAAAACAAAACGACCGATTGAGGGTCTATTGGGAGATCTCCGGCAGGAGCGATCGCAAAAAATCGCTTTTGAAGGTACGCTGTGTCAGCAATCTCGCGAGTCTTCTGCGTATTTGTCCCTAAAACAAACGTTTCAATCTCAGGTTTACCTTTTTGGTGTGACCCCATCATGACCAGTTTAAGGTCTTGATAAGCTAAGGTGGTTTTAGCAGCGAATGATTCTCGAGACACTTTTCCTGCCTTACCTTTCAGGGACAGCCAGCGCGACCCAGGGAGATCGAGAGTGGTGTCGCCAAGTTCCAGGGATTGCAAGAGTTCCCCCGGCCGGCCCAGATACCGCATAAGGATTTTTGAATCGTCTTCCGAACCCAAATCACGATCGTCCTTACGATAATCGACGTCCATATAAAACCTGTTTGCAAGGCCGCCTTTCGAAAGCAGAGAAAAGCGAGTCCGCTTGTTCATGCCTGCGGAATATTGGGACAAAACTGATTCCGGCACATAATCGCTCCTTTTAGAAATAACTTGGCTGTAAATAAGGGACCCATCCAGGTCTCCGTCCATTGTAAAGCTGGCGGAGGGAGAACTGTCCGCTGGTCCATTTGCCTTAAGAGAGGAACTCTGGACCAGCATTGCAATCAATATTAATGAGGCCGATCTGAATTTAAACATGGTGAATCCCCTGCCCACATTTCTTATTCTCCTGACCGTTCCATATATTTGAATGTGATATCTGCTCTGCGGTTCCTCGCTCTGGTTTCCGGAGAAGAATTATCAGTCACCCACTGGTTACCGTTCGCATTCACCGTGATCATGTTCGCGGGGATCCCTGATTGAACCAGGATATCTACAACCTTCTGGGCCCGGCACAGAGCAACGCGGTTACGGTATGTTTCATCGCCTCGGATATCGGTGTATCCGGCAACAACGATGGACAAGCTTTTTTCCCCTTTTATGCGGGAACCAAACTCGCTGAGCAAACTGGCATATTCAGGAGGAACCTCAGAGGTTCCCCGGTCAAAGAAAATCGTGACCTTTCGAACATTTTCTTTCCATTCATCCAAATTTGATTTTCTCTGGGCCGATTGAGATGAATTATTCTCAAGGTTCTTTAATATCAAGACCCGCGCAGAAGGGGCGCCTTCCGTGAACCGGCTTTTAAGGTTTTTAGCGTCGACTCGTTCGTTATAAAGGAATGTTTCAATGGCTTTTGCGCATTCCGAACTGTCCTTTGATCCGGAGACATCGATGAGAACTGGATACCCCCGGTATTTCTTGAGGAATTTGGCGATCTGCGTCAAAAGCGTGCCCGTTTGGGCAGAAAACCTTCCTCCGCCCATGCACACCAAACTGTCCAGGTTCATCATCAGGATGTCTTTTTTCTCCTCAATCCTCACTTCGCGCGACAATACGGAGAAATGGCTGACCGCATCTTGTACCAGGTCGTTCCATGCCGAATCTTTTTCAGGAGCTGTCTGGCGGGACTGAGTGATTTCAGACATTTGAGCGCGGTATTTTGCCAACCCAGCCTCGGCCTTCGCGATGGACCTGAACCCGCTCACGGGGTTACCGCTTTGCTCAGAATCTTTCACGGCGACCGCAATTTGAGTTTGCACGTCAGCATACAGGTAGGGGTCAGCTTGCGAAAGGTTAATTTTTTCTGCGTCGTGCTTCAGGAGCGATACGCGTTCATCAAATTCAGCCTGTGCCGCGCCTTTGCTGTCGAGTTCACCAACATAGAGCTCAGGTCTTTCTGGAGAACAAACCGCTTCTGTATTAACCTTTGATCGGTCGATTAAAATATTGGGCTGTTCCGGGGGAGATTCATCTTGGACAGTAGGGGTTTTGCTCATGTAGGCGGAAATATCCGAATCTGACGACACCGCTGGAACAGCGGCGTTCTGTTTAAGGTACTTGTAATATTTTGGCTCTTTCCTTTTCTCAGGGTCTCCAAGGATGGGTTCGAGCCTCCAGGACCGTTCAACTTTTTTTCTGCCGCGGAACACCAAAGCAAATCGGTGAGTCATTCCCAAATCCCCCATCGGTGAAAAGGCATAGTCGAGACTGCAGGATGCATAATTCAAGCGAACGCCAAATCCAATGCCTGAGGCTAACCCCAACCGTTTCAAGTCTTGAGGGCCGCTATGGTAAGCGATAATGCCCGACAATCGTTCGTGGAGTTGATAATCCACAGTCACCGCTGCATACGGATCAAACCTGACTGGCCAGACCATTTCCGCCGATACGCTGGCTTTCCCCTCGCGCGCAAGTCCAAACCGCACTTCAGAATTTCTTTTGTCCCCCCACCGAAGAATGGAAACGCCAACATTAAAATTGGGAAGATACCCGATCAATCCGACATCAAACAAGGATTTTGTTTCATAGGTGTCCCCGCCCATACCCATACTAGCCAGGTTCAGTCCGGCGCCGATCCCCAGGATTTTGCGATACCTAAACCCCGTGCCAAGGCTGATTTTCTGATTATAAAACTGCCCTGCGCCGGTATCTCGGTTAAGGCTGTCTCTCAGCGGGATACCGTCAACGCTGCTTCTGCTAAACCCTGCGGCGTAACCGCCAAATTTGGTTGGTAGGATGGCTAGACCCTGAAAGTTCTGTCGGTCATCAAAGGATTGAGAACCGGAAAAAAGAAATGTTTTCTTGTCCAGTAGTGACAGGAACGCCGGGTTCGAGAATACTGAGTCTTCTCTCGGCATCGCGACGACGGCGCCGCCCAAAGAGTCCGGGCCGGCTCCATAAGGGGTCGGACCTTCCAACGCCTGAACATACTGCGGCACGATGGGCGTCCAGAGCAAAAAGGAGGAAGAAACGATTATTGAAGCAAGGATTTTCTTTTGCATGTCAGCGCACCACCACTTTAAGTATCTGGTTTTCCCCGGAAGTCCTTATCACGGCGAAATATAGTCCTCGATCCAAATCGTCCCCCTTATCGTCAATGGCCGGAATATTGAGAGCATTGATTCCGGGAGACTGGGTTTCGTCCAGAACTCTTCGAATAAGTCTCCAATTAAAATCGTAGATATCCATTTGAACTCGGGCTGATGACTGCAGATAATAGACGATATTGATCGGGCTTCCTGGGAGAACTGGATTCGGATAATTTCTTGCGTTCAGGCCATTTGAGGTGACCTCAGAGGCAGCCATGGCCATAGAGACCGTGTTGGTGTCCCAGGGGTTCAGATTGATGTTCATTGATCCTCGGACATAGTTGTTGGATTCAACAACGATTTCAGCGGAATTAATCTGGTTCGGAGTTAAATTGAGGACGACCTGACCGCGGCTATCGGTTTTCTTCTTGATAACGAAATTTGCAATTGAAATCGTGACCATCGCGTCCTGAATGGGTTTTCCCTTAGAATCAACCACGCTCACCTGCAGCATGCCGAAGGCTTTATAGATTCCATTTGTTATGGCCCCGTCTGATAACCCGTCGCCGTCCAAATCGATTCCCAAATCCGTTAGCCCATCCCCATCAAAATCCTTTGCCGCAGGGACAGTCACAACTCCGCTCATCGGCATCCATACAACGTCCGGATACGAATCAAAATCAAGCGCCTTGGGAATTGTTGATCTCCGATAGACGTCGATCAGCAGCACTCGGGTGGTGCCCGCAAGGAAAGATTGAATGATCCTATTTTCCGTCACTGGATTTTTTACAGGATCTGAATAGCTTGAGTTAACAATGTCCCAGGATTCCAGGTTACCGTCGCCGTCCGTATCGGCATACTCAAACAAGATATTTGGGACAACGCTCGCTGTGGCTGCTTTCACGCCGGGTTCTCCATCCGCGTTTAGTGTGGTCACAGTGTAACTATAGGAGTCGAAGGTCGAAACGGTTACGGCGAATTGAGTGTCAGTATACTGAACCCTGTCAGATGGGACAGTAAAGACGGACTGAACCCCATCAGAACTTCTGCGAGTGATCCGGACATAGCTTGCGATGGGATCGGAAATTGCCGGCCATGACAAGGTGATAGTCCGGTCCTGCGCAGAAAAGGCCGTGACTGCGGCAAGTCCGTCCGGAGCGGTATTTTTTGTTCGCAATGCAACGACGGCGGTCGGCCCTGACGCAACATTGTCTCCATTGAACGAATACATCCTGTAAAAATAAGTCGAATTTATGGTTAGCCCGTTATCCACAAAAATTGTTCCGGCATATCCGGAAGTTAACCCGAGCAGTGTGTAAAAGGCAGAGGTGGGAGAGGAGGCCCGCTCCAAACCAAACTTTATGTTCGGATTTGATGAATCCAAACAGCTCCAGGAGATCGTGATGGAGGTGTTGGTTTTGGAGAGAGCCTCCAGGTTGGTCGGGAGGTGGGTTAAAGTGAATACGCTCATGGGCGGCGTGTTGAGAGATTCTCCTGTCTTATAGACCTGAACTTTGCGAATGTACCCTGTGTTGTTGGCCAATCCGCTTTCAATATAAAAGGTCGTGTCCTGCGGCAAAGAAGGGCTGATCGGGGTATTGTTCCCGTCCAATATCCTGTATCCAACCTCGTCGTTACTTTCATCGACCCAGGACAAATGGATGGTTGAAGTGCTGACCGCCGTCGCGACAAGATTCGATGGGAGCACGACTGCGTGCGACAAGGCAGGTCCAGCGGCCAGTAGAGACGCAATCAGAAATTTATTCAATTTATTTGCAGTGGTTTTGCGGATAAAATTAAGCATGGTTATTTAAACCTGTAACTCAGCGTAAGATGCATGAAATCTTTAGATCCCAACGGAGACATCTGCATCGACCAGTCCAGCTTCATTTGGTTGAGGATTACCCCCAACCCAAGTCGGCCGCCGGCAGACTCGCTTGAGAGGCCCCCGCGGATGAAAAAAATTTCGTTAAGCGTCAGCTCGGCCCCAAAATGGTAGTTGAGGTCAGAAAAAGCCGAGCTGGCGATATCATTCATGACTTCAAGAGATAAGTTGTCGCGGTCCATCAATCTTAAGGAGGCGCCCGCGCGGTATTGCGTTGAAAATTTTTCAGTTTCTCCAGCGATACTGAGACCGCTTAACGTGACATCGTTTGCTGATAGCCCCACCGTAAACCGGCGAGAAACCGGAACCTGAATGGCTCCAGTCAACGAACAGCCATAACCAAGCTTGTCTGCAAGTTTTTTTCTGACGATAGTGGTTGCGGCTCCGAAACGCACCCCATTAATTTCTTTTCCGGCAGCGCCAGTGATCGTCATGTCGGAGTTATTGAATTCCCCCTGTACCCGCCCGGAAAGGTCCGTTTTTGATTCTGAAGGATATAAAGCATCAAACACATGCAGGCCGATGTTTTGGCCTTTAATATTGGAACAGTAAGTTGCCTGAACCATTTTTGATCCCAACGGTCTGGTGCCGATCGTTGTTCCAAGAAATGTTCCGCTAGAAACAGCGAGTACGCTGGGATTTTTGGAAAAACTGGTCAGTGCGCCCGAGTTCCCAGTGACGGCCCCGCCCAACGCAAGACTGCGCGCGTCCATGTTGCCGGCAAGATAATCCATAGGAGAACTCGCGTATAAGGCATTATTTAATGAACATGCCATCAAGAAACCCATCACGAGGCAAAGCGCAGTTTTGTTTTCGAGAGCCAACAGAGGGTTAGGAGATTTTTTCTGCATGGATTTAATTACCGGCATGACGAAATTCATCGGATCACCGTCAACGGCTTAATTTGTCTGTCCCGATCGGTTTCGTAAAGTAAGAGGTAAGCATTCGACGCGACGGCGTTCCCCTCGTTGTCCCTTCCATCCCATTCGAGCGTGTAGCTGCCCAGATCGTAGTCAGCTTCGTTCAATAATTTGACTTCATGGCCGTTATAATCAAAGATCCGGATTTTGACGTGGGATCGGGTAGTCACAGAAAATTCGATTTTTGCATTTTGCCGCAACGATAGCTGGATGGGGTTCGGATAGGGAGGTTTAAGTTCATCCGCCGAACCCGCAGCTCCAACCTGAAACGTCAATTCAAGTTTGTTGCTGGTATTCCCGTTCGCATCATATGCTTGAAAAGCTCCAAGGTGGGTCCCCTCTGAAAGGGCGGAGAGAGCTTTATATTTCCATTTGCCTTTGTAATCCGCGTAAGTCTGTCCGATTTCATCGCCGTCAACAAAAACCAGGACTCCCGCTCCTGCCTGAGTATCGCCGCTAAACAAGGGCCTGCTGACTTGGGGTTTATCTTTGATCGCGGAATCCACTGAAAGAATGGAGATCGGGGCAACGCCGCCTCGCGCTGCAACGGGGACAGTTAACCCAAACTCGGATTTATTGTTGGACTGGTCCACGGCCCGTATTGCGATCTGGTAGGTAGTGTTCGGGGTTAACCCGGCAAGGGTTAAAGTTTCTTTGGTCCCTGGGGATGCAGGGGCAACGGTAACGTTTACAGAGGTCCAGCTTGAAACGGGGATGGATCCATAATTATTGGAAATCTTGATTTCGTACAGGCCTTCAGGGTTCGGCCAGGACATCCCGTCGTTACCGACCGCGTACCAGGACAAGGTAATTTCGCCGTTCTTTCCGCCTGAAACGGCGGAAAGCAGTGTCGGGGAACTGGTCGTGATGATGGAGGGAGAAGAATGGTCTGCGCTGAATTCCACTGGCGGCCACAGGGAAAGCCGGGCATTATCAAAATAGGCTGTGCCGGTACTGCGCGAATAGTCCAAAGAGATTTCGATTTGAGATGCCCCTTGAGGATAAACTACGCTTGAAATGCGGACACTTTTCCAGCCGTTTGTAATGGACGCGGAGACGCTTCTTGTGGACGTGATAGGGTTACCGATGGGATCTTCATTGGTAACGCTCAAGAATAGACCCGATTGATTTCCGGGGACAAAATAATCAGTTCCGGACTTCACCAGAACGCAAAGGGTATACGTGGTCCCCGGCAAAAGGTCCGGATGCTGAACGTTCTGATACCACGAAAGCTCATACGTTGGAACAACAAGATTTGAAACGTACATCCCCGCAGATTTATTTGTGCGAGACGCGGTATCAACGCTCCATAGGAGCGCCTCATCAGGCGCACTGATCGTTTGATTCGTGAATTGGTCCCAGCTTTCAGGTTTATTGACGCCCTTTTCAAAGGAAGGATTTGAAAGAAGGTTGGGGTCCACTCTGACCCCATCCACTATCCCCCAGATGTCGCCAGCCCCCACGGTTTTAGACGTAAGGTATCCGGTCGCCGAACCATTCAAATCCGTAAGAGATGGCTGGATAAACTGGAAATTGTTGTTGTTGCTCTGCAAGACGACATTTTTCCCTGACATGGGAGTTCCTGATTCGTCGCGCAGATCAATGCCGACTGTCACCTGGGCATGGCCATTCGCGGCCGCCCGGGAATTCATGAGAACCAATCGGCTGGTCACTGGGCTGACAGCGCCCCAAATAGAGGCGGACCCAAACAGAATGAGTTGCGCAGATATAAGAAACGCTTCAATTTTCATTTTGACACCGCAATGACGCTTAATACGACGCTTAACGTAGATGCCAAAGTATAAAGCAAGCTCATCTGGCGGTCAGTCATCTCGCCAAAAATGGTGCCTCCGCCTGGCTGCGCGTAGATGATGGAGCCGGGCGGAACTAGAGGATTTGTCTTTCCCTTGACGATATCCTCATACCGAAGAATGGTGTATTGACGGTTAGCTCCGTTATAAAAACTGATTTTGAAGTTTGAACCAGGAGCGCGGTCCATGGCCTCAGCCAACAAAAAGCTGAGTTTCATGTAGCCT
>JAKFYJ010000051.1 GCA_021730935.1 Elusimicrobiota bacterium
GGCCTGGAAAAAACGCTTATAAAACTCTTCCTGATTGACCGTCATGCTGTTAGCCAAATTGTCAGCAACCCGTTTCTGTTCAACGAAATACACGCGTTTAAGTTTTACGGCATCAGGTTTAGGCATGCTGCTCCACGGCCTGTTCGCGGCCTCGTCGATCGCGGGGACTGTCGCGTCGCAGGACCCGTTGACGTAGTACCATGCGGCAGGCCAAGGGATAACCGCGTCGGCATTTGTTTTGTCCATGATTGTTTTAAGGGCGCGATAATAAAGCAGCTCGTTTTTTCTTTGGGCTTCCTGCGTTTCCTGATCGAGCTGGACCAGATCCGGACCGAGCACTTTAAGATATTTCGTGACAGTGTCCGATAAATCAAATTTCTCTTTTTTAAGTTCAGGAGGGAGCTGGGACTCCTGAACAGATGACAAATCTTTCAGCCGTTTACTGGCTTCCCGGTATTGAGGCAGAATTTTGTCGTGTTTCAGCTCAAAATCCTGTTCCCTCAGCTTGATGTGAGCCAAGGGGAGTGAAGCGAGCTGAAAGGCTGTCTTATTAATGTAAAGGATCTTCTCCACGCTTTCTGCTCGAACATTCCCGCAGACTGCGCCCAGAAGGATCATTGCTGCTGCGACTCTATTTTTTTTCATAAACTGCTCCTTTGCGTGTTATTTTAAAACTTGAATAACCAGGGCCCTGCGCTCCTGTTTGCTGCGGTCCGCTTTGGTTTGCGCGAGATAGAGGCCTGTCCCGCAATCAGCTCCATTACTCTTTCTCCCGTCCCAGCGTCCTCCGTCTTCCTTCCTCACAACTTTAACGACTTCATCCGTGCGGAACTGCTGGATTTTTACAGGCAAGTCATCGTCATTGAATACGACGTAATCATTGATCCCGTCCCCGTTCGGAGAAAATCGGATATCCCAGTTGTCACCGGCAACCACGTCGATGACATTGCTGCCCGTAAGCTTAATTCCATTTGGCAGCAGGATTTCAGCTCTAACAGGCACAGATTTGGTAGTCTGTCCGTTCAGCGCCGGCGTCACCAGATCGATCCTTCCGGACTGGTTTGTATCCCCAGATTGATCTACCAGTATCACCCGCGCGCCTTTCATGGGGACACCTTCGCGCGACGTGACCAGAAAGGATACCGTCTGACGTTCCAACGTTCGTTTTTGTTCCGGCTTAATGTTTAATCTTTCTTCTACCGGAGCGCCGCTGACCGCGAAATAAATTCTTAAAACGTCGCTTTCCACCCGCTGACCGTTCGCGTCAAAAACCATCGCGATGAAATTTTTCCACCCGTTCTTCAGGTCATCGCTCGGAGTAAACGAAAAGTTCCCGTCCGCATCTGACATCGTGCCGCCGATATAATTCCCTGTCTCATAGATCTGCACTTGCGCGCGGGGAATCCCTGCGTTTCCGCTGATGGACGGTTTGGAGGATTCGGTATAGGTCTCTCTGCCTTTGGAAAAATCGGCCAGTTTGGGTTTCGATCCGAACCCTTTAAAGATCGTGAATTTTTCCGGACCAACTTTCTGGGATTGATTACCGGCAGGATCTTCGGCATAGGCGTACACCTCATAGTCTTGCGGCAGGAGATTCTCCAGCTTTTTGTTCCAGGTTCCTTTACTTTCCCCAAGCTGAGCATACACCGGGCTTTTACCGAGGACCGAGCCCTTTTGATCCGTGATTACGATCGTGAGATTTGAATCTGTATCGGCCGTTCCTTCCAAAACAATTCCCCCTTCAACACGTCCGGAAACTTTCAAAGTCGGTGGATTTGGGATTTTTGTTATTACGAAGAAGTAGGGGATCGTCGTTTGTCCGCTTTTGACCTGAGTGTATGTTGTTTCGAGACCTCTGGACGTTTTAGCCACCAGTTCCAGACTGTGCGGCAACCGGCTATCATCTTCCAATCCTTGCACAAAGATCGAGAAGCGTCCGGTAGACGGATCATAATCTGTTCGGTTCCAGCGGTCCTTTACTACTTTTCCGTTGCTCACCACCATAAAATGAAGGTTTTCCGGCCGCACGACGGCCTCGAAGGATTCTAACGCGACTTTGGATTGCACGGTCCCTTTAAGCAAGAAGGAGTTGGATTTAACGAAGTCCGGGACAGGCTCATCCAGAACGATTTTCGCGACTTCAGATAACTTAAGAAATTTAAGATCAAACGACGCAGACCGGCTGTTTTTTCCTGTGATTTGCAGTCTGACACTGGCTTCTTCGCCCTGAGGGATCGCGCTGGCCGGCACCATGATCTGCCAGTGCCCTTGGTAATCGGTCCCAGCGGTAATCTGCTTTTTGAACCCGATCACTTCAACGTTCCCGGGCGAGTCCTGCTTGCTCAGCTGCCCTGCGAGATATACGGCATCGCGGCCGTTAAAGGCCGCGGAGATTTGGCCTGAAGACGCATAGTCTTCAGGACTGGAAATAAAATATTTAGGCTCAAACAGAGTCGATGGGAGGTCCGTATTCGCGCTGAGATTGAATATTTGACGCGCGATGTTGCCAGCCTGGTCTTCAATTTCTATCCCGAGGTAGGCGCTCGAACCTGACGGAAGGTTGAGGGAAAAAGAGTCTTTAAACTTCTTGCCGCTGGACAGCATCCGGCTTAAATCTCCATAATCATCGCTGATCGCGTATCGTCCTTCTTTATAATGAGCCTCGTTATAGAGGACGCTGAACAGCAAGTCCGTGACCCCCAACACGTTTTCTCCGCCTTCGTGCATCACTTGATTGGAATGCTGTTCTCTAAAATCCAGGATCTTTGGCGTTGCGTTGTCCACGACGATTCTGAAATTTCTTTTCAGGGATTGACCGCCTCGATTCACAGTGATTGTCGCCTGATGCTGGCCTTCTGACAAATCGAATTCAGTCTCAAACCGTTCGTCCAACAGGCTTTTCGAGCCCACGTTAATTCCGTTCACCCACATGTTCCCGTCGATCTCAAGGGAAATATCGCTGTTTTCTTTGACCGTCGCGCGAAGGTTAACGCTGCTTTTCTTTGTTCGGTCAAACAAAACGTCGCTGCGGGAATACAGTGGATCATCAACGTTTACGTACAGGTCCGCCACGTCCACATTCACGCTGATCGGGACGCTTGTCGTATTTCCATCTGCGTCCCTCGCCAACACCTCAAGCGACTGCTGGCCGGTGCCCAGAAACGATCTTTGGGATTCAGGGATAACCAGTTCCCACTTTGAGATGACGTCGCTGTCTGTCCGAACAGCTGTCGTGGCAATGGCAACTCCATTTTTCATTAAGAGAATCTGAGTGAAATTTCCAGGCTCATAAGGCATGTCTTTTACGTTACCTGCAAGACCGCCATAATTGCCGACATCGTAGATGCGGATTGTTCCTCCTTGGCCGTTTACAAATAGTTCCGGAGCCTGTTGATTGGACTGGATCACCGCTTTATAGGCAGGGGAGTCGCCGATCAGGATATTCCCGGCGTAATCGACGGCCCGGACTCGAACAAAGAAATAGGCGTTGGCGCCAGTCTGAGGCAGCGCGACGTTTCCGAGCGCGTCACGAATGTCTGACATCAACAGATTAATGGGGGTCCACCCGCCGCCGATTTGGGCGATCATATTCAGCCAACGAGAACCAGCGCCATAATTCCATGTCCAGGGCGTCGCGGGCGGAGGGGAATCCACAACGTCACGCGTGACAAGCGACCAGGGTCCTTTTGGGTTCACGCTGACGGACACATCGTAGCGGAGACGCGCGTTGTCGGATTCGCCGCTGTTAAAATATATCCAGAGGCTGTTACGGTCAAACGTTTTCCCGTCCTGAGATAATTGATCGATCCTTGAAATCTCAAGGTTTGGCGCGTCCGTATCGTATTGGATAGGGATGAGAGCCTGGCTCTTGAGGCCTGACTTATTTTCAGCTTCAAATGCCACATAGGTCAGCTGATTAGGTTGTAGGGTAAACTGTGCGAGATTGGTATAAATTTCAAAGAGCCCGCTATCAAGTTTGCGAAGTGCCGTGTTGGGATCTGTTGCGACCGCGAACCTGATTGCGGATAGCGTGGGATCTGTGACCGCAGCCTGCATCTGTATGATGGGCGCGTTGACAGAATTCCAGGGTTGGTCTGTCTGGTCAGCAGTGGTGAATAAGCGGGTCTTTTTGGAAACTTCTGTAAAAACTCCAAATTTAGGGGGATCGATGCGAACGATTATTTTTCCCGACTTTTCATTCGTGACCCCATTTCTTGTAATTTTTACGTTAAGGAGGTGTTCCCCTTCCAACAGCCGTTCATTGGATTGCAGAAGAGTTTCAATGAACCGCGACGAACCGATCGAATAGTTTTTTAGCCAGGACGTCCCGTCTATATTTACGTTTAAGATTGAATTTTCTTTAAAGACTCCGGAAAACACAACGTTGGTCTTGCCGTTACGGATGTAAGGTGCGGAATATAGAGGGTCTTCAAATTTGATATCTTCGGAGATCACATCGACATTGATTTTGGTTGTTGCCGTCACGCCATTGCCGTCTGCATCCGCTGCTTTTACGATAAGCTGGTGAAGGCCGTTGGGAAACTGGTCAACGGACGATTCCGGGATATATACCTGCCAACTGTGGGTCACCCCCGGGTCAGTGTATACGCGCGTTTTATTGATAAACACGTTCCCCTTGTAGAGTGAGACGTCCACAAAATTGTTTCCGGAAGATTCATCTTTGACCCAACCCGTAACGATGGCTCCCGGATGAGGTCCGAAATCAACAATCTGGTAAGGGTCCGCCGTAATATCGAGTCCGACCGTGGGCGGATAAGGGTCCAGCTGCGTTTCAGTTCGAAAGGTTTGTTCAGCGGTGCGGTTCATTCCGGAATCGGTCCCCCTCAACCTCACATAAAATACCCCTTTTCCATTTTCAACCGGCAACGAGTCAACTCCGAGCGTGGCCCTGATTTTTGAAAGGGTTGTGATGTAAGGTGTCCACGACCCCGCGGACCCGCCCATATTTTCCCAGCGGGCACCGTTGCCCAGAGCCCAATACCATTTTTGGTTGGAAGGAGGGGCATCTATCACGTCTCGTGTTAATAGTTTCCAATCTACGCCGTCCAGGCTAACTGAAAGGTCATAGCGCAAATGGACCCAGTCAGGCTCTTTGGAATCAAAGTAAATCCACAGAATATTCTTGTCGAACGTAACTTCATCGTCGCCCTTCTGCTCAATGCTCTTAATGGATAGTTCCGGTGAATTTTTTCTCACGAAGACGGGATAATAGGTTTCCGCCATGTTGCCTGCCAGATCGGTCACGCCGAGCGCAATATATTGAAGGGAGCCGGCGCTAATTTTCGGATAAAATACGTTAGAGAGATTGGAGGAAGACAACATATCCCTTCGAGCCGCATCAAGGCTCAGGCCGACTCCGAACTGATATTTGACCTGACTCTCGTCGCTTGCGCTTGCCTGCAGGCGGACAAGGCCTGAAGGAAAGATATTGGATTCTGTTTCTCTCGTGCTGAGAAGCGGGGATTGTGAATTAGAGGGCTGCAACACGATGGAGGTTGGCGGGTTGTTATCAATATTCACCGTAAAGAGTTTGCTGACGGATTGTCCGTTTTTAGTTATGGAATAGACCGCCGCATTCGCGCCGTCAGAAAGTTTTGATGGCAGGACGGCCGTTGTCCGAAGCTGAGAAATCGTTCCGACACCATAGTTTTTTAAAATTTCAATTCCGGAAATTTTAAGGCTTACTTTGGAATTTGGAACGACGGGGATATCCAAATCCAGCGCTGGCTTTCCTGTCTGGGCGTCCGGGACAATCCGCATGTTCATCGTTTGAGGGATCGTGATCGCGAGCGGTTTAATGTCGATCGTGACGTTACAATCGATCTCGGATTTGTTTCCGTCAGCATCTGTCGCAATGATCTTCATGGGGAATGTCCCGTTGCCCAGGGACACCGCTTTATCTTTTGGCACATAAAGGCTGAAATCTCCCCCATACCGGCTGCTGGTATTCATTTCATTGATGAGGGCCCCCTCATACATTAATTGAGCGTTGATCACAGAACCATCCTGCGGATCATCCACGATCCGTCCAGTGATCTGCCCGCCAGGCCTATCGTAGTCAATGATGGATACCCCGCTTTTGTCGAGGAATATTTCAGGGACATTTCGGTCGACAGATAATCCGAACGCCTGGGACGGAGATTCATAAATGTTTCCGGCAAAATCTTTTGACCTTACCTTAAAGTATATCGTCGCCTGATTGCCGAACCCTGGCAGCTGATCAATACTGAGCGCTTTTCTGATATTTTGAAGAGTGAGGTTCAAAGGGATATACAAATCGCTGATTTTTTTAACAATCTGCCATTCCCGTTCCCCGCGCATTAAGTCGTTCCAGGCCCATGGCGTGACGGGAGGCGCGCTCTCGATGACCGACCGCGTGACAAGGGTCCAGGGACCGTTCGGGCTAAGACTTGCCGAAACGTCGTATCTGGCAGGCATAGGATCAAACTCTGCCTCAGAGAAGGTGATGATGAGGTTATTTCGGTCCGGGGTAACCAGATCATTCGCGATTTGTTCAACCGAACGGATTGATATCTTAGGCTGTTCCAGATCGCAAAAGAGCGGATAAATTTTAAGGCCGGACACATTGCCGGCATCGTCTGTCGCGATCACCCCAAGATAGGTGATCATGTTCGGAAAAAGATGGACGCGCCCTCCATTGGAACTCAGCGGGATCCCCCCGCCCGACGACAATGTTTGATTGACCTCGTCGATCGTTGTTCCAAGCGCATAAGTAACGGTAACGGGGTTAGATTCCGTAACGTCTGCAACTACCGTTATTTCAGGCCGTCCAACGACATTCTGGACAGTCTCCTGAGTCGTTAACAAGGTTTGGTTCAGGTCAGGGCTTTTCAAGCCGTTAAGCTTAGGCGCAGTATTATCGATGACAAGATCAAAGGCTATGGATTTAAATTGGCTTTTATAGGTAAGGCTTGAACTGGCTGAGTGTCTCCCTTCGGACAAGAACGCGGAATTAAAAATACGGTTGTTAAAGTTTCGGTTTGAACCGATCAAAATGTCTTTTGCCCAGGGAACCCCGTCAATGTCCAGGCTGACATAGCCTCCTTCCTTGCCGACGGCCTTGAAATCCACTGACCATGATTTTTTACCGTTCTGAGTGTCCGGAACAGACCGGCTGTATAAGGGATTTGAAATTTTAAGGTCAAACGCGGAAATGTCCACAATGAGGTTGAACGGCACACGCGTTTCGTTTCCATCGATGTCCACGCAGATCAATTCAACGCCATGGGACCCGTTAGGCAAAAGACCGGAAAACTTTGACGTGATTGGAAGCGACCATCCGATCAACGCGTCGTCAGGCGCAGAAAGCGCCGGGGATGAAGATACGATCACTCCGTTCTTTGAAAGGTATACCCGCACAGTGTTCAAGTCTCCCCAGGGGGAACGGTCCCTAAAAGTGCCCCTCAGCGGCGTGACATCTCCAAAATCATGAATCACGACGGATGCCCCTTCGTTTCGGTCCACGACGACGCTCGGCGGACGCGAATCAAATTTTTTAACTTTCACTGAGACAGGAGAAGCGTCCGTGCTGGTATCGAAACTGTTTCCGACCTCGTCAATTGAGCGGAACCTGAAGAATATTTCGCTCGGTAGACTCCAGACGCCCATGGACTGCCTGATTCTTTCAAATGAAGCAAAATACTTTTGGGGACTGTCCCCGGCGATGAATTGCCACGGCTCTTCACGAATGGAAAGATCAAGGCCGGAAGGAATCCAGGGGTCAGCTGCGGGTTTGGTTTTTGGATCCATCACATCCCGGGAGATGAGATAATATGGGCCGCCAGGCGAGGCGGAAACCGCAACGTCAAAACGGGCATTCGCCTTTTTCTTCACAAAATCAAACTCAACGCCGTCAACGTCCTTTTGAGAGGCCAGAACGCTCAGCGCGGGTTTATCCCCCAGGATCCTCAGCGTCCGAGAAATTGAAGCTCCGCTATATTCCATCGGAACAACTTCCGCTTCGAACAGGTAGGCTGCGTCCGTGAAATCTTTGTTGCCGCGATTAAATCTCTTAGGGTCAACCTTCCATACGATTTGTCCCCACGCGAGGCTTGGGAACTTGTTAATATCCAGAAATTCTTCTATGTATTCTTCCTGGCCTGAACCTTTCCTGAAATCTCCAATGGCGTCAGCCCTAAAAAGCATCAAATGTACGGACCGCGGCCGGATATTCGGAGATTTGCTGGAAGCGTTCAATCGGATTTCCATCGAGTTAAGGCCTTTCTTTACATTCATTGGCTTCCCCAAAATATTGTCCGTAAGAATCCCATCCCATGCGACTTGAAATGATGAAATGACAGGGGTGTCAACTGTTCCAGAATCGTCAGTCATCCTGGTAACGCTTGCCGCGAGATCATTGACCAATATTTGTATGGGCCATTGTCCCGGCGACAGAGATGCGTAGGAAAATGAGGCCATCTTGAATTCCTGATATGTAATCGGTCCGGTATTGATCTGGTGGATCCCAGCTGGAATCATGCCCCCAAACATGGAGTTGAGCAGGGTATCTTCAACGGTAGGAGCCTGGTACGTAGATCCTTCAAACGTTTCGAATCGAGTGATGTTGAGATATTGGGTTTCTGTGGCTTTAGAAGAGGGCCGATCCTGGCCGATGGTCAAGGTCCCGGAATAAACCGCTTCAGCGCCCAAGGGGCCGATGTTCCCCTGATAAGTCAATCGAACATTCCTTTCCTCATCCGGCGGGATAGCTCGATAATACACGTTCAGAAAATACTTATTGAGAGGGTTAGGGTTGAAACTCCTCGTATAGACTTTGATTGACACTGAACTGTTCCGAGGGCCCGCATACCATGTCAGTCGGGCCGTGCCGTCTTCATTAATATCAATCGGCGCATCGTTCTGAATGCTGATCTTTTTAAATACAGGATCAATGAATGGCAGAACTTTGGCGCTAGAGATCTGTGGGAAGAACAGCAAAACAGCAAATGATAATGGGATCCAACAAGCCCAAGGAGAGGGAAATATTTTTAATTGTTTCCTGAATATTCCTGAAAACGATGCCTGGGTGATTAATCCATTCTTCATGGATACAGTTTACAGCCATGGCTTTGAAGGGACAATCATCCACATTTTTCTATCTGTGCAGAAATTTCAAACATTATCGTTATGTTGAGATTCATTACGGCAAAAAAAATCCCCATCGATCTTGATGGGGGTCTAAACATGCTCCAGGATAATTAAGACTAAATGCTATCCGCTCATTTAGGATGGGGCCGTCGGTTATTCTTTCGCTGGTCAACTAGAATCTTCGCCATGAGTTTTGCGTGCCTGACGCTGTCGAAATAGAGAAGCGCTAAACGGCGCATATAGCCGGGGAACTCCCGGTTTTTGCGGTAACGATCTTTGCAATATTCGGTGACCCACTCAAGAAAATTTTCCTTATTCCATTTTTTCGTGCTGTAAGACTGACGCTCTTTCTGTCTCTTGTCCACGATGATGCCTGCTTCCCATTTTGCCCGGCGGATCGTTCCGCAGAAATGTTCAGCCAAGCCCCGCATATTTTCAGGCCAGTCTTTTTCCGCTTTGTAACGCTTATTGCAAAACTGCTTCACGCATTTCAAAAACTTGTCATAAGACCAGCGCTTACCGTGTAAAATCTTGGCTTCCCATTTAGCTGCGCGGATGGATCCAATGTTATATTGTTTGCTCATGATGAGCTTGTAAAGGTTATGAGGAAAATCCGTCGCTTTGACGTAACGTCCTTTGCATAATTTGTAGACCTGGTTCAAAATATCTTCCCGGGTATATTTCGGGCGGCGCCCCATTTTTAAGGAGTCCACCTCGCGAACGACCACATAGGTTCCATCTTTTTTACGCTTACATTCAATTTTTCCCTTTTTTACCCATTTCCACACAGTCTGGTAACTCTTATTCTTTGATAAGGCGTATTCAGGCAGGGTTTTATTGATATTCATATGTTGATCCTTATGCGCGCTTCACGGCGAATTGACCCTTAATTTTAAATGCCATTTGAGTCATTTCCGAACCGATTTTCATCGCCCAAACCAAAGATTCTTGCTTGCTGCTTCTTTCACCTGAATCTGGCTTTCGGTTAATGATAATCGTAAATACTTCTTCGATGAAAAGCGGCACGATTTTAATCATCTTTGATGATTCGCCTCTTTTCCAGGCGCGAACGTATTGTTTGAGCGAATCGATGTCGCCGACATCGAACTTCATAAAGAAATGCTTGGGAGGGACATGCTTTTTTACCGCTTTTCTGCATACTCCCTTAGCCGTAAGATAATGGGCGTTGATGCTGTCAGCGCACGCCACCGAACCGATATAAATCGATTTTGCTTCATTCATACTTCCTCCCTTTGTCGTTAATGATAGCAGACATATAAGAACTTTCAAGCTGTTTCATGACGCTATTTCATATTTGCAAATCAAAACTGGGTGTTCACGCCTAAACTAACGCTGTACGCCGCATAGTTTCTGGTTGACGCCAATCTGTTTTCGTAAAGGATCGATTCAACGGCGAGATACGATTTAAAGGAGCTTTTGAAATAATAATCTGTCCTTTGGTTAAGCCGGACAGTACGGTCATCTACCGGAGCGCCTGCAAGGTTCCCCCTTTTCATCTCAAGATCCCCAGAAAGGCTGAAGTCCAATCGGTTTTCCAAAAGCACGTTTTTTCGTATCAGTTTAATGCTCTGATACACTGGTTTCCCTATAGATAACCTGACAGAGGACCGGACATTGTCCGTGATCAGGTGCGAGACTTGATGCTCAGTCTGATATTGATCGTCAGTTCGGTTTGTCCAACTATTCTTGATTTGCCATTTGGTTGATGTGTAATCCATGCTGGCAATAATGTTACTAATCTGACCCCTGCGATCCGTTCCTGCGGATTTTTCA
>JAKFYJ010000063.1 GCA_021730935.1 Elusimicrobiota bacterium
GGACCGCCTTGCTATTAAAATAGGCGGCATTGCTTCCAATCTCAATTCCCACTGGCTTTCTTTTGTTTTGATGATTGTTCCTGTCATCGGGGTCCCAGTGGGGTTGGCCATGATTGTCCGTTATGTTTATGTTCACACTCCCATTCTCAAACTCCTCTCTCTCTATGCCCGCCGCCGGCTGAGCCCTGAAAAGAAAACTGCAAAGACTTTCGCGTTCGCAGGGCAATATCTGAGCGGGAACAGAGGCAAAAGCAGTGCCGCTTTCGACGGACTCGTGAAAAATATTCTTTCCGGAACAGAACTCAGCCTCAATGTCGTGACAATGGGCAAGCATCCGCTCGGCAGGATCAGCGGCAAAACCATAAACATGGAAGACTTGAACGCCTTGATCGCCTCTGAAATCGGCGCGGTCAATCCCAAAATGTCAGATGAGGAAAAAATCTGGCTCGTCGGGCAGATCCTGATGCGAAAAGAGCTGGACATGAAACCGCTTGATGAAATCATGGAGAAGATCGGCGATCGTGGCAAATCCATCGCTGTCGTCCTGGACCCTGAGGAGAAAGAGCCCGTGAATTTTGTAAAGAAGTTTATGGCGGAAGCGGAAAATCGGAAGATCGAATCGATCGTTATTTTGTCGAAAGGACTGGACGATGATCAGAAGACCGTCATAACAAAATATTTGAGCGGCCTGAAAATTGCCGCCATATTTAAAGAGGACGCGCCCCTGTTCCGTCCTGCCCAAAAAGGCGTTCCGGCATCCATAAACATTGCGGTTCTCGAGAGTTCTCTGAGCGGTGTTTCCCCCGCATCCTTGTTCATTCCCCGGCGCTTGATCAACCTCGCGGAGCTCGAGTCTTATAAAGGAGACCTCTTCACGCGGCTCGTCCTCGTCATCCTCAACGATCAGCTGAAAGCGGCCGTCGTGGACGCAGACATCATCAGAAAATTCCAAGACGACCTCCGCGCCCTCCAAGTCCTCCAAGTCCAGGCATAGTCCCCAAACTTTCCTACACAGGTTGATGAAAGTCCCCGCTTCATGGGATTTTTCGCCCTTGATACAATAGCCGGCAGTTGGTAGAATACATTTAATCTAACGGAGGACACACAAATGAATAAAGACGATCGGTCACGGGCATTGGAACTGGCGCTGAGCCAGATTAAGAAGGATTTTGGGACGGAAGCGGTGATGCGGATGGGCGAAAAGTCCGCGAAGGTTTCGGGCGTGGGAGTGATCCCCACCGGCATCTTGCCTTTGGACATCGCCATCGGCGTGGGCGGAGTGCCCCGCGGGCGCATTGTGGAAATTTATGGGCCGGAATCTTCAGGCAAAACGACACTCTGCCTCTCCATCGTGGCCCAGGCGCAGAAATTGGGCGGCATTGCGGCCTATATTGACGCTGAACACGCCATGGACCCTGTTTATGCCAAGAAACTGGGAGTTGACGTTGAAAATCTGTTTATTTCTCAGCCGGATTCTGGTGAACAGGCCCTGGAGATCACTGAAAAACTCGTGCGTTCCGGCGCGATGGATGTGATCGTGATCGATTCAGTCGCGGCCCTCGTGCCTCAGGCGGAAATCGCGGGCGACATGGGAGACTCTCATGTGGGTCTTCAGGCTCGCTTGATGTCTCAGGCGCTTCGCAAACTCACTTCCACCATCTCCAAATCAAATACTTGTCTTATCTTTATCAACCAGCTCCGCCAGAAAATCGGCGTGTTTTACGGCAACCCCGAAACCACGCCCGGCGGCCTGGCCTTGAAATTTTATGCCAGCGTCCGGCTCGACATCCGCGCCAAGGAAAAGATCAAGGTCGGAGACCAAATCATCGGCGCGCGCACGGTGGTCAAAGTCATCAAGAACAAAGTGGCTCCTCCGTTCCAGGTGTCCGAGTTCGAGATGATCCACGGCGAAGGCGTGTCCAAAGAGTCTTTCCTGCTGGATCTGGGCGAAACCCACGGCATCCTGGAGAAGTCCGGAACCTGGTATCTCTTCAAGGAAGACCGTCTGGGACAAGGGCGCGACAACGCGAAGGAATTCCTCAAGGCCAATCCCCAGATTGCGGAAGCCATCGACAAAGCGATCCGCGAAAAGACTCTTCTCACCAACGCTCAAGGCCTGGCGCATGAGGCCAGGGAAAAGGAAAAAGAACCCGTCGGCGCAGGATCGGGCAAAGCCTCCAAGGCCTCGAAGGAGAAATAAATTCCAGGTTCCGAACTCCTTGATTCGTTCCTGAACTATATCCGTCTGGAACGGAACCTTTCCCTCAACACGTCCGAGGCTTATGCTTCCGACCTCCGGTTTTATCTGGATTATCTGAAATCCAAAGACCTGGAAGTCCGGTCCGTGACCCACGACGACATCACCGGATATCTCCGCTCGCGGCGCGATTTGGGGCTCAAAACCACGAGTCTATACCGCGAGCTGGAATCGGTGAGGATGTTCCACAAATATCTCTTCGCCGAAGGTTTCGCGCCGAAAGACCCCTCTTCCAAGACTGTTTCCCCCAAGATCAATCAGCGTCTCCCTTCAGCCATGACGGTGCGCGATGTGGACCGATTGATCGCTTCCGTCCCTGAAGAGAAAGAGCATCAGGTCCGTTTCAAAGCCATGCTTGAGCTTCTTTATGCCACGGGCATGAGGGTCTCCGAGCTGACGCAGATGCCCTCAGATTCTCTGGACCTGGACGCCGGGTTCGTGAGGGTGATGGGCAAAGGCAGGAAAGAACGGATCGTTCCCCTGGGAAGATCCGCCAAGGCCGCGATCCTCAAATATCTTTCTCTCCGAACCAAAAAATTCGCCGGCAAATCTCCCGCGCTCTTCATCACCAAGTTCGGGGAACCCATGACCCGCAACGAGTTCTGGCGCCAGCTCAAACTCTATTCCCGCAAAGCCGGCATCCGGAACGTCCATCCCCACACCCTCCGCCACTCTTTTGCGACTCATCTTCTTCAGGGCGGAGCGGACTTGCGTTCCGTCCAGGAACTCCTGGGCCACTCTTCGCTCGTGACCACTCAGATTTATACGCACCTGGACACCCGCCAGATGAAAGACGCGCACCGCAAGTTCCATCCCCGAGGGTAACCCATGACCGAACGGACTAAAAAAATCATTTTATACTGGATCGCGTTCATCTTTGTGGATTATTATCTGCAATTCTTTTCGAGCCGCTATTGGACCGACCACGCCCTGGGATTCCTCAAAAAGCTGACCCATTGAAATGATCAAAACCCTCCCCTTGGACCTCCTCTGGCTTTTCTTCCTCATCCTTCTGTCTTATGGCATGGGCAAAAAAACTTTTTCCTTTCTCGGATTTGATCTTGATCCCGACCTCGACCCCGTTTTCTCCGTCGGACTCGGCCTCGTTTTCCTCTCGACCCTCACTTTCGCCCTCGCTTTTTTCGGCCTGCTCTATCGCCTGATTTTCCTGATCCTCTTCGTCCTCCTCTATCTCCTGACATTCAGGGAAATCAAACAGTTCATTGCCCAGGGCGCGCTCTTGTGGACCAAAGTCAAAGGCAAGATGACGATTCCCTTCAAAGCCTCTTTGCTGTCGATCCTTTTCATTGCGATCCTCTGCAACCTCATCTTCAGTTATTCTCCCCCCACCCAGGCAAGGGAAATGCTTTATGACCTCACGCTTCCCAAACTCTATGTTCAGGCGCACCGCATGTTTGACATCCCCTATCAAAAAGAATTTTATTATCCTCTTCAGATCCAGATGCTCTATACGATGGCGCTCTGCGTCAAGGGCGTCCTCCTCGCCAAACTGATCCACTTCTTTTTCGGTCTGCTCTGCGCGGGACTGGTTTTTTGTTTCACAAAACTGTTTTTCGGCGGGCGAGAAGCCTTTTTCGCCCTGGTGATTTTTTATCTCATGCCTTTGACCGCCAGCCTCTCGGGCGCGGCCAACATTGACCTCGGCACGATGTTTTATGGTTCAGCCGCCGTCCTGGCTTTCATGCTTTTCTATAAGGAAAAAAATCTGCCGTATCTTTTGCTGTCAGGATTTTTTTCAGGCGTCTGTCTCGGCACAAAGGTCACGGGGCTCATGGTCCCTGCAACCTTGTTCGTCATGACCGGGTTTGTCGCAGTCAGACTCTTTAGAGAATCTCTCTGGTCTGCAGTTCAGAAAATGATGGTGTTCAGTTTCATGACCCTCGTCGGGTTTCTGCCCTGGATCCTCCGAAACATTCACTTCTCCAAAAACCCCATCATGCCTTTCTCCTTCCCCCTGTTCGGCTGGCACGGCCACGAGATGGCGATCCACGAGATGAGCGAAAACAAGGTTCTTCACGCAAACATTTCACTTGACGCTCATTTGTCAGGGCTGCACAACCTGCTTTTCGGAGACTTCATCTTCGGAGGCGGGCCTCTCCTTTTCGCATTTCTGCTCGCCGCATATTTTCGTGAAAAGGATAAAGATCATTTCAGGCTGGTCTTTGCCGCGGCGGCCATCAACTTTGTGTTATTGTTTTTCACTTTGCCCTATCCCCATCATTTTTATGAAACCCGATATTACGGCGTGAGCACAGCGCTTTTGGCCGTGCTTGCGGGCTCGGGGCTGGAATATTGCCTGACCTGGTTCGCCTCAAAGAAAATGATTCACGCCCTGCTGTTCACAGGCCTTGTTTTTCCGGGCCTCACATTTACTCTGCTTTTCGCCGCCAAACGCGTCCCTCTCCTGATCGGAAAAGAATCTCCCGAAACTTATGTGGAATCAAAACTGCGGTTTTTCAATGTCGTTAAATATGCCAATGAAAATCTCAATGAAAATTCCCGGGTGGCCCTGGTGGGTTCCAGCGACGCGAATGCGTATTATTGGAAAGCGTTCACCCTTGTGCCTTATGTGAGCGTCCTGCAGGAAAGGGATCTGGACAAAGTGGTTCATTGGCTGAATGCCAACCAGATCACGCACGCGCTCTTTTTTAAGAATTTTTATAAGAAAGACGAGGCGGCGGGAGTCTATTTAAACATTGAACATCCGGAAGAAACTCTGGGCTGGGACATGGAGCGCTTCAGAGAGAGCCATTTCGTGCAGGTGTATGAGGATCCTGACGTGATTCTTTATCGCGTCGATTATCTGGACGATTCCAACAAAGTCTAAAGATATTTTTTAAGAATTATATCGTTCAAGGACGACGGCTCCGCCCAAACCGCCGGCGGCGCAGGCTGTGGCCAGGGCTGTTCGGATTTTGGGAAGGCGTTTCATTTCATAAAGCGCGTTTAAAATCACCCGCGTGCCTGTTGCGGCCAGAGGGTGCCCCAGGGCGATGGTTCCCCCGTGCGGGTTCACCTGTTTCCTGTCGTATTTTTCCTGCCAGTTCTGTTTGAATTTTTCTTTTCCAACCTTGAAAATCGAAAGGCAAGTCGCGGCAAAGGCTTCGTGCAGCTCAATGTCGTCCAGGTGAGCGAAAGGCAGGTTGGCGCGTTTCAAGGCAAGGTCTGTGGCATAAATCGGGGCGAGCCCCATGTGAGCCGGATTGTTTCCCCAGAAAGCCCAGGATTTGAGTTCCGCCATGATCTCAAGGCCCAGATCTTTGGCGCGCTCTTCAGAGGCCACAATGATTGCCGCCGCTCCGTCGCTCCTTGCGCAGGAGTTGAAAAGAGTCAGAGTCGCTTCCGTCTGCCCCTCGATATATTTTTTTCCGAAAATGTGTTTTCCGTAATTTTCATAAAAATCTTTGATCGTGAACTGGGAACTGTTGAACATCAGGGGCGCTTTCGACATCATCTTGGGTTTGTCGACGAGCCCTTCTCTCAAAAATGGGTATTCGTCCTGCTTGAGCGAGGCGCCTTCCTGATCGATGGGAACGATGTGCGTGTCATAAAATCCGTCTTTTTCAGATTCCACGCCGCGGCGATAACTTTCGACCGCATAGTCGTCCTGGGCTTCGCGCGGGATCGAATACATCTGAGCGCAGATTTCCGCGGTCCCAGCCATGTTCACGTGTTCCACGGGGTCCATGAGACCTTCGTCGATGCAGTCCGAAATTTGGATGGCGGAATTGTTCCAGAGGGTCCCCCAGTTTTCTTTGAGGGATTCAATGGACCGGAGTTCTTTGAGGGCCCGGGACCCGCGGATGATATAAGGAAAATTGGACATGGCTTCTGTTCCGCCCGCGATATAAAGGTCCCCTTCTCCCACGAGGATGTGCCGGGCCGCGCTGCAGATGGACTCCATGCCTGAGACGCAGTTGGACTGGACCGTCACCGCATGGGCCTTTTCCGGAAGGCCGGACTGAAGGAGAGCGATGCGCGCGATATTCGGCGCTGAGGATCCTTGCCCCACCCAGCCCGCGATCACGCCGTCAACCGCGTGAGGATAAAGAGAGGTTTTGTGGAGGAGCCCTTCGATGGCGTGTTTCAAGAGAGATTCGGGCGTCATGGAACTCAGGGATTTGGCGATGTGTCCGATCGGCGTGCGGACGCCGGAACATAAAACAATTTTTTTAGATTTAATTTCCATGGTTTAAACTTAGCAGGGAATCGTTCTTCCGTCAAGAGATCAAAAAATGTAGAATGGGATCAATGAAAGATTTGGATCTCGCAAAGAAGCTGGTGGAAGCTCATGCGTCCATCAACGAACAGATTTCCAAGGTCATTGTGGGCCAAAAAGACGTCATTGACCTCATCCTCATTTCCCTCTTTTCGCGCGGCCATTGCGTGATTGTGGGAGTTCCGGGCCTCGCCAAAACCCTGCTCATTTCCAGCCTCGCCAACATCCTCGATCTCGATTTCAAGCGCATCCAGTTCACTCCCGACCTCATGCCGTCGGACATCACCGGCACCGAAGTCATTCAGGAAGACAAGGGCACGCGCGAACGGAGTTATAAATTTTTCCCGGGGCCGGTGTTTGCCAACATCCTGCTCGCGGACGAAATCAACCGGACGCCTCCCAAAACCCAGGCCGCTTTGCTGGAGGCCATGCAGGAATATAAAGTCACCGTCGGCGGACAGAATCATCCTCTCCCCCTTCCGTTCTTTGTGCTGGCCACTCAAAATCCCATTGAGCAGGAAGGAACTTATCCTTTGCCTGAAGCCCAGCTCGACCGGTTCTTTTTTCAGATCAACATCAAATATCCGCAATTCGAAGAAGAAAAGGAAATTGTCCATCAATCGACGAGCGGGAAAGAAATAAAACTGAAAAAAGTTTTGGATGCGGAGGAAATTTTGAGTCTGCAGGACATCGTGCGCCGGGTTCCTGTTGCGGACCATGTTGTGGATTATGCCGTGCGGCTCGTTTCCTCCTCGCGCCCTCAGTCTCCGAACGCTCAGGATTTTGTGAAAAACTGGATTTCCTGGGGCGCAGGTCCCCGCGCTTCTCAGGCATTGATCGTCGGAGCCAAAGCGAAAGCGATCCTTGAAGGCCGGAAAGCTCCGGAAATTTCAGACGTGAAAGCGCTTGCTCTCCCCGTTCTCCGCCATCGGGCGATCCTCTCTTTCCACGCGGAAGCGGAAGGCATCAGCATCGAAACCGTGATCGACAAGCTCGTGACCTCTGTCCCGGAGTGATGTCGGTCGGTTCCCCTTCATATTTTGACCCTGTCGTTCTCGCCAAACTCCAAAATTTAAGAATCCGCGCCAGGACGGTCGCCGAGGGCTTTTTGGGAGGCCTCCACAAGAGTCCTTTCCGCGGACAGTCTCTTGAATTCGCCGAGCACCGGGAATATGCCTTCGGCGACGAACTCAAACACATCGATTGGAAAGTTTATGCAAGGACAGACCGGTTTTTCGTCAAGCAGTTTGAAGAGGAAACCAACCTCCGCATCCAGATTCTTCTTGACGCCTCCGGCTCCATGGGATACAAAGGGGACCTTTCCCCCCTCAGCAAATATGATTACGGCGCAACCGCGGCGGCAACCCTGGCTTATCTTGCACTTCACCAGGGCGACAGCGCCGGCTTGAGTCTCCTGCAGTCGAAATCTCTTTTTATTCCTCCCCGAGCGAGCCTGTCCCATTTAAACACTCTCTCAGACGCGCTTGTGAAATGCCGGCCGGAGGGCGAGACTCATTTGAGCCGAAGTCTGGAATCTCTCCCCCATTCCCTGCCGCGAAGAAGCCTTGTGATCCTGATTTCTGACCTGTTCGATGATTTTGAGGAAAGCATAAACTCGCTTAAACTTTTGCGTTTCAAAAAGCATGAAGTGATCGTCCTTCACTTGCTGGACCGCGCCGAAAAGGATTTTTCGTTTTCCGGGAACCTCCGCTTTTCCTCGATGGAAGATTCCGAACACCTTCAGCTCGAAACCGACAGTTACCGCAGCGAATATTCCGATCTCATCGCAAAATGGATTGATGGCTGCAGGGCGTCTTTAAGAAAAATGGGGATTCAATATCACATTCACACGACGGACGAGCCCATGGACCGCTTGATCCGATCTGTTTTGAGAGCGCATTAAACCCCCATGCATTGGAATTTTTTGAACACTTCCGCGCTCTGGGCCCTGCCTCTGGTTTTCGTCCCGATTATTTTTCACCTTTTGTTCAGGAAACCCGCGCGCACGGTCGTCTTCAGCGATCTCCGATTTCTGAAACAAATCCTAAAACAGTCCCGCCCCAGGAAAAGGCTTTATGAGTGGCTCCTGCTTCTCATGCGGATTCTGGCCCTGGCGTGTCTCTTCTTTTTCCTTGCGAGGCCCGTCCTTCAATGGGGAGCCAAGGAGGCTTCGGGCGATTCCATGGCGATGGTCATTTTGCTGGACGCTTCTTATTCCATGCAGACGGCGGATTCCGGCGTTTCTCATTGGGACAGAGCCGTTTCCATGGCGGAAAAAGCGCTGGGTTCTCTCGGCGACAAAGACCGGTCCGCGCTGATCATCTTTTCCGACCGCATCGAATATAATTCCGGAGGACTTTCCGGCCGTCACGAAGAAATGTCCGCCGAGGCGAAAAAACACAAGCCCGGGAACAGAACAACGGATTTCCTCACGGCGTTTCAGACGGCCTATAAAATTTTAGAACGCTCGCCTGCATCCCTGAAATCCATCCTGCTTCTTTCGGACGCCGCTCCTCATGGATGGACAGACGGCATCAAGAACATGGAATCGCTCATCCCCGATTTTAATTCTCACGTCCAGATGGTTTTTGCCAGGTTTCCCCCCGCCGGCAACAACGCTTCCATATCCGGCATCACGGTTGCTCCGGATTTTTCCGGCAACGCCTTGAGGGTTTCTGTCTCGGTCCAAAATTCCGGGACAGAAAAAATCACGCGCGTTCCCGTTTCTCTCGAAACCCGAGGCTTGTCGACGGGCTATGTCCGTCAGTCCCAGGTTTTGGCAGACATTTCAAAAGGAGAATCAGCGTCTGTCAATCTGAAGGCTCCCTTGCAAATCGGCGAATCGGTTCAGGGCCGGGTCCTTCTCTCTCCCGATGCCCTCTCTCCCGACAATGTTTTTTATTTCACCAGCAATTCCCCCAAAAAACTTAAAATCCTCTGCGCTGAAGAGCCTTCCGGCGTTCAGGCCCTCACGGGAGAGTCGTTTTTTTTCAGGGAAGCCATTTTGTCTCCGCCTTCCGCTTATGAAATCACGACCGTCGCCTTGAGCGAAATCAAACGGATGAAACTGGAGAGTTATGCTCTTCTGGTCCTGGCCAATCCCGGGAATGTCGAACAAGACATTTCGAGCAAGATTTCAGAATATCTAAATCATGGAGGCCGGCTGTTTGTCGCGTGCGGGGACCGTTTGATCAGTGCCAATCTCGAAGAATTGCTCCCGGTCCGTTTTGGCAACCCCATGGAGACGAAGGGCCTGACGCTTTCCGTTCTGCCCGATCAGGAAAATCCCGAATCCGATATTCAAAAAGGTTATGACTGGGACAAGATATCTGTCATGAAAATAATCGACGCCTATTTAAACGATGACGCGGAGCCCTATTTGTCATTTTCCAACGCAAAACCCCTGCTCGTTTTCAGCTATGACAACAAAACTGCCGTCTGGACCAGTTCGATTGACCGGAAATGGAACAATGCCGCGGCTAAACCCATTTTTCCTCCCCTCATGCGGTATGTCGCAGGAAGGCTCACGCAGACATCGTCTCAAAATCAGTCCCAGTCCCTGTTTGTCGGCGAGAGTTTAAGAAAAAAAGGATCATCTGAACCCTTTGAAGAGCCGGGAATTTATCCGCTTCCGATCGGGAATGATCAATCGCCGGAATTCGTGTCGGTCAACGTCGATGCAAGAAAAGGTGAAAGCTCATCAACTGCGGTCCAGTCTGACGATCTCAAAATCCTGTTTCCCTCTGTGTCCGTCAACTGGGTGGAATCAGGGGAAAATTTTCAGTCGCAGTTTATTTCACTGATGCGCGGAAAAGAGCTCACGAGGTTTTTTCTTTTGGCCGCGGCCTTTTTCCTTCTCATGGAACTGGTTCTTGGGTCACGCAGGATTCAAACCGCCGCCGCTCTTTTCGTATTATTGCTGGCCCCGACGCTTCACTCGGCGGCCGTGCCTGGAAACCGTTTCATTCTTGCTCAGCTTAAAAATGGAAACGATGTGTCCTCGTGGGATCCCTATCCCCTG
>JAKFYJ010000074.1 GCA_021730935.1 Elusimicrobiota bacterium
TCAACATCAGGCATTGAGGACACTTTTTTTCTGTCGGAGCGGGCGCTGGGGCAGGTTCAGTTTTTTTAAGGCTGTTCATGCCTTTGACCATAAAGATGCAGAAAGCCACGATGAGAAAATCGAAAACGGTGTTTAGAAACAGGCCGTATTTAATGGTGACCGCTTTGCCTTCCACAATGCCGGGGCTCAAAGTCAGCGCCAGGTCCTTGAAATCAAGGTTTCCCATCATGTAGCCGATGGGGGGCATGAGGATGTCGTTGACGAGGGAGGTGACGATTTTGCCGAAAGCGCCGCCGATGATGACACCCACCGCCATGTCCACAACATTTCCGCGCATTGCAAAAGCTTTGAATTCTTTAAGCATATTTTTCCTCAGGATAATTTAAGTTAAAATTTGGAGCGGGTGATGGGAATCGAACCCACATATACAGCTTGGAAGGCTGTCATTCTACCACTGAATTACACCCGCAAGGTTTTAGATTATACCAAAAAACCGTCGTTCATCCACACTCGATTGTCATTTGTCAGGAGCTGATCCGATTCACCCGGACCCCAACTGCCTTGAGCATAACCGATCAATCCTGCGCTCCCTGATTTCTTCCAGCGCTCCAACAAGGGATCCAAAAACTTCCAGGACATCGTGAGCCAATCCGCGCGCGAGAAAAGCGTCTGGTCGCCGAGCATGACGTCGAGGAACAGCCGGGAATAAGCGTCCGGAGGGGCGATCCCGAACGCTTCTTGATAATCAAAATCCATCTTTACGGTGCTGACGCAAAGTTTGGGCCCGGGATGCTTGGCTTCAAAACGCATGGAGACGCTTTCGTCGGGCTGGATGCGGAAAGTGAGGACATTGCTGCAGAGCTGGTCCGCGAGCAGAGGGCGAAAAATGGAGGTGGGGACATGCTTGAAGTGTATGGCAATTTCAGTGACCCTTTGCGCGAGAGACTTTCCGCTTCTGAGATAAATCGGCACGCCCTGCCAGCGCCAGTTGTCGATCCCCACCTTCATCGCGGCGAAAGTTTCCGTTGAAGATTTGGAGCTGACCCCGGGTTCGGCAAGATAACCGTCGTATTGTCCTCTCACGGCATGGGCCGTATCGAGGGGAGTGAGCGCTTCCAAGACTTTCGATTTTTCGTTTAAAATGGCGTCCGCGTCAAATGAAGTCGGAGGCTCCATCGCCACCATGCAGAGGAGCTGGAGAAGATGGTTTTGAAACATGTCGCGAACTGCGCCAGCGGATTCATAATATCCCGCCCGATGCCCCACGCCTTCGGATTCCGCCGCGGTGATCTGAATGTGGTCGATGTATTTGCGGTTCCATACAGGCTCATAAATCGCATTGGCGAAGCGGAACATGAGGATGTTCTGGACTGTTTCCTTCCCAAGATAATGATCGATGCGATAAATCCGCTTTTCAGGAAAAACTTTGGTGATCGTGCTGTTCAGCCGACGCGCCGAAGCCAGGTCTGAGCCGAAGGGTTTTTCAACGACGATCTTGGACTTTTCATCTCTGATGTCCGCCAGATGAACCCCAATCGTTTCATAAATTTCCGGAGGCGTCGCCAGATAAAAAATTGTCCCGGCAGACGCCGCTCCGCGCTTCACAATATTCTCTTTTATATTTTTATAAAGCGCAGGATCGGAATAATCTCCTGCTATAAATGTAAACTTTTCAAGGAACGCGGCGGCCTTCCCGGGATCAGCTCCCGCTCCCAAGCTCAGTTTGAGCTTCTCCCTGAATTCTGTGTCCGACCAACGCGTGCGGGCGACACCAAGAATGAAACAGTCCTTGGGCAAAAGATCGTTCAGGAAAAGGTCATAAAGAGCCCCGACAAGTTTTCGGTGCGTCAAATCTCCGGAAGCCCCGAAAATAACGATCCCACAGGCCTGGGGAACTTTTTCCATCAGGCACAGCTCTTCTTTCGTATAGATCTTCGAAACTTTAGGCACGGGATTTAACTCTTGGGGTCATTGCGGACCACCGCGTGGCCACCGAACTCATTGCGCATCGCGGCGAGCAGTTTGAAGCCAAAAGGGTCTTTTTGGCGCGAGACAAATCTTTGAAATAATGAGAGAGCAATCACAGGCGCAGACACCCCCGTCTCAACGGCCTGCTGAACCGTCCAGCGTCCCTCTCCGGAATCCTCGACATACCCCGCGATTTGTTTCAGTTCCGGGTCCTTCTTGAGAGCGTCCTCAATCAGCTCCAAAAGCCACGACCTCACCACACTGCCCTGGCTCCAGATGTGTGCCGTTTTTTGCAGATCGACTTTAAAGGGGGACGCCTGCAATATTTCAAACCCTTCCGCATAGGCCTGCATCATTCCATATTCGATCCCGTTATGAACCATCTTTACGAAATGGCCCGCGCCGATGGCTCCGCAGTGCATGTATCCTTCAGGCGGAGCGAGAGTCTTCAGCAAGGGCTCGATTTTGCGATATAGATTTTCGTCGCCTCCGACCATGGAACAATATCCGATCTTGAGCCCCCAAATTCCACCGCTCACCCCCACATCCATAAACGAAATGCCTTTGGCTTTGAGAATTTCCGCGTGTTTCTGGTCATCTTTATAATAGGTGTTTCCTCCGTCGATGACGATGTCTCCCGGAGACAACAGGTCTTTCAATAAATGGATATGCTGGTCCACCGTTTCTCCTGCCGGAAGCATCACCCACACCAGCCTGGGCGCGGATAGTTTCCCGACCAAATCCTTGAGCGTCGCGGCAAAAACGGCGCCTTCTTTCTCCAGCTCGCGGGTCTTTTCAGCCGTGCGGTTATACGCCGCGACCTCATGCTTCCCAAGCAGCCACCGCCGCCCCATGTTCATTCCCATCCGTCCCAGCCCAACCAATCCGATCTGCATATAAATCCCTCCTGTGTCGACGGTCTTTGTTCTATCCTACCACATTGCTGGCTTAACTTGACAAAAAGGTCAAGATTTAGTCTAATCACATCAACATCCCGCATTAAATCACGTAAGGAGAAAACACATGAGCGAAGAAAAGCAAAACATTATTACCGTCGGTCAAACTGTCCCCAATTTCGAGATGGAAGTTTATGATCCCAAAAGAAGCGATTTCGGCAAAATTTCACTCGCCCAGCTTTTGAAGGACAAGAAATGGGTCATCCTCTGTTTCTATCCCGCGGACTTCACTTTCGTCTGCCCCACAGAACTCGCGGACTTGGCTGACAAATATGACAGCCTGATCAAAGAGGGCGCAGAAGTCATTTCCGTTTCCACCGACACCAAGTTCACCCACCTGGCCTGGAAAGACGGGGAAAAGCTCCTCAAGAACGTGAAATATCCCATGGCCGCTGACCCCACTGGCGTCGTCTCCAAAATGTTCGGAGTTTATGATTACAACACCGGCCTGGCGCTCCGCGGAACCTTCATCATCAACCCTGAAGGCAAGCTCGCCGCTTCCGAAGTCAATTTCTACAATGTGGGACGCAGCGCCGAAGAGCTGGAGAGAAAGATGAAAGCCAACGCTTATCTCGCGAAGCATCCCGAAGAAGCCTGCCCCGCCAACTGGACCACGGGCGAAAAGACCTTGAAGCCCAACGCGCAGATGGTCGGAAAAGTCTTCGAAGCGCTCAACAAGTAATCCGGAAAATCTTTAGTAGAATAGAAGGATGAGATTTTTTCTCATCCTTCTATTTTTTTTGTGTCAGCCGTTCTGCGTTCGCGCCGCCTCCGGACTCGGACTGGTGAAAATTCCCGTCGCCGATGTCCGTTCTTCCTCAGGCACTCTTCCCAAGGGCTTTGAATATGACCCCCTCGAAGAAACCCAGATCCTCTATAACGAACCCGTAAAAATCATTCAGGAATATGGCGGCTGGCTCAAAATTGAAGCCATGGACCAGCCGGAATATACCCACGGCAAAGCCTGGCAGGGATATCCCGGATGGGTGGAGGGCGTCAACATAAAAAAAGTCCGCAAAATCCTGCCCGCCAACCTGGTCATAAAATCAAAAACCGCCCGGCTTTATAAAAAACCTTCTCCGGAATCTAAAGTTCTGCGCGAACTTTCCATGGGGACGCGGCTCCTGTCGTTTGGCGAAGGGGAAAATGATTTCTGGAAAATCAAAACGCCCGAGGGAAAAACCGCCTGGATAAAAAAAGAAAATGTCCGGCTCTCCGTGAAGCTTCCTGAAGAAAATGCCAGGAAACTCATTCTTGCCAGCGGAACCCAGCTCCTCGGCCTGCCTTATTTTTGGGGAGGCAGATCCGCTTCCGCCGTGGACTGTTCCGGATTCGTGAATTTGATTTATGGCGTGGCCGGAATCGAGATCCCGAGGGACTCGCACGAACAATTTATGAAGTCTGAAAAAATTACGCTCGACAAAATGAAACCCGGGGACCTGATTTTTTCCGCCTCAAAAGAAAAACCCGACAAAGTCACGCATGTGGCCGTTTTCGTGGACTCGATGACGGTCCTGGAAGCGCCGAAGACGGGGGAAGTGGTGCACACCATTCCTTATGACAAGAAATACGGACCTGACTCCGTGATTTATTTCGGAACTTATTTTGGCAAAGATTAAAAAAATCCTCATCCGGCCGCTCAACCTTCCTCTCCGAAACCCCTTCCGCACCGCGCTCGGCGAAAAAACCGTCACAAAAAACATTCTCGTCACCCTCGATTGCGGCGGCTTCAGGGGTTATGGAGAGGCGTCTTCATCTCTGGCCATGCCGGAAGCGACCCAGGAATCCATGGGGAAAATTCTCAATGAATGCGCGAAAAAAATATCCGGCTCTTCCATCGAAAACTGGGAAGAAATCTGTGAAAATCTTGTCAAAAAATATCCCAAACACCCCACGGCAATTTCCGCCATGGAATGCGCTCTCCTGGACGCTTTCTGCAAACACAAAAAAATGTCCCTCGCGCGCTTCTTCGGAGGGAAATCCGTCAGACTGGAAACTGACTATACTCTTCCGGCGCTCGGCCCCAAAGAAACTCTCCGGATCGCCCAGGGCCTCATAAAAAAGAAGTTCAGCAAGTTTAAAATAAAAATTACGGGCAAAAATTTTGAAGAGGATCTGGCGCGCATCGAAAGCATTTTCCGCTCTGCCGAAAGGTCCGTCCTCATCGACGCCAATCAGGGGCTGACGGAAAAACAATCTGTCCGGCTTTTGCGGTTCATCTTCGACCATAAAATCGGGGTGGACCTGATCGAACAGCCCTTTCCCAAACACGACATCAAGAGCCTCATAAAAATGCGCAAAAAATCCGCCTATATGATCGCGGTGGACGAATCCCTCCGGACTTTCTCAGACGCGAAACGGATCATCGAAGCGGACGCCGCGGACGTTTTCAACATCAAGATCGCGCGCATGGGCCTTTTGCAGGGCCTCCGGACCGCGCAATATGTCTGGTCTCTTGGCAAAAAACTCATGATCGGGTGCATGATGGAATCTGCGATCGGGCTTTCCACCGCCGTCCAATGGGCCTCAGGCTCGGGCCAGTTCAGTTTTATAGACCTGGATTCCTTTCTGCTCTTAAAATCCCTGCCTTATAAATCCGGATTCGCCAGCCGCGGACCGTTTTTGACCGTCAAAAAAGGCGTCCTGGGCTCAGGAGTGGGGAATTTATGATTCAGTCGCCCCTGCTCCTTCTGCTTCTGCTCATCGCCATCGTAAAATCCGTCACAACTTTGTCGAACAGCCCGTCATTCAAAAAGTTCTTTAAATATTTGCCCGCGCCCTTGTGGTGCTATTTTCTGCCCACGCTCCTCTCCACATTCGGGATTATTCCCTCAGAAAACATCCTCTACACTTATATGAGCCGTTTCGTCCTTCCCGCCTGCCTGGTCCTGCTTTTGGTGGGCACCGACCTTTTGTCTATCCTGAAACTGAGCCCGAGGGCAATCCTCGCGATGGCAGCGGGGTCGGTCGGAATTTTGCTGGGGGGAACGGTCACTTTCGTGATGATTGAAAAGCAAGTCCCTGAACTCTGGCGCGGCTGGCCGTGCCTTTCCGCGAGCTGGACGGGAGGGAGCGCCAACATGATATCCGTGAGAGAAATTTTGCAGACGCCGGCGCCTCTTTTTTCCAACCTCGTGATCGTGGACACCGTCATCGCTTATTCCTGGATGGCGTTTTTGGTTTACATTTCCAAATACCGCGCCGCGATCGACAATTTTTTGGGCGCGACAGATCTTGCGCCGGACGAATCCATTTCCGACATTGAGAATCTAAATGAAAGTGACCAGGCGGCGGTCCACCCTGCGGTCAAAGTCGGAATTCTGATCATCCTCGCTTTCGGCATGGCCGGGCTCTTTTGGATGCTCTCAGGAATTGTCCCTCAAACGGGACAGCTTCTGAACCGGTTCACATGGCTGATCATTTTCTCAACTCTGGTGCCGCTGGGCCTGTCCCTGACCCCGGCCAAGCGTCTGGAAAACTGGGGAGCCAGCGCAGTCGGAAATTTTTTGCTTTATTTATTGCTGACCTCGATCGGGGCCAAAGCCAACCTGACCACTTTGGCGCACGCGCCTTTTATGATCGCGCTGGGATTTCTCTGGGCCGGAATTCATGGAGTGACTCTCCTGGTTTATGGGAAGATTTCCAAAACGCCCATCTCGATTCTGGCGGCATCCTCCCAGGCCAACATCGGGGGAACCGTTTCCACGCCGCTGGTCGCGAGCGTCTATGACAGGCGGCTGGCCCCGATGGGTTTAATTTTAGCGGTGCTCGGAAACATTTATGGGACATATTTCGGGCTGTTCTTCTCGAAAATTTGTAGATGGCTGTCTAGTTTTGTATAATCGAAGTATCGGAGGCAAAAACCATGGCGACAGAAATCAATGATTCAGTATTCGACGCGGAAGTTTTAAAATCCCCAGTGCCCGTTTTGGTGGACCTTTGGGCGCCCTGGTGCGGCCCTTGCCGGATGTTATCTCCGGTCGTGGACAAACTCGGAGAAGAATATAAAGGCAAAGTGAAAGTTTTCAAGCTCAACACCGACGACAACCCGAACACGGCGGCCGCTTATCGCGTTCAGGCCATCCCCACGCTCCTGTTCTTCAAAGGCGGAGAGCTGGTGGAACAGACCGTCGGCCTTCAGCCCGAAAAAGAAATCCGCTCGCGGCTCGACGGACTTCTCAAGTAAATTTTTCAAGGAGGAATTTCCAATGGGACCCAAATCGCCTTGCGGCTGCTAACCTCATCAATGTTTTTTGCCACGGGGGCTTGACTCATTGGCTTAAAATAGTGCTATAATCGATTTGGGGCACGGATCCCCCCGATGCCGTGCCCCATTTTTTTTGCCATGGAACAACTTCCTCTTTTCGCGCCTTCCGAAGAATCTTATAAAGTCACTCATATCGTCAAACGGAGCGGACGCATCGTCCGGTTTGACCGGGAAAAAGTCACCAACGCCATCTATAAAGCGGCGCTCAGCGTGGGCGGCCGTGACCGGGAAACCGCCGCCATGCTCTCAGGAAATGTGGTCGCCGCCATTAACCGAAAATTTCCCAAAGGCGCCACGCCCACCGTCGAAGAAATCCAGGACATCATCGAAAAAACCCTCATCGAATCCAATCGCGCTCAAACCGCGAAAGCGTTTATTTTATACCGCGCCGAACGCTCCAAAGTCCGCGACAAAAAAGATTTGTCCGTCGCTCTCGAAGACAATGTGCCCTATAAACAAGTCTGGAAAGCCTACGCCTGGAATGTGGACCACGACTGCCACACGGTCGAACACCTGAACCGTCACATGAAATCGGGAACCTGGAAGAATCTCATGGAAGACGCCGAGAAACATTATCACGACGAGATCCGGAAAGCGGCGCACATGATCCTGAAGAAAAAAGATCTGCGCCTCATGATCGTGGCAGGGCCTTCAAGCTCAGGCAAAACCACGACAACGATAAAAATCGGAGAGATGCTGAAGGAAGCGGGAAAATCTTTCATCACGCTCAACCTCGACCACTATTTCAAGCATCTCGAAGAACATCCCAAAGACGAATATGGCGATTACGATTTCGAAAGCCCGCGCGCCCTTGAGCTGGACATGATCAACGAACATTTATCGGATTTGATTAAAGGCAAAACCATAAAAATCCCTCATTTTAATTTCAAGACGGGACGAAGGCAGGACAATGCCACGGAGTTCAGGGCTCAATCAGACCAGATCATTCTGATCGACAGCCTGCATGGTCTTTATAACGACCTCACCAAAAGCGTTTCCGATGACCTCAAATTCAAGTTTTATATCGAGGCGATGTGCCAGATCAAGGATTTGGACGGGAATTTTATCCGGTGGACGGACTTGCGTCTCTTGCGGCGCATGGCGCGGGACTCATGGCAGAGGAATTATGATCCGGTTGCGACTTTGGGCCATTGGCATTATGTGAGGAAAAGCGAAAAAACATATATCGTGCCTTTCGTGCATTCGGCGGACACGGTTTTCAACGGCTCTTTGCCTTATGAGTTCGCGGCTCTCAAGATCCAGCTCGAATCCCATTGGCCTCACATGAACAAAAAGTATAAGGACGATCCCAAACGGGCGGACGCGTATCTTCGGGGAGAACGGGTGGGGAAACTTTTAAAATCGTTTGCCGCGATGCCGGAGCTGGACGCGGTGCCCAAGAATTCGCTTTTACGCGAGTTTATCGGCGGGGGAATTTATAAGTATTGATTAAGCGGCGGGGTTGGAAGCGGACCGAAAACTTCTCGCCTGCAGGACCGCGTCTTTGAGGATGCCTTTCCAACGGGCGCGTTCGCGCTCAAAACGCCTTTCATAAACTTTGATCCGGCGATTATAATGTGCGATCAGCTTTTTGGATTGATCCATTTTGGAATCTTTGAGGGCGACATAAGCCGCTTTGGCTTCGGCGACGCGCTGGTGGGCCGCTTCAAGCCGTTTCTTTCTTGTTTCCAGCTGAACCTGAACTCTGGCCCAAAAATCCGGGCGGACGCTTTCCACTTCTTTCTGAGTGCGCTTGATGTCCATGGAAGTTCTGGCAAGCAAAATGGTCCTTGAAGGCGTGCGGTTCAAGCGCGTGGCCAGGCCGAAAAAATGAGCGGCCGCAATCAGCCATTTGCTCGGGTCCCACTGATACCAGCGGACGCCGTTTCTATAATCCGCCTGAAATTTATGATGGAAATTGTGATATCCTTCGCCATAAGTGAGGAATGCCAGCCACCAGCTGTCGCGCGACGTGTCCTGATCTGAATAAGTTTGTTTCCCGAACATGTGGGCCCAGGAATTGATGAAGAAAGTCATGTGGTGGACAAACACAACGCGGAAAAATCCGCCCCAAAGGACGCAACCCCAAGGCCGGCCCACGGTGAGCCCGATGAGTCCGGGGAGCACCCAGCCCGCGGCAACTGCGATGGGGATATAATATTTCTCCTGCCATTTGACGAGCGCGTCGTTCTTGAAATCGCTCATATTGGCGGCGTCGGGATCTTCGGTGTGCTTGTAAAAAATCCAGCCCATGTGCGCATAAAATCCGCCGCGATTGATGTTGTAAGGGTCGCGGTCCGTGTCCACATATTTGTGATGGATTCTGTGGTCGGAAGCCCAGCGGAGCATGGTGTTTTCGAGGGCGGCCGCGCCGAAAACGAGATAAAAAAGTCTCAAAGTCCAGTGGGCGTCATAGCTTCGGTGTGAAAAAAGACGGTGATATCCGGCGGTGATGCTGAGCCCCGTGAAGAAATACATGATGACGAAAAGGGTGATCTCGAGCCAGTGGATGCCGTTGAAATAAACATAAATGCCCGTGCCGACGAGGCCGATCATGGGGGAGATGATCAAAAACGCTATATTTGTCCAGTCAAAGTCTTTTTTGGTTAGGGTCATGTTTTTAGTGTATCACTATTCATGCCTATAATCAAGGAAAATCGGCGCGAAATATGATATGATTCGCAATCAAATATCTATGATTCAACCTTATTTGAGCGTCATCATCCCGGCCTATAACGAGGCGGAACGCATTGTTCCCACCCTGGAAAAAATCACGAAATATCTGGCGGAGCAAAAAATCACCTATGAACTCCTGGTCGTGGACGACGGGAGCACGGACAGCACGGCCGACATCATCCGGAATATGGCGGAGCAGAACGACTGCATCCGGCTCATTTCAAACGAGAGGAACCAGGGCAAGGGCGCGTCCGTCAAGCGCGGGGTCATCAATTCGTGGGGCGAGATGGTTTTTTTCACGGACGCGGACCTGTCCACTCCGATCGAGGAAGTGCCTAAATTTCTCAAATTTTTCCCTGAGTATGACGTCGTGATCGGCTCGCGCTCGATCGAAGGCGCGGACGTGCAGATCCATGAACCGCTTCACCGGGAGCTCCTCGGCAAAACTTTCAACAAGTTCGTTCAGGTTTTGTGCGTGGGGGGAATCGTGGACACGCAGTGCGGTGCGAAGATGTTCAAGAAAGACGTCGCGCAGAAAATTTTTCCGATGGTGCAGACCTGTC
>JAKFYJ010000096.1 GCA_021730935.1 Elusimicrobiota bacterium
AGCTCGTAAGAGAGATGAATCAGCCCAAGAGATATGGTCGAGCCTTGCTCGGCACGGTGTGATCACGCAACAGGATCAGGAGGCAAGAGGCATTCGCTCAACGAGATCGGCCGATGACAATGCGCGTCTAAAAGACTGGGTAAACGCGATCGTTTTTTATCCTGCGTTTCGAGAGTTCACCTCGAGAAATGCTTCGAAAGCCGCTGAAGACGCGCTTTGGCTGCCGGCGGAAGGGGGGCTGCAGGTCGTGATGGAACGCCCTTCGGATAATTTAGGGGAGTTGGTAGCAAAATCTGATGACGACCTGCGCAATATTTTGGAATCCCGCGCCGCAGGCAGCGCATTCATTGTTGCGAATTTGGATCGGCTTGACGCGTTTGATCGGCAAGCCATTCATCGTCAGACAAGTTATGAGCGGGACCCATCCAAGCCTTATGAAACTTTTCTAACAAAGGGAATCCCAGGAGAAGCCATTCGGATGATTATTGTCCCGGAACGAATGAAGTCGTTGGCGCAAAGAGCGTTCCCAAATACCCCTGTTGTCGCAGTGGGCAACATGGAGAGAACATCGACAATTTACCGGCGTTCGCGTAATTACTCTATATCCGGCTACGAGCCTCGAACCCTGTCTTTTTCAGTCCCGGATTATGAGTCCGAACTAACTAAATTGCTAGCCCAGGACGTTGAAAATCCTCTCCTGTTGCACATGGTCCGTTTTCCTTCTGATGAAGATGAACTTTTACTTCCGTCACCGCCCACCCCTGCCTCGGGATTGTTTTTATTTATGCGAGCCGCTCTGCAAGGGCTTTTCGGGAACCGTCTGCAGCAGTGGGCGGAAAGTTATTCTTATGGCACAATTCAGAGAATTGGCATGTTCGGAGCCGCCGCCGAAGCCGCCGCGTTCATCCATTTCGCGCCCATCGTCGGTCCTCTGTTTGCCCTTCCCTTCCTGGCCGCATATTCCGCCCTGCACATGTGGCTCACAAGAAAATCCGACTCGAGCCCTCCGTCGCTCGCGAAATTCGTTCAGCCCCTCATCCTCATGGCGTATACTCTTTTCTCTCTGCACTTGCCCGCCTTGGACTCGTCCGTGATCCACAGCTTGATTTATGTCATCCCTGCATTGCATTTGTTGTTTGATTATCGGGAGATATATGGAAATTCTTCTGCACGGCATTCTAATTCAAACTTATCTCTTCAGACGTTGGCTGACACTGAAAACGCGATAATGGCGAGCTTAAACACCGGCCAAAGTCCGGATAAAGTGGATGTTCTGATCGCGGATTGGGAGAAGACTCTTCGAAATCTGTATTTTGCAGATCAGCGGGGCGATGTTGCGAAAGCGATTGACCGGATAAAGAAATATCTAGACGAAAAAGGATATGTTTTGGACAAAAGTCCTCTTGGAATCAACGATGAACGGGCTTTGGTGCTCAAAAGAGTCACAGGTCAAATTGCTCATGCGATTGAGAATGGCAAAGTTGTGATAGTAAAAAGGGTTGAACAGGTTACACGATACTCCGATGGGATTCTTCGCGGCAATGCGGGGTGGAGTTCAGCTCTGACTAATGAAACCATTGTTTCCATGGATTCGATCGCAAACATTGACCGATATCGGCATCAGCCCATCCTTGGCGGAGAACTGCCTTTCCGTTACAGTTTCAATCCGATCCTGAATGATTCCGATCCTCTGGTCGAGCGACTGGCTGGGGTGGGGAGAGCGTTTCTTGTTCATGGATATCGCAATCTTACAGATGATCAGCGCATTCAGATGAGCGTCAACACGCTTGTTTTACATGAGTCGGAACACGAATTCAGGAGGCAACTTCTCAATTTTGTGGACGGAGACATTCATCATGGGGAGATCGAAGAAGAGCTTGCCGAGCTCAGATCGATGAGAGAGGGCAACGCTTATTCCGTTCTTGCAGATATCATCAATTTTTCTGCGGAAGGCACTCAATATGGGTGGTCGCTTTTGGAACGCATTGTCAGAGGGACTCGTGCGTTTGATGAGTCTCGTGTTGGGGAAGATTCGATAATGTCAGGCTTGGAACAAATTCTGAATCAGAATCCGGCGGAACTCCTTGAACGCGTGAACGCGGCTTATCGTGAGGCTGAGGAGGAATGGAGACAGTTATATCACGAAAAATTGAAGGTTTCTCATCGTGTAGAAATTCAGTCAAGGATTGAGACCCGCAATCGCGCGTTTAAAGAGCTTGCCGATAAATGGAAGGGGCGGGTTATTTTTAATCACGATGATCACATCATTGCCCTTGGAACGGATTATGCTGAGAGGACGCAAACCATTGGAAAATCCGTGTTTAAAAATCAGATTAAAGAAATTAAGGCGGGTTCTTCGGAATTGTCCCAGGGTCGATCTCTGATTAAAACAATTGCGATATGGGGCGTCCGCATTGTCGTCATTTTGACTCTTTATGCAATTTTATCCTATTTCTTCCCTGAAATTTTTGGCCCTTCACCAGCGAGCGCAAAACCTTTGTTTGCTCCTTTGGGGGACGGAGCGATGTTGCAAGGCATTTCTTTTGATGAGTCTGGACTCACATTTTTGGTCACATCCCTCGCTTCCTTAACCATCGGCATTTATTTTACGCGTAAAATTTTGAGTAAATTATTTCTGCAATTGTCAGGGACCTCACCGCAATTGGCTCTGATTGAATCGAGGAAAAAAGCGTTACGGCAAACCGCGTCAGAATTGGCACGCTCTGAGAACATTGCAGATTGGCTGAGATCTGCGGATGTCCCGATTCCTGAAATGGTCCGCAATATGGATGAGAATATATTCGCTTCAGATTCAGCGTTTGGAAGCATTGCAAATCGAGGAAACTATGTCGCAAATCAATACGATGTGCGGGCGGAATTCCTGCTCGCCGTTAATGAATATCTCTCTGGAAACATTAAAAATCAACATGACTTGGTTAAAAAATTAGAAAAATTACACAGAGTTCTTTTAACTGGTTATGATGGAAAACATATCTATCATCCGCCCACACTGGAACAGGATGAAGATCCTGCGGATATTGCCGGACATTCAATAGGATATGTATCAAATATATTCAGGGGAGACCGTGCCAATCATTCTCTCTTCGATAAATTCGCGAAAGTTTGCGGATATTTCAGGAACAGGAATGCATCTGCTTCTGATTCGTTCCTTGAGGATTTAAGTCAATTTTATCTGGAGTTTATGGGAAAAGGCGTTGAGAGAGGGTATCTTTTCTTCCGCGGGAACAATTCACTGGGAATGAATATGGTCAACGGATTTCTCCGCCTGCGCGGGATGAATGGCATTTCACATTCAAACCTTGATCAGATTGAACCCGCTTTCTTTCTGGATCGATTCATTGCGGATGTCCGCGCGGCTAACGCATCAATTTATAATCAGCACGCACTAAGGAACACCCGTCAAACTCATTCCTTGCCGGAAGCAGGCGTTCGCAACAGTTTGGGAGAAGCAATATATGATTGGGAAAGTAATGTTTTCGCTCTCATGAATGACGGTCAAGCTTGGCGTGCAGGCGAGGCCGTAAAGCAACGCAATTTCATAAAAAAATTAACGAGTGAGCCAATTGTCTATTATCTTGGCATTGGATCACCGAACAATTCCAAAGCTGCTACTTTCGGCACAAATCAAATCGGTATTGATGTGGCAATGCCACTTATGGATTCTGATTTTCATGCTTTGGTCGGAGTCGATAGAGAAATCTTCAATTTTCAGCAATTCCAAGAAGGAATAAAGATAAATCTTGGCAGAGTGGTTGATCCTCAGACAAGAAGAAATGTCGTTGAAAGTTTGCAGTTCGTCGAGCTTTCATCAGATCGATTTAAGGCCACCTTCCAGTATCAGGGCCAATTAAGGAGTGTTATTGTTTATTCAGGCAAGAACCTCATGGAGGACAATTTTATTCCTGATGAAATTAAATCTGGTTATAATGTTTTGACCTTTGGCGGGGCAGGATTCTTTTCCACAGAAGATTCGGCACCAGAACTACTGCGTCTCCTGGTGCCAGGGAAGGGAGTTGTTCTGGGGGGGGCAAAAGATAATCTTGAGAATCCTAGTCTAACCCAAAATCAATTTACCGACATGAAAATGAGAGGATCACGCAATCTCTGGCATTATCTAAAGGCGAACGGCCAATTCACCATGAAATTAGTAGGAAGTTATGAAGTTCTAAATCATCCGCGTGATATTTGGGCTGCTGTGAAAAGCGAGAAGTCACATCAGCCATCCGTTTTCTCCACCCCCGCCTCCCTCCTCTGGATGATCTTGAAAAAATATGGGTATGAAGATCGCGGTTGGGCCAAAGGAATTGGCATGTTCGGAGCCGCCGCCGAAGCCGCCGCGTTCATTCATTTCGCGCCCATCGTCGGTCCTCTGTTTGCCCTTCCCTTCCTGGCCGCATATTCCGCCCTGCACATGTGGCTCACAAGAAAATCCGACTCGAGTCCACCGTCCCTGGCCCAATTTGTTCAGCCGCTCATCCTCATGTCCTACACTCTCTTCGCCCTGCCCGCCTTTGACGCGTCCGTCTTTCACAGCTTGATTTATGTCATCCCTGCATTGCATTTGTTGTTTGATTATCGGCAAATTTATAGGAATTCGCCTCTTAATCTTAAATCATCGTATGCCCGATCTCAATTGGTAGCAACAAGCTTGAAAATTGATTGGCACAAAGTTATGCCGCCCATTCATGTCATCGCTCCTCCGGAGATTCCCGCGTGGCTCCATCCGGTATGGCGTTTTGTCGAGGGAGGCATGATCCGTTCTTTGCTTCTCTTGAGCATTGCATTCGGCGGTGATTTTTATCTGTGGACCTATCGAAAATTGTCCAGGTTCTTCTTGCCTCGGATGATATCGCGAATGGGGAGATACGCTTTTAATGTCAAAGCAAGCCGGATTGTCCCGGCTGACAATCGAACCATACAAGAGAAACTCCGTAGCGAGTTGGGAGAAACACCTCAGGCTAGAGTCGAAGTAATTCGCGAAGCCATGGAAGCCATAAGCACAGGAAAAATTACGCCCTTCCCCAACCTTTTGGATCTCATTCAATTGGCTTTTATGAACGATCATCCGCTTGTTCGAGCAGAGGCAGGCGAAGCGCTTAAGCTGTTGATGCCTGAATTTGAAGTCTCCGAATCCTCAGTGGTCCCGACTCAAAAACCATCCTGGATCAAGCGCCTCCTCAAACTCATGGGCCTTCCCATCCTCCTCCTCGCCCTCACCCCGGCTCTTGCGGGCGCGGCGACCGTGGGTCCACATCCTTTCCTTCATCACGGAGACTTTGGCTGGGGTTTGATGAACGATGGTATGAAAGAATTTTTATCATTTTCATCAATTTATCAGTTCTATCTGGGTTTAGGCATTGCAATAACGATGGCGGCCTCGTCAATGCATGGCGGATCAGACCCGTTTAACTTTGATGAGACCATCAAGGACGGTTGGGGAATTCTGGAAACACGAACCCATGAGGTGAATGAGGTTGCAGATGAAATTGCTCAGAAGATTAAAGAAAATAACACGAAACAAAATCTCCGCTTAAAATTGAGTGGGATATATCACCCGGAAGGAGGAGACGGAATTCGTCTAACGGATAGTTCCGAAAGGGCTGTCCGGAGCTGGGCGGACCTTGTGATGAAAACATTGAGAGGAAAATTCCCGAATGAAGATCTTGAAGTGACCAGCTTGTCTGCTTGGATAAATTTAAATATCAATGATTTCGATGATCCTCCTGCACAAGTAGCTCATGTCGATAACGCTGATTTCGCTGTCACCATCACACTCCAAGGAGAAAGCACGGTCGTTTATCCCAATGCGGATCATGACAGAGTGACTCCAAGCAATTATGTGTATCGAGGCTTTGGGGATCCTGTCATTCCTCCTTCCGGAACAACCGTGATCTGCACGGGCTTGGATAGAGAAAAAAAATTGGGCAATGTGAAGGCAACCGTTCATGGGAGTCCAAGCTCTGTGACCCCCGGGAGGATCACTCTCGTGATGGCAATCAGATCAATTCCAAAAACTTCAAACTCAATCAATCCCTCCGCCTCCCAGTCCCTGCCTGTCTTGTCTGATCCTCTTGACCCTGTCCACTCCGCACTCCTCCGGCGTTTGAAGGAAATTGAGGCGGACAAAAAAATTCCGTTGCTCTCCGTCGACATTGACGACACTCTGCTTCCTTTAATTGGCGTGCCGAAAGCGGAGGCCCAGGTTTTGGACGCGCTGATCCGTTATCTGAAGGCGGGCGGGGAAATCGTCCTGAACACTCTCACTCAGGAAGATTGGATTTTTGAAAGGATCCTGGGTCCCCTTGCCGACAGGATCACACCCAATGAGAGGGCCCTTCTTTTGAGCCGCATTCATATGATCTCAAGAACAAAGGACGAAGTTCGTCACGAAATCTATGTCGGAGATCTTCAGGGGCACCGTCTGTTGAATGGCGAGGTTCACAGCAAGGGAGACGGATTGGCGGCGTTGCTCGAACATCTGGGGGGACGGTCCGTCCTTGCGGCCTATGGGGATCAACTTGCGGATCCGAAAAATGACCAAAGCGTGGTTGGACGAAATGAAGTTCCGCTTGTGATCGATGTCGGTCAGCCCGTCAATACTGTTGGAGTCATCAACGCGCAGGGCGGCGTGAACACCACCAGAGAGAACATTGAGTTTATCGCAAAACACATGACTCCTCCATCCCGTACGATATCCTCAATTCCCGCAGGGAAGCGAGAGAGAATCATTGTGGACGGTCCGGGATTTGTGAAGTCAGGCGTCACAAAAACGAACGCCCCGGACGCGCCCTGGGAATCGATCCGTCTCAATCCGCTGACTCGCACAGCAGACGGCCGATATGAAACCCATTTGCCTGAAGGTTCGAATGTATACACATTTTTCTGGTATGACGACGCGGCGCGCCCGGGCCTTTGGCAGGGCCAAAAGCATCCCAATTCGGACCCAAATTTTCATCTCCAGCCCGGCATCCTCAACATGTCCGTTCCTCACGGGTCCCGCGTCCAGAAGGCGGTTTTGAGGCGAGGGTTCATTCGAGTGGAGAATAAGGATAGTGACGGTGATATTGATGTCCTTGTCAGGGATTCGGGAAAATTAACAGGCAAAAAATGGGTTGATGTCAACTTAATCCATGTCAATGGTTCCGATGCCAAGAATGTGGTTTCACTTTATGAATCATATGGCCCATACCTAAAAAATCTGGGAATTTATGTGAAAAAAAAGAAGGGGCACACATACCTTGCCTTTGAGCTTGATGCCTCAAAAATAAATCAAAACCTTGAAAGGCTGGGCTCATCTGTTCGGGTTTTTGAAGTCGAGAATGATATCAGTGCGGCAGAATATGTTCATCTTTTGTCCCAGAAGTTCATCCCTCTGGCAAGGGACCCTCAAATCCGGGCGCACGACATGCTGGTTCATCTCCTGCCTTTCTCGTTGCTTCCCGCGGAGGCGATGGATGCGATCGCAGACAAAGCCGCTGTCTTGGATCGTTTGGACGGACATATCCAGCAGAAGATCGAAGATTCGCATAACGACAGAAATGCGAAACAAAAATGGCTGTCAATACAAAAAGAATTTGGGCGGACCATGGACTGGTTCAAAGCTGAAATAGATGAATCCACTGCTCAATTCAACCGTTCTCTCAGGCAATATGAGAACACGAGCCAAGTAATGTTTCAGATCGGGCTGAATGTGGTTTTGTCGGCCGTATCAACATTTTATCTTCATGCAGACCAATTCATAAGAAATCTACATCTAGAGCCGAATCTTGCTTTCAAATTGCCTGATGATGAAATTGAAAAATTTAATGCCTTGATACCCTCACCCCTGACGCCGTCATTTTCGGATTCCACATATGAAAGATGGGCTGAAGAAATAATTGCAAAGATCAGCTCCAAACCATCTTCTGTCAATAATGCGCGTGATGGCGCCGTCGGCCATTGGTTCCAGGTGGGAACGAACTTCTTCAATAATGGCAGACCGTTGGACCAGAATCTTGTCAGGCAAAAAGTGACAAGGACCTCTCAGGAGGTTTTGGATCTGATGAAACGAGCCGATGAGAAAGGTATCAAATTTACAATCACGGGCCACTTGCGGGGCATTGACGGCGCAGGATCTTCCCTGGACCTTCCGGTTTTTCAGCGCCTGCTGACAAGGGTGGGGGTCAAGTCTATGAGGCAATTGCCTTCCACCCCGACGATTGCGAGCGAATTTAAAGCGAAAGTCCGCTTTGAGCTGGCCGATGATCCCAATGTCATCGAATATGTCGCTCCGGATTATGGAATCACGGAGAAAAATCCATATCGCGTGAGTGGGCCCATCCGCCTTGGGCAGGACGGCAGAGCGCCGAACAAACAAATGGACGGGCCGGCATTTATCTTTAACAATTTGTTTGGTCTGAAAGGCATCCGGATCATCATGGATGAAATCCCTGCCATGGCTCTGGCCGGAGGCATGGAGTCTTCGAATGTTTTCAATGTCGCCCTGATTTCGGCGGCCAGCATGTTGAGCGGGGCCAATTTATCTCAAGCGGAAATCTTTAACCTCTCGGTCCAATTGGAAAATAATGAGTTCGGCGGGCTGACCGGCGGGCAAGGACATCTCTGCTGCATGCTGGGGGGGGCTCATCAGCATGTGTGGCTTTCCGGCATCACGGACGAGAGCAGACAGTTCACGAATCCCTATTCCGCGTTTTCAGTTCCGTTCCTCAATGACGCTCAAATGGATGCGATTGAGAAACATTCCATGCTCGTGCAGTCCGGAAAGCAATATGTCCTTGACCCCAAAGACAGCCGCGTGAAAGCGGTTGTAGACCGGACCGCGGCGCTGACCAACTTCATGTGGACGGATCTGTTGGAAGACCATGACGAGGTTGGATATCCCTTGCATGCAAGAAAAATTGAACTTGCGGATCAATATGTCCAGGCGCTTAAAGACGAAAATTTTGAAAGAGTGGCCGAAATCCTGAACGAATATGTCGACATCCGCGACCAACTTGCGAGACGCTGGCTCAATTTGATGTTGGACGCGCATCAAGGGAAACTTGTTCCGAAATATGCCAAGGCATATGCGAGAAAGGTTTTTGACGAAACCGCGGTGAACTTGGGCGTGACGAACGGGAATTATAACGACTTCAAAGTGATCCGGGACATGTATGCGCAACATGGAGATGGCCTGAGAAACATGAGTCCCTATACAAAAGGCCCATCCGGGGATTTGATCCGGAAGGCATGGAAGCAGGGGATCGCGATCATGCCTTTGGGCGCGGGCGGGCCAGGAGCAAACATGATTGCGGTTTCTCCCAAAGGTTTGGAGCATATTCGCCGATTTTTAGAATCTCAGAATTTGAATGAACTTGGCGACGCTCAAGTGCGGAAAATCATTCGCGAGACGGGCGGCGAACTCAAAGGGTTCATGCCCTTCAAAGTGGGCCGGGACCCGATTCGATATGAAGGGTTCGCAGAATCCGGAACCCAGTTGCCGGAAGGCCCCAAACGCGCCCGATTTGACCCTGAAAAAGCAGAGCGGATATCAGAGCTCCAGCCCGGCATTCTCTCATTCTCCGTTTTCGGGTTCGTCCGGAACTTTGCGGTCTCGGTTGTTCAGGTTTTGTTCCGCGCCTCTCCCGCCACCGCCGCCATGGTTTATGACGATATCGCGGGACCCATCTTTGAGGAGGCCATCTTCACTTATCTTCCTCTCATGCTCATGCCTTTCCATCCCATCGCCGTTTTGTCCCTTTCCCGCACCCTTTTCATCGCCCTTCACGCTCTCCAGCACCGAGGCAAACGCCTCACATTGACGGAGAAACTGGCCATTCCTGTTGTCGTCTCCGCGCTGTCACTCCTGCCCTTTGCGATCGAGCTGTTGAATGCCGCGTCCCCTGCCGCCGGCT
>JAKFYJ010000026.1 GCA_021730935.1 Elusimicrobiota bacterium
TGGATTGAGCGCTGGCGAAAAATCACGGGAGACCGGGTGGACTATGCGCCCTCCAAAGAGCCCATCACCGCCGTCCAGCTCGTCGAACCTAACGGCAATAAAATCGAAGGGGCGAAGGCCGTGTTCAAATCTCTTTCCTATAAAACAGGGGCGGGTTGGGGCCTTTGGTTTTATGAAACAGTTCCGGGCTTCGCTCAAACGAGCGAATTTTTATATGCCTGCGTCGCAAAAAACAGAAAGTTTTTCTCTTCACTCACGAATGTGTTCTGGGGAAAAAATGTTGAGCCGCCCACATACGTCGCAAGTTCCTGGCTCTTCATGCGCGCTCTGGGCATCATAAACCTGATCGCTTTTCTTTCTCTTCTGCCCCAGATTGAAGGTCTCTCAGGACCTCAGGGAATCGCGCCCAGCTCTGTGCCCGTGATTTTTTATTGCAAAGCCGGCGCCGCTCTCTCAGCGCTTTTGATTCTTGATCTCGCGCCCTGGTTCGCCCTCCTTCTCCTCTGGGGCCTCTACATTTCCCTTTTCACCGTCGGCAAGGAATTCATGTCGTTTCAGTGGGACGTGCTTCTGCTGGAAATCAATTTCCTCGCCATGTTTTTGAATCCGCCCCGAATTTTGCCCCGCCTCATCAACCGCTCCGGCCCCTCGACGGCTGTGACATGGATTTTTCATCTCGTCCTTTTTAAGCTCATGTTTCAGTCGGGACTCGTGAAACTTTTGAGCGGAGATCCTGCCTGGAAAAACCTCACCGCGCTCACATTCCATTATGAAACCCAGCCCATCCCCAACGCTCTCAGCTGGCACGCGCATCATCTGCCTCCGCTCTTCCATAAAATTTCCTGCCTCAGCATGTTCGCCGTCGAACTCTTCGTCCCGTTTTTGATATTCTTCCCGCGCCGCTTAAAATTCACCGCCTTCGCCGCATTCGCCGTGCTTCAGGGATTGATCCTCCTGAGCGGCAATTACGGTTTCTTCAACTGGCTCACTCTCACTCTTTGCCTGCTGCTCCTCGACGATCAAACGATCGGGGGTATTCTGCCGGAAAAAATTTTCGCCCGATTATCAAACGGCGCGCGCACATTTTTATCGGAAAAATGGGCGTCGGCATGGGACAACGCAAGAAAAATAATTTGGGTTCCGACAGCCGCAGTTTTAATTTTATTCAACCTCGCCTTCATCGCGGGAACTTTTTATAGCCGGAATTATCCGGCGTGGATGGTCCGCATTCTGAAGCCCGCATATGAATATCACATGGCGGGGTCTTATGGACTTTTCGCGGTCATGACGACGGCCAGGCCGGAAATCGTGATCGAGGGCTCTCTCGACGGAAAAACCTGGCTGGAATATGAATTCAAATGGAAGCCTGGGGACCTTTCTCGGAGACCTCCTTTCGCGGCGCCGCACCAGCCGCGATTGGACTGGCAGATGTGGTTCGCATCCCTCGGCGACCTGCGCCAAAACGCATGGTTCGTGAACCTCCTCATCCGCCTCCTTCAGGGATCTGAGCCGGCCGTAAAACTTCTGGGAAAAAATCCGTTTCCCGATCATCCGCCTCTGGCCGTGCGCGCGCGCCTTTATCAATATCATTTCACGACGTCAGAAGAACGCAAAACGACGGGAAACTGGTGGAAACGCGAACTTGCCGGAGAATATTGTCCGCCGATATCGTTGCGGGAATTAAAATAATTTCGTAAAATCACGGGAGTGAATTTTTACTCAATACAGCGCAAGCCCGCGCCCGTAGCTCAGTTGGATAGAGCGGCTGGCTTCGAACCAGTAGGCCGGGGGTTCGAATCCCTCCGGGCGCAAGTTTATCGCGCCTTTGCCCTGGCCCTTTGCGTCGCTCTTTCTTCCTGCGCCGCTCCCCGCCGCAAACAGGCCGTCTCCATCGAAAATCAGATCCCGATCGTTGTCGCCGTGGTCCCCGTCGGAAACGCCAGCCAGGACATCACGCTCCCATTTTTGCTCCGTTATTGCCTTGAAGAGGAACTCCGCGCCAAAGGGTTCAAACTTTCCGAGCGTTGGGACGATGTCGACGCCCAGCTCCGCCAGATGGGCATCACCGAAGCTTATCAGATCAATGAGGGAAATCTGCAGAACATCGGATCTTCCCTCAAGGCCGAAGGAATTCTTCAGGCCAAAGTTCTTCAGTCCACGCAGTCCAAAGACATCAAGACCATTGGAGCGTCCTTCAAGATTGTTTCCGTGATCACAGGGCAAGTCCTTTGGGAAAACCGGGTGGAAATCGAGGAAAAAGCGGGAGGCCGGCTCCCTGTGAAAGGGACCGTCACCAACAACTGGACCCTGAAAGAAATCCGCTCTCTCGCAAAATCGTCCGCCGGAAAACTCCCCAAAAAGATCGCCAGGGATGGCCTCAAGACTCTCAGGCGTTAGCCTCCTCGCCGCCCTCTGTCTCGCCGCGGTCCGCGTTCCTCTTTATTCCGAACCTGCCATGGAATCCGCGGGGGAAATGGTCACAGACGTCAAGCGCATCAACGAGTTCCTCGAATCCGCTTTTGACGCTTATGTCAACGAAGATTATGAGGCCGCGAGCCTCAACTTCGAGCGCGTCCTTCAGCTCAACCCCAAAGACAAGATCGCCCTGAAAGGCCGCAAGCAGACCGAAAAGATGCTGAAACTCAAAAAAGACAGCATCCAGAACACGGAGAAAGACCGCCTCAGCCGCGCCCGCAAATACATAAAAAAAGACCGCTGGCTGGACGCCATGGACCAGCTCTCGTCCGTCCTGACCGCGAGCCCCAACAATTTCGAAGCTCAGAAAATGCAGAACGAACTGTCCGCAACTTTCCGCGAAAAAATGACGGACTCAAAGGCCCTCCCCGCCGACGATGTGATCTATCAGGGCATGATCCATTATCTCAACAAGCATTACGAAGAAGCCATCAAATTCTGGAGGGAAGCCGCCCGCCAGCGTCCGGAAGATTTTAAAATCGTGGTCCTGGTTGAACGGGGAGAACAAGTGCTCCGTCAAAACGAAAAATATGAAGTGCTCGTCGTGGGACGCCAGAGAGCCAAGGCCTATTTCGCCTCGGGGAATTATGCGGACGCGGCCAAGATGTGGAGGAGAGTGCTGGACCTTCAGCCCGAAGACAAGGAAGCGCGGGAAAATTTCGAGAAAGCCAATCTCGAGGCCTCCAAGACGAACCGCGAAAGCCGCATCGGCGACCACTACGACAAAGGCCTTGATTTCTTCAATCACGGACAGTTCGCAGAATCTCTGGGCGAATGGAAAAACATTCTCGACCTGGACCCCAACAACGAAGTCGCCAAGGACTATATCGAACGGATCCGGCAGAAAGGGATAAAAATCGACGCTCCCGCTCCCGAGGTCAAAGTTTCTTCCCCGACAGCGCCGGCAGAAATCAAAACGCCCGCGGTTCAGCCAGCAGAAGGCGTGACGAACGAGCAGAAAGAACAGGCGCAGAAACATTACACCCAGGGATCCATCAAATACGCCGAAGGAAACCTGGACGAAGCCATGAAAGAATGGCGCGAAGCCATCCGGATTTATCCCGGTCACGGACCCACGCTCAAGGTCCTCAACAAAATTTCCAACGGAGGCAAAAAGTGAAACAGTCCGCCATCAGGTTCCTTGCGTCAGCCGCAATCGTTTTATGCATCAGCGCGAAACAACCCCTTTCCGCGGAGGAAAACACCCTCGACAACGTCTCGGTCACACAGGCGCAGGACGGCATGAGCATTGTCGCCATCGAGTCCGGCCGCAAATTGGGTTATGAACAGAGCGAAATTTCCGAGCCGCCCCAGATCATCCTCACGATCAAAGACGACGTCCCCTGCCCCAAACTCGATCTTTCCGGCGCCAAGAATTCCATGGTGAACGCCGTCAAAATTTCCTGTTCGGGAGAATCCGGCAAAGCGCGGCTTAAATCGATCATCGTCTCCCTCAACAAGAAAGCGAGCGTCCTGGCCGCGCAGAGAGACTGGATCCTGACCCTCACCCTGCAGGAATTTTCAGGCCTTTCTTCTGAACCCAAAACGAAGGTTCCCGAAAAACCCCTGCCTCCCGTCCCTGCGCCCGTTCCGACTTATCAGACCTCTGAAATCCGCATGAACCGATATGCCGACGCGCAGGATTTTGACCCGAACCACCGAATTTTGTCCAGCCGTCCAGACCTGGAAGAGTTCGTGAGCGTGGGCCTGGCCAATTACAGGCCGCTTGAGATCGCGAAGATGGAGCTGAAACTCTCCAACCAAAAACTCTTCGAGTCCTGGAGAAATTTTTTCCCGACGGTGGCCGCGCGCGGGTCCCAATCGCAGGGGTCCACCCTCATTTCGCCCACCGATCTTTCCACAAAAGCGGATTTTGAGCGCAAAGAGCTCGGGATCGAACTCGGCCAGCCCATCTTTCAGTCCGGACGCGTCTTTTATTCGCAGAAACAGGCCCGCGCCCAGAGAGACGCCGCCGAACTCAGCCTGACCAAAGCCACCCAGGAAGCCGTCTTTGAAGTCCTCCGAAACCTTTACACTTTCCTCCAGACCCGCGAAGCCCTCTCCATCCGGAAATCCCTCCTTGAGGAAAGCGCCAAAATCGTGGACACCACCAAGAAAAAGCGCGACATCGGAATCTCCTCCGACTCCGAATATCTCGGCGTGCTCTCAGCCGGAAACCAGATTGAATATAAAGCCCTCTCTGAGGAAAAAGATTTTGAGATCGCCCGTTCCAGGCTCATGGGAGCGCTCAATGTGGAATCCATCCCCGTGGATGTTCCCATCAACCTCGAAGACCTTTCCGCAAAGAAAGTTCCGGCCACCAATCTGGATCTGGACAACCTCCTGGCCCTGGCGCTTTCCAACCGCCCTGAAATCAAAGCCGCTTATCTCGGCAAAAAAATCAAGGAATATGCCAGAAAGACCGCGAGGGGGGAATATCTGATGAAAGTGGACGCCAGCGGTTTCGTGGGCCAGTCCGGCGCCGCGTTCCGAGGAGAACCGCTCACCATGAAAGACAGCTATAATGTCGGATTGAGAGGCACGCTTTATTTCGGAGGCAGTTCGGTGAGCCCCCAATATTCCAACGAAAAATCCGCGCCCGACCTCGGCTCCAATTCCCGCACGGAAACCCGAGCCCAATCCGTCTCCGTCGGAGTCCTGGACTCGCTCGGCGCGCGGTCAAACTATTTCCAGTCGCAGATTGAAGAAGAGAAAGCGAAAGAAGAGTTTTCGTCCCAACGGAAACAAATCGTGATTGAGGTCAAAGAAGCGTTTTACAATTATCAGCGCGCCAGGATCCAGATCGACACGGCCAAAAAAGAGCTGGAATACCGCAAGAAAGAAGGCGCCATCGCCCAAACCAAAGACCGCCTCCACCAGATCGAGGCCACGCAATATCTCCAGTCTGTCTCCGCCGTCACGGAATCCGAAGTCGGCATCCGCGAAGCCATGGCGTATTATTTGACCTCCCTCGCCGCTCTCGAAAAAGCGACGGGCCAGCCTCTCACTCGATAACCCTTCGTTAACCCAACAGTAAAAAATTAGCTAAATCTATTTTTCTGAGCGTGTTCGGAGGGGAAGGTTCCGGCCGCTTTGGCGGCTGGAAGGAGAACCACCGTGGGTTCCCCGTCAGAGGGCCACGGGAAGAAAAATAGATTTAGCTAATTTTTTGCTGTTGCCGAGCGCTGTTGTTAACGCTTGTTCTGCTGCAGCTGCTGGTTCTGGCGGTTGATGCGGTTGATTTCGTCGACGGTGCGGAGGGTGCGCTGGACATCATCGTTGGCGCGCTGGGAGTTCTGCTGAATTCTTTGCTGGATGGAGGTCTGGTCCGCGATCTGCTGGGCCAGCCGTTCCTGCTCTTTTTGGATCTGCTCTTTGGTTTTTGATTTATCGTCTGTTTGCGCCGCGGGGGAAGAGGCAACAGCCGCGCTGTTCTTGCGGAAAAACTTGAAATATATTCCCGCAAGAACAGCAACGACAAGAACTGCCGCCAAAACTTTCTTCAATGGCTTTACGGTTTAGCTGGAGCCGCTTTCGTTTCCTGCTTCTTTTGCGCAGGCTGAGCAGGTGTTTTTGCGGCGTCCCCGGGCTTTGCGGGATCAGCTTCTTCCGCGGCTAAATCCGTCGCGGGAAGATCCGCTTCCGAGTCCAGAGGGGGCTCATAATCGGCCCCATAAGTGTCGTCATATCCGTCAAAGCGGGCCTGATCCGCCTGAAACGCGGAGATCAAAGCCCAAGCCATGAGGCCCGAGGCCAGCACGACGGCCAGGGCCATTCCGGCAATTTTACCTTTACCGGGTTTTTCGTCCATGTTTATTCAGGCATCGAGCTTCTTTTTCTGGTGTTGGCTTCAATGTTCATCAGGAGGCGCAGAATCTCGGAGATGAAATAGAAGAACACGAAATAGAAGAACCCAAGGGCCAGAGCCAGGACGGAGGTCGCGCGGGGAGCTTCAGGCGTGCCGCCGCCGATCAGGATGATAAAGAAGAACACGAGTCCCAGGACCGCAGAAATCCACGCGAATCCCTGAAAAATAACTTTCAATTTACTGCCGATTTTATTCTCTTCCATGTAGTTAAGGCCTCCTTGAGTTGTGGTTATGTTAAAACCTTTCCAAATATACCATCAGGGTCCCGCTTTGTCAATATCGCTGGAAAATGTTTACAAAAAGTTTACAACGAGGGGGTATAGCGGTATCCGACTTTCCCGACCGTTTCAATGGCGGGGCCGAACTTGCCGAGCTTTTTGCGGAGGCGTCCGATGTGAACATCGATGGTGCGGGAAGATTCCAGGTTTTCTCTTTCCCAGATCTGGGTGGAGATGACGTCGCGGCTGAGGACATTGCCGGTTTCCTTTATGAAAAGGGTGAGGAGAGTGAATTCCTTGGGGGTCAGTTCAATGGGTTTGCCTTTAAGCAGGGCCACATGGTTTTCCATGTCCAGGGAGAAAAGAGGGTCTTCAAGCAAAATCTCTGATTTTTTTCCTGAGGCGGGTTTCGTGCGCCTCAAAACGGCGTTCACGCGCGCCAGGAGTTCCGCAGGGTTGAAGGGTTTGGACACGAAATCGTCCGCTCCGGATTCCAGGCCGATGATTTTGTGGATGTCGGAAGACTGCACGCTGACCAGGATGATGGGGATATTTTTAGCCCGCGGGTCCAGGCGGATGCGCCTGCAGGCCTCCAGGCCGTCCATGTTGGGAAGCTGGATATCGAGGAGGATGAGGGAAGGTTTTAATGTGGGGATTTTTTTGAGGCCCAGCTCCGCGGACTCAACGCCGACGGTCACGAACCCATTTTTCGAGAGAAAAGTCTCGATCAGGTCGCGGATATTCAGTTCATCCTCAATGATGAGAATTGTTTTTTTCTCGTCCACTCTGCTCGGAATGTTACAATAAATTTACAAAAAGTTAAAGACCCCGACAAAAATTAACAATCCCTTGACGGAAACCGTATTTCTGTTAGAATAGCAGGGATGAAGAAGATTTTGGTGGTTGACGACGAACTGTCCATTGTAAACTTTCTTTCGGATGTCGTGCGCGTCCTGGGGTTTGAACCCAAGTTCCTCACGAACGGCAAAAAAGTGCTCGCCACCGCCAAGGAATGGAAGCCGGACGTCATCACGCTGGACATCATGATGCCTTCCCCGAACGGGCTCGAAGTGCTTGACCAGCTGAAAAATGACCCTGAAACGGCCGATATTCCCGTTTATCTGATCTCAGCCCTCACATCAAACCCCGAAGTCCAGGCCAAAATCGGCCTGGCGCAAGCCGTTTTCTCCAAACCCATCGACACCAAAGAATTCATCGCCCGCCTCAGAAACCTCGACAAAGTCGCCAAATAGCCCCGCCTCGCACCCCAAAGTCTTTACAAAAAAGTTACAAAAAGTTTAAGACGCCCCCGCCTGCGTTTGCTATCATATTCCGTCCCTAACCATATCATAAAAGCCGTCAGCCCGCTTAGGAGAAGGTATGCAGAAAATCGTCTTGTTTATGGCCGCAATTTTTGGAATTTCGTCCGCTTCCTCCGCTTTTGCCGCCTCCGGAACCGCCGCTCTGCAGTCCCTCACCCTGCGTTCCGCTTCCCGAGCCGAATCCCTGGGGGGAGCGCTCACCGCTTCCGGCGACGACCTGTCGTCTTTGGGCATCAATCCCGCCACCCTTTCCCGCATGAGATATGCCGAAACCATGTTCACCCAGGCGATCCTCTTCGACGACATCAAGTTTTCTTATCTGGGATATGCCCAGCCCACCCGCTGGGGCATGCCCGCATTTGAATATATGAATTTGTCTTATGGCGAGTTCGACAGCGTCAACCGCGACGGGACCCGTTCCGGCTCTCAAGCCCCCAAAGACACTTTTTTCGGGTTCGGCTGGTCCACCCAACGGATGTTCAAAGATATCGATGCGGGAGCGAATGTGAGATATTTCAAGTCAGATTTGGGAGCCGCCTCCGCAAGCGGCGTGTCCATAAACCTGGGCGCGCTTTATCGGACCCCGATGCCGGGCCTCTCTCTGGGCCTTGCGGTCAACAACTTTGGAAGCTCCGTCAAATACGCCGGTGAATCCAATTCCCAGCCCCGGGCCGTCCGCCTCGGGACGTCCTATTCCACCCATGAGATTATGGCTCTCGCCTCCCGCGCGCGCTTCTCCCTCGACGGAGTTTTGCCTGCATACGGCGCGGCCCATCTGGCCATGGGCGCGGAGATCATGTTCGGAAACATGCTCTCGCTTCAGGCCGGATATGCCGGTGAAGAAAATCTGGACAAGCGGTTCCGTTTCGGCCTGGGCATGGGTTTTGACGCCGTCAACCTCAATTATTCCGCGGCGCCCATGGGGGATTTGGGGACCGCGCACAGGATCACCGCCCGCATGCGTTTCGGGACGGGCGTCTGGAACCTCATGAGCGTGCTTTCGGGCGAGCAGGCGATGAAAGAGGACATCCAGACCGCCAATAAATATATCGAGAAAGGCGACAGCAAACGCGCGTCGCTTTATGCCAACCGCGTGCTCAGGAAACAGCCGGACAATTTGGCCGCGAAGGAAATCCTGAAAAACATCGAGGACGCCGAGCGGGCAAAGATGGGCGCTCAGCTTTATGGTGAAGTCGTGGCCCTCATCCGGCTGGGCCTGTTCCAGGACGCGGAAGAAAAGATCAGGCAGTGCCTCGAGCTTGAGCCCGCCAATAAAAATTATCAGACCATCCGCGAAAACATTTCCTCCCAAATCGCGAAAACCAAACAATCCGAAACGGACAAGCTCCTGGCCGAAATTCAGGAGAGCCGCGAGGCGGAACAGCCCAAACCTGTTCCGCAAGCCCGGATCGTTCCCGCGCAGACGATCGCGACATTGCCGCCGCAAATCAAAGAACCCCTTCCGGAACCCGCGCTGGCGGCCCAGGAGCTGGACAATGATTCCAGAGCCGAATATTCCAAAGCGATGTCTCTCCTTCAGGAGCGAAAACTCGACGAAGCGATCGGGGTGCTGAGGGCCGTGGCGGAACACAGCCGCCGGAACGACGAGGTCATTGCGCGCCTCTCCAACTGTCTGAAAGGCCGCGGCGTGAAATCCTTCGCGAAAGGCAAATATGAAGATGCCTATGCCGATTTCAAGGAAGCCGCCTCCTTCAACCCCGCCGACCCCTCGCTCAAAAAATTTCTCTCCAACGTGGAGCAGATCATGGAATCTCTGAACCTGAAACCCACCGTGGCAAGTTTCACTAAGAGCAGGAAGTGAGGCACCTTTAATATGAAGAAACCCGCCGCAAAAAAAATCAGCGTTCCCTCACAAAGCGTCTCAACCAAAAATCCCCGGCACTTTTGGGCCGCCATCGCCGCCCTCATCATCATCCCTTTCATCCTTTATTGGCCTTCAATGCACGCGCCGTTTATCCTCGATGACATTCCCAAAATCGTCGACAACATGGAGATC
>JAKFYJ010000008.1 GCA_021730935.1 Elusimicrobiota bacterium
TTTTTAAAGCTCTCATTGGGTCAGGCGCTTAAAATAATCCTTGATCAGGCCTTCTTCTGAGGCGGGATATTTTTCCTTGAGGGACTCCAAAATCTCTTCCCTGAACTCTTTGGGGGGGACATATTCACTGGCGCCTGGAATTCGCACCGCTGCATGCCTCATGCCTGAAGTTCCTCCCGGCTGGTTCCTGCGCTGAATCATTCCCGTCTGGCCCTGCCCCTTCGTCGACCGTGATTTGTCCAAAGACTCGCCCATCTCCTGCATCATCGACTGGCCTTTTCTCAAGTGAGAGAGGGCCTTTTCCTGAGCCAGAACCGCTCCTTCGCTGTCGCCCTTTGAGAGGCTGTCTTTTGAATTTTTCATTTCCTGACGCGCTTTTTTGACCGAGTCCAACATTTCCGGTTTGACCAGGGCGGAACGGTTTCCCAATTTGGAAATGTTTCCCGCGAGTTTCTCAGCCTCCTCATCAATGCTTTGCTGCTGTCCGCCGAGAGCTTTCATCGCGCCTTGTTCCTCCCCGGGAGCGGAAGAAGAGTCCTGTTTGGGAGGATTTTTGAGAGATTCCAGAATTTCCTTTTCACTCGCTTCGATGGTTCGCGCCTTGTCTCCAATGAGAACGGATTCTTTGAGTTGGACGAGGAGCGCGTCTGGAACGGAAGTGGAATGACTGGCCGCGTAAAAAGACTCCTGGGCTTTGACACCCGGCTGGATCGTCTGAACAATTTCTTCAAGCCATTTGTGGGAAAAAAGAATGTTTTTTTCCGAGAGTTCTTTATAGACCTTCTCCATTTTTGGCAAAGATTGTGAGAACCCAGCCAGCATGGCGTTCAGATATGGAACACGGTTGGAATTGTTTGAAATGTCCCGGATAAGCAGGGAAGAATCTTCAATGACTTTCCTTTGCTTCGCCGCGAGGTCCTGGAGTATTTTTTTCTGCTGTTCCGTCTGCCTCTCTTTCCGTTTGGACTCGAACGGGGAGGTTTTATCCAAAAGATCCTGTTGTTTTCCAGCGATTTTATCAATCTGCCCGCTCATGGCATCACTGCTTTCGGAGAGGAAATCGTCTGCCGAAGAAGAAGTTTCGTCAGCCGCCTTGGCAAGGCTGTCTCTGGCGGCCTTGGCCTGCTTAAGGAGGTCCTGAGCGGCTTTAAGGGCGCTCCTGGCGTCATTCTGTTTGAGGGCATCGCTCAAAGATTGGATTGAGTTTGCCATCTCGTTCAATTTGATGTCCTTGACCGCCGGTTTATTGACGAAATCTTCAGGGAGTTCTTTGGGCAAGTCTTTGAGAGACTTTTCGATCTCTGACAAAACCTTCATCGCCTCGTTCAGTGTGTCCTGAAGCTCCTTTTTCAGGGCTTCACTCATGGGCGGGTTTGCTGAGAGCTTTTGTTCGAGGTCATGACCTTTTTCTTCAAGGCGGTCCGCCGCATGCATGAGATCCTTCATCTTCGCGTATTTGCTGATCTGCTCTGACAAGTTTGAGAGCCGTTCGAGCCTGGAAACGGCTTCATCCTGAGCATCCGAAGCGGCGTCATATTTTTTTTCCTGGAGCGCTTTAGACGCCCGTTCCATGGGGTCTTTCCTGGTTTCCTCAAGCGCTTCCTTGAGGGCTTTATGTTCTGACCAGACCGAATAATCGCTCAGAGGGTCACGCTCCATCTTGTCCAGGATCGTCCCAAGTTTCTTCTCAATTTTTTCGGCAGATTCCGCCACTTTCTTCTGCGCCTGCAGCGTTTCCTCAGTCTTATTGTTCAGAGCTCCGGGGTCCGCGGAAAATTTGTCCCAATCTTTTTTTGCGACCGCGGCAAGAGTTTGTTCAGAGAGCAAATCGATGACGTCTGAGCTGAAATCCTTCAAATCCTTCTCCAAAGCTTCATGCTCTTTTTCATAACTTCTGATTTCCACGGTGATCCACTCTGAAAATCCGGATTTCGGCCCCGTGACCGTGTCATTGTCCTGGACTTCCAGCCGCATTTTAATGATTTCGCCCGAATGAGTTTTTAGACCGCTCAGCCCCGCGCTGGCTTCATCGATTTTCTGTTTGAGGGGGGGATCATATTTTTTCAGGACGAATCTTGATTTTGAGGGAGTTTCGCTTTGCTCGATGTTTAAGAAAACATTTCCAACGCCGAGATCGTCGCTCAATTCAAAAGTGAATGGAATTTTAGATTCCTGCCCGACGAGCAAGTCATCTGAGGGCGCAAGAATCTGCACGCGGGGGAATTCATCTTCCTTGATCGTGACGGAATAATGGGTTGGAATGTCCAAAGCCACCCCGGAGTTGTCGGTCAGTTCAAACCAAAACTTGAAAGGGTTCTGAACCTTGAACGCCGTTTTTATAATTTTGTTCCTCTTCAAATCCACGGGATATGTGACCCCCTCTTCACTCACAAACTTGACGGCGTCAATTTCGCCCGTGGCCTCCGCGGTGATCAGGACCTCCGTTCCGCGATACGCATGGATTCTCGGCTCTTCCTTGAGAATCTGTTCTTTCTCTCCCGTGTATGCAGGCGGTTTCAAGGTTACTTCAAAACCGCTCAGGCGCACGGGTTCCACAGGTTCCAGCACATAATTCCGCGTTTCAAGGTTCTGCCATCGCACCTTGAATTCCGTCTTGTTGTATACATTCGACAGAACAAAAATAAATTTGAGCGGCCCTCCGTCCGCTTTCGCTTCGTCCCAGCCGGAACTTGATTTGACGAGCAGATGCGGCGCCTGAACGGAATTCTGAAGAAGCTCAACCTGAATCGTCACGGGCGAGCCCTTCACGACATTGCCGCCTTCGGGTGAAACTTTGAGATGACGCGCGATTTCGTGGTCCAGCCCGTAAGCGAGCCTGTCCCACCCGGACTGAAACAGGTTTGGGGGAAAAACAGCGGAGACGGCGAAGATTAAAACAATGGAAGCAAAATATTTGAGTTTCAGTTTCAAGGATTCCTTTGAAATCCATTCCTGAGGCCGCTTCGGTTCAAGCTTTGCTTCAACTTCCTGGATGACTCCCTCCGCCAGATCAGCAGAGACGCCTTCGCGAACGCCGAAGGAAGCGAATTCAACCCCTGTCAGAAGTCCGCCAAAATCCTGCGCGTTGTTGAGCAGAATGAGGCACAGGTTTTTTAAGGTGAGGGATTTTTTCAGAGAACGGGCAATAAAATAGAGACCGCCGGCCGCAAGTCCGATAAAAAAGAGGATGAAAATTTTCCTGAAACGCTCTGCCGCATCGAACTGCATGACAAGAAGCAGAATAAAAAAGAGGCCCAGGAGAGACGTCAGATATCCTGCGGCGGCTTCGAGGATCGATAAAGTTTTATATAGGGTATAAAATTTTTTTAAGGACGGGATCTTTTCGAACGCCTTGCTCATGGTTTGACGGGGCCTTTCCGGCTCATGGCCTGGGCATAGAGAGCTTTTTGATAAAAATTCCGCGAAGGACCGTGGTTCGGATCAATCGCAAGCGCCTGCCCCAAATGCAGGACCACCTTGTCCCAATCGCGGTTCCAATAGAGCACGGCGATGTTGTAATGCGCCTGAGCCATTTCTGGCACGACGGCGAGCGCTTTCTCATAAGCCGCTTCTGATTCGCTGAGTCGGCCCATCTTTTCAAGCACGACGCCTTTGTTGAGCAGAAGTTGGGCCCATTCCAACTTGATGCCTTTCACAACATCGGGGAGGGAATGATATTCCTTTGTTTGCCTCGATGAAAGTTCATAAAGGGAATCGGAAACATTGAAATTTTTGAGCGCGTCTTCAAAGTTGCCCTGCTCGTATGAAGAAAATCCCCGTCGATAATACGGGTTCGGGTTTTGCGTGTGCAAAGCGATCGCCGCATTCCACTCCTGAAGGGTTTCCTTGCGCTTGAGCGGATCCGCTGAACTTCGCGCCGCACGGGCATAATGCGCTTTGCTGTAATCGTCGATGAGGTCAGAGCTGAAGAATTCAGACTGGGACTCATAATGATATTTTCCCCGATAGACATAAATGTCAGCGAGATGATTAACCTCGCTGGTCAAATTTGATGCTCTTCCCGCAAGATCCAAACGCCGGACAAGCCCCATGGGAGTCTGCGTGATGCGGGGGTCTGACGGGACATCTTCGTCCCACCCGACAAACAGGGGTTTTCCAGAATTCAGGGTCATGAAGCTGACATAATCCTCTCCGGACTTGAGAGGTTCGAGTTTCACGGGAAAATGGGCGTCCTCTTTCATCTGCATATACCAGGGGCTTCCGGAGAGGCCTTGGGCCACGACAGAAACATCCGGTCTCGCGTTTTCTGCGGATTGGAGCGCCCAGAAAATAAACAGCTGAACATCTTTTTTAAGGACGAGAATGGAGTTTGCGGGCAATGTTTTGAATATATTTTTCCCGTAATCATAGCCGAAAAGATTGTGTCTTTTGGAATATCCATTCAGAGAAAAGATCAGGGCCGCGATCGCCGCGGGAACCGAAATAACGCTAAAAATTATTTTAGCGCCGCGATTTGTTATCAGAGAGGCGATGACAACGAGGCCATAGCCCGCCCAAATATAAAAAAAGAGTTTTGAGAGATTGAAATGCGCCTCAAGCACGGCCAAAGCATGAGGGTTGGGGGGCAAGTTAGCTTTATAAATGAAGAAGGGTCCGGTGAATGCCCAGGCCAAGAGGGTGAACAAAAATACCCGTTTTTTATCGCGCCACAAGCCTGATAATCCGACGAGGGAAAGAACGAATCCGGCGTAAAGGGTTTCCTGTATGATTTGATTGAAATAAATCACCATGTCGGTCGTAAAAAGCGCTCCCGGCTCATAACTTTGCGACAAAAGGTCCAGCGTCCCGCCGTGGGTCTTTCTTAGGAGACTGCTCCAGAGACGCTCAAAAGTTTCCGGCCGATACCAATTGAAAAGAGGCTGTTGATTGGAACGGATGAGTAAAAATAAAAAAACAGTGAAACCTATGAAAGAAAACAGGATAGACCAGGAAATAACGCGAATGAAATCTGCGCGATTTTCCCGCCAGATTTTCAGAAAGGTCAGGAGTATGATGGCGGGCGACATAAGGAGCAAATCAGCCCTGATGCCTAAGAATAATCCGCCCAGAAACGCCAGAAGAACAATGAGAGTTGCTTCATTTTTTCGATCCCAGAGAAGCCACAAATAGGTCATGAAAAATCCCGCAGTCACATTCATGGCATACATTTCTGTAACGACTGAGATGATCCCCTGTGAACTTGAACACAGCCAAAGGATGCAGGCCAGGACAGCGCAGAGCAGAGGAGCGCCCAGCTCGAGCAGAATCAAATAAAGAAGAGCGCAGGAGGAAGCGCCGCTCGCCACAGACACAAGATTGATGCGATAAGAATGATTTGAGAAGGGAATCTTGTCGGCGATTTTTCCAGCAAGCGCATAGACAGGATAACCTGGGGGATGAGCAATGCCGAGCGTGTGACAAACCGCCACAAATTCTCCCATGTCGCGATAGGGCGCCAGAGCGGGAGCGGAGACATGAAGATAGACCGCGAAAGCGGCCGCGAAGATGAGGAGCGCTCCCTTTTTCATTTGGGCAGACTCCCTTTAAGTTTCACTTCAGCCATCATCAAATATTGCTGTGCGGTCGGATGGTCCGGCTTATATTTGAGCGTGTTTCTGAAACACTCAACGACGTCTCTCCATCTGGATTGTTTCCAATACAAAACGCCGAGGTTGAAATGCGCGTCGGGATTTTTGGGGTCGATCTTGAGAGCTTCCTTGTAATATTTTTCAGACGCGTCAAAATCATTTCGGTCAGACGCGAGAACGCCGAGGTTGGAATAGGCGCTGGCATAGCGGGGATCGATCTCCAGAATCATTTGAAAAAGTTCTTCAGACTCTTTCTTCTTGCCGGCATTGGAAAACTCATATCCTTTCATTGACAGTTCCCAGGGCAGATTGGATTTGATCCACAAGATGTCCTTTCCACATGCCGCGGTGCGGCGGAAATATTTCAGGTTCCAGCGGTCCAGGCCTTCGAGGAAAGGATAAAGCGGGACAAGGGCTCTCAAGCGATAAGGCCTTTCGATGTTTTCATAGATGCCGCGGAGCGCGTAAAAATTCCATGGGGACGCGGGCGTCCCATTTTGCGGGGACATATTTGAGGGAACAGCCCTGTAAAGAATGCCTTGCTGTTCAAGTTTTGCCTCAGGAAGTATTTTTTTATCGAAGGTCGCATAGAAAAGGGGGCGCACGCTTAAAAATGATGATTCGATGAGCTGACGCCTCTTTTCTTTTTCAGATTTGATCAGACGCCTGAAATCGTCGCCATAGGGATTTTTGAAAATGAGGCCGCCGCGGTCATGGATTTCAAGGTCGGGCCGCCGCCGCTCCGCCATCGTGTGATAGGTCATCGTATAAAACGTATCGTCGCCGCCGTCCATAAAGAGAATGGATTTGGGGGGCATGGATTTAAACATGTTGCGGCCATAATCGTAATTCACATAATCATGCCGGAAATGCCGGACGACGGAAAAACTTGAAGCGGCGGAATAAACGAGGATGAAGGCGGGAAAAAGAATCCAGAATTTTGTGAGTTTGCGGCTCCATTCAAAAAATTGACCGAGAGCCAGGCAAAAGGGAATCATGGGGAGCATAAAAAATCGGGGCAGAATTCCGTTGGACTGGGCGTCAAAGGGAAGATTCCCAAGGAGGAGGAAGCCGATTCCGCTGATCAAAAAAACGGCCAGGAAGCCCGCAAAAGTTCGAGATTCTCTCTTTGACCAAGCGAACCACCCGGCGAATCCGGCCAAAAGACCCAGCCATGAAAAGCTGTCGACGATGTCTGCGGCATAACGGACGCATTGCTGAAAAGCAGTTTCAAAATTTCGAGGCAGTTTTTCGCCGAGAGTGAGAGACAGGCTCCCATAATCCGCACGCGTGATGACTCGAATGAAATTCTGCAGATTTTCAGGATTGCTCCAGTCCAGCGGGGGATTTTTGAGAGAGCGGATGGGGAGAAATGCATAAACGAAAAAACCGATTGTGAAAAACAGAGTTGCGGCATAAAAATCCTTTAAGTAGTTTTTGGGGGCGCCGCCTAAATAATAGAGCAGTAGAATTCCGGGGACGATGAGCACGAGCGTGTGATGGTTGCCGAGGCCCAGTCCCAGGATGAGGGATGAAAGAGCGATAGAAGAGTTTCTATTTTTGCTTTCATCGTCGGCGGTCCAGATATAAAGAAGAATCATGGCGAAGAGGCAATTCAGAGTGAAAACCTCCGAAGAGAGCGAATATTCCCACAGCACTCTGGAAGAAGAAAAGATGATTGCCGTAAAAAATGACGCGAGCGGGCTGAGATTGAGTGCGAGACCCACAAAAAACAGGAGGACGGCTGAGAGAGATCCTGACAACAGGCTCACCAGATTGACACGGTATCCGCTGTCGGCGAACGGAAAAAGATTGGAGGACGCTTTGCCCAGGAGCGTGAAGAGAGGATAGCTGGGCGAGTGAGGCAGTGAAAGCGTTTTTGCGGCGGCGATGAATTCCCCGGAATCTCCCACGGTGACTGTGGGGTTCATGGTGTAAAGATAGACCCCTGTCACGATCAGGAAAAGGAGCAGTGGGAAGATCCGCACGTTAAATCTCTCCATAATATCTTCTCAGCCCCCATTCGGCCAGCAGGCACGACACAAGCAGGACCATGAGCCACGGGCTGTTCCAAAGAGCTTTTTCACGGACCTCGCTGTTGGAAATCTGCTGATTTTTTACATTAGCCTTCAAAAGTTCCAAATTAAAATTGTCCAGCTCGCAGAAAACGCCCCCGGACCCTGAGGAAATGGACTTGAGGATTTCGGAGTTTGGGATAGGATTGTCGAGCTCAAGATCAATGGCCTTGACCTCGCAGGAACGGACATCTGAATATCGTTTTGATTTCACTTTGAGTGACGCCTTCAGGAGGTGCTCGCCTTCGCGCTCCGGCGTCCAGTCCGCACGGAAATCATTTTTCCCGGAAGCGGTCAGAGTGAGATTCTGGGAGGGGCCGCCCTGAGATTGAACGGAGAGCTCCAGTTCGGGAGTCTCCTCATTCTTGAGCAGGTCGGGCTGAATCAAAAGTCGGATTGAGTATTTTTTTCCTGCGCTGAACTGCGAATCATATAGAATGATCCTCACGGGCTTTGAATCCTGAGAGGCCGTGAGCCAGCGGATGGCGCGGCGCCAAAATTGCGTGTAGGGCGATTGAGACATCCCGCGCTCGGAGAGGCCCAGGGCCCATTGCCAGGTGGACAGAGTGCCGAGGGCCATGACTCGGCCCTTTTTCTTCTGCCAGGCTGAAATCAGCGGAGATCCGGAATTTCTGCCCGAAGCCAGAATGGAAGCGCCTGCCTTGACCCGAGTCAGCCGATGATATCCGTTCAACGGCGGCATGTCTGCCCAGACTTTTTCATTTTTCTCCGGCGTCTCACCAAGATCAAAAACCGTGTTTTGAGCGTCCATAACCTTGAATCCCGCATTTTCGGGGACGATTTCCTCCTGCGACGGGTCCAGGTTCACGGGAAGAAGCCGCTCGATGGCGGTCCCGATGTATCCGCCTTTGGAATATGAATTTTCACCGCCAATCATAACAAATCCTCCGCCTTTTTCTTCAACGAAACGCTCAATATTTTCGAGGTGGGACGGAAGGATTCCAAAACGCGAATAGGAAAAATTTTCGAAGATCAGCAAATCAAAGTCCGCCAGGGTCCGGACGAAAATGTCGTTCGTCGGGAACGGGATCAGGGACAGCTGTTCATCGGGAACGGGGACGACATTTTCCGGATTCCGCAAAATAACGAACGAGACCAATTCGATGGACGGATCGCTTTTCAGGAGCTGTCTGAGGAACGCATATTCCGGACTTGGCTGACCGCAAAGATAAAGAACCCTGATTTTTTCACGGCCCACATCCAGTTTGAAATCGACGGTATTGTTGGATTTTGAAATCTCTCCGTCCTGGACCGGAATTTCGGCCCGATATTCCGCAAGCCCCGGGGCCGGCGGGACAATTTTGAATGTAAATTCCTGGATCCCGGATGCCTCTGAGAACTGAACGTCTTTGATCTGAACATCGGACCAGGACTGGCCCTTCTTCTCTTTGATGATCAAGGGCGCGCGTTTCCCCTGATACCCGGAATTAATAACGGAAATTTTAAATTCAACGGGCCTGTTTTTAAACGCGAAGTCCGAACCCCGCAAATCCTTGAGCGCAATGTCTTTGAGGCCGCCCTTCTTTCCGACGAGGACTGAATATATCGGGACATCGCTTGAAGCGGCGGGAGACTCCGGATTTTCGATGCCGTCCGTAAAAAGGAGGACGGCTGGAGCGGATTTTTTGGTTTCACGGGAAGAACGCTCAATCGCTCCCCGGATGTCCGTCTTCTCGCCGGCCGGCAGGGCCGCCATCAGATCCTTGAAATCCGTTTTCGAGCAATATTCCGCGAATTCGAAATAGCTGACGTCAAAATTATCTTCAAGTTCTCCTCGGACAGATTTGAGGACCTGCTTCACGCGGGCCAGCCGCTCTTCCGGATCATGGATGGCCATCGACTTGGAAACATCCACGAGGACGGACAAAGCGGGATTTTCGGAACTGCGCGACAAGATCCTCGCGGTCGGCTCCAAAATGAGCCAGCAGAAAATGATAAACGCGGCTCCTCTCAAGGCAATATAGGCGA
>JAKFYJ010000007.1:0-3425 GCA_021730935.1 Elusimicrobiota bacterium
TTGCGAGGAGATCAACCGGGTGCTGGCTCGGATCAACCCCGCCGCGGTCCCGGCGGCCTCCCCCCAACCGCCCGTTCCCGTCCAGCCCAAAAAAGAAGACATGTCCGCGAGGGTTCAGGCGGCGTCCGAGAGGACCGGATCCCTGTCGTCGTGCCCCTCCTGCTTCAAAATGCTCAAACCCGATTTCGTTTTCTGTCCCGCCTGCGGCATCGCGATCAAAAAGACCTGCGCCTCCTGCAAGCATCCTCTGGAACCCAGCTGGAAACACTGCGCCCGTTGCGGCGCGGCCGTATAATTGGATTTCTCCGTCTCCCTCGTCTGGGCTGAAGCCCTCCTCATCTTTGTTTTAATCCTCATCAACGGATTTTTTTCCGGATCCGAAATCGCCGTCGTGTCGTCGAGACGGAGCCGCATCGCCCAGTTTGAGTCGGAAGGTCGTCTCGGGGCCAAACAGGTTTCCGCCTGGCTGAAAGAGCCCGAAGTTTTTCTCGCCACCGTTCAGATTTTCATCGCCCTGGTCTCCGCCCTGGCCTCGGCCGTCGGAGGCGCGGCCGCCATCGAATTTTTAAAACCCCGCCTCAAAGAGATCCCCCTCATCGCGCGGTGGGCGCACCCCGTCTCCATCGCCCTGGTCGTTGTCCCCATCACCTATTTTTCCCTCGTCGGAGAACTCGTCCCCAAATCCATGGCCCTCATTTTCCGGGAAAAAATGGCCCTCAAAGTCGCCCCTCCGATCCATTGGCTTTCCAAGGCGGCCAGGCCCCTGGTGTGGCTCCTTTCCATCAGCACGCGCACCGTCCTTTTTATATTCCGGCAAAAGTCCGTCTCCAAGGAAATGTTCGCTTCCGAGGAAGAAATCCGCTTCATGCTGAAAGAAGGCGGCACACACGGCATTTTCGACCAGACGGAACAGCAGATGATCCCGAAAGTTTTTGACTTCGCCAACCTGCAGGTCAAAGACGTCATGATCCCGAGGGAGCAGATCTCCGCCGTCCCTCTCACGATTTCCAGAGACGACCTGCTCATCCATGTCACCGAAGAGGGGTTCACCCGCATGCCGGTCTATAAAGATTCGCTCGACAAAGTCGTGGGCATCCTCCACATCAAAGACCTGATTTATATTTTATCGCTCGGCCAGGCCGTGATCCTTCAGGACCTGATCCGCCCCGCCGTGTTCGTGCTCGAAAACACGCTCGCCAACGACCTCCTCAAACTCTTTCAGAAACAGCGCCTCCACATGGCGCTCGTGCAGGACTCAAACCACAACACCATCGGCCTCGTGACGCTGGAAAACCTCATTGAACGCATCGTCGGCGACATCCTCGACGAACACGACATCTCGGAAGAAGGCAAAAACCCCTCATGAACAAGGAAAAATTATTCAGATATTTTTTTATCGGAGTGTTCGCTTTATTAATCCTGCAGGCCCTCCACATCCTCTCGCCCTTTTTCACGGGCATTTTCGGAGCCATCATCCTCAGCCTCATTTTTTGGCCGATCCACAAAATATCCGTCCACATGTTCGGCATTGAAAACCCGAATTTTGCGGCCGCCGTCAGCACCGCGATCCTGATCATCCTGATCGTGTTCCCCCTCTGCGTCACGGGCTGGATGCTCTACAAAGAAATCCACGACGCCTATCCCGCCCTTGAAACCCTCGCCAACACGCTCCAAAGCTGGCGCGGCGGCGAAAACCCCTCGGACAGCTCCATCGTGACTCTGATCCAGACCAAGCTTCACGCGCTCGTCCGGCTTTCCGGAATCAACCTTGAGCATGTGGTGAAAGAGTCCATGAACGCCGTGACCAACTCGCTCATCCTCGTCGGGAAAGCGCTCCCCAAAAACGCGTTCTTCCTTTTCGCAAACATCGTGGTGATGATCACGTCGCTCTTCTTCCTTTTCCGGGACGGCCCCGCCCTCTTCGACAAGCTCAAAGACCTCACCCCGATGGACGACAAACACAAAGACCACATCGTGCACCAGCTTTATATCACCATGACCGCCGTGGTCCGCGGCGTGCTCATCGTGGCGATCCTCCAGGGCCTCTCCGCCGCTCTGGGCTTTGCCATCATCCGGGTTCCGTCCCCCATCCTGCTCGGCTTCATGACCACCTTGCTCGCCATCGTCCCCATGGTCGGGGCCGGCATCGTTTGGCTTTTGGTCAGCATTTATTATTTCATCGCCGGGGCCTTCATGAAATCCCTCTTCATCTTCCTGTGGGGCTTTTTCATCGTGAGCCTCGTCGACAATTTCCTGCGGCCTTATTTGATCGGCGGCGGAACGCGCATCCCTTTCCTGGCCATGTTCCTGGGACTTGTCGGCGGCATCCGGGTTTATGGTCCCATGGGCATTTTCTTTGGGCCCCTGATCGTGGCTCTCATCCTCGCCTTCATAAAAATTTACCGCGAAGAATATTCCGGCCGTCAAAAAAAAGGAGAGAAACCTCAGGACGGTGCGCAATAACCGCCGTTTAGCGTTTTTCTTCACCCTCATTCTCTCGGGATGCGCTTCAGGACCCAAGTTCATCTCGCAGGATTTTCATCCGCCGAAATCCGTCGCCGTCCTCCTTTTCGCCAACGAAACCAACGATGTGGAAGCCCCGGAACTGGTGAGGAAAATCCTCAACGAAATTCTGCCGCGCCACGGATATTCCCCCGTTGACGGAAAGGAAGTCGCTGACATCTTGAAAACAAAGTTTGGGATCACCGACGGAGGACAGCTCGGAAGCGTGACGGCCGAAGAACTTGGGAAAGCGATGAACGCGGACGGCTTGTTTTTTGGAAATGTGCTGAGCTTTCAGGATCTGCCATTGGGATATATCCGCAAACGCACTGTAAAAGTTAATTTAAAGCTTTATGACGCTCTCACCGGAAAAGTGATGTGGGAAGATGAAAAGGGCTGGACCACGCCCGAAATTCACATCAACGCCGAAGAAGCCCGCAGAGCCGCGGCCTGGCAAGTGATTGACAGGCAGAGACGCAGGATCGACGGCACATTCCTCCGTGAAGAAACGATCCTTGCCCTTGAACACGCCCTGAGAACTCTCCCCGCCCAGGCCTTCGGCCCTCAGCTCCCCTCGAAATAACCCATTCCCCGAACGCGGACGCGCGCCTGCGTTCCCAAACTTGTTACAAAAAGTTTACAAAAAGTTTAGGACTTTCTGACGAGTTTCCGTTAGAATATAAGCAAGTTTAATCACTCAAAAAAACACATTTAATGAACCGACAACTCCAGGGGCATCTTCCTGTATGGGTGAGGCACACATCTTTGCTGATGTGCGCCGTCTTTGTTCATGTCAATGTGGTTTATGCCGCTGTGGAACCCGCCAAAAGTTTCTGGAAAGAAAGAAAAGCCGCCGCAGACCGCCTGGCCGTGGGGGCGATTCATGAATCACCGCAACCCACCCTCCTGGCCCAAATCCCCTC
>JAKFYJ010000007.1:4120-9444 GCA_021730935.1 Elusimicrobiota bacterium
ATCTTGTCAGTTCTCGACTTCGCTCGAACAATAAGTTTAATCTTCGAGCGAGTGAAACGAGTCGAGAAGAGTTTCCTGTCATCCGTCAGTTTCTCGAAGCTCTGAAATCCGAAGAATCTCTCGACTATGCGAAAGTGGAATCCGAACGATCTTCTCTCACCCGATCCCTCGCCAACGAGCTCCCAAAGTCTGAACTCGAAAACCTGGTGAAAGCCAGCTTGGCTTATCGGGTCGGGAACCTCACACATTCGGCTTTCTACAAATATCTCAAAGACCTTTGCCGGGCCTATGGCGTTCAAATCACAAAGTATCCCGAGATGGACAAATATATCCGCTATGTTCTTCTTTCGGAAACCATAAAGCAGGAGCAATTGTTTGCAGAAGTGACAGAGATGGAAGCGAAAGCGATTGAATCTCTGATCACGACGCCGCAAGAGAGAGAAGTGATCGAGGCATCAAAGTCTCTGGCCATGTCCGAGAAGCTGGCCAAATATGAGCTGAGTCCGGAAGAATGGAAATCCTATAAATCTTCGCCCAAAACCCCATTCCTCCGCCCCTTCGAAAAATTCAACGAAGCCGCGATCGCCCGCAACGAAATTCTGGTCAACAATTTGCTCAACCGTCATTCCCGCGAACGCGGGAATCCATTAGCCGTCATCGTGACAGGCGGATTCCACACAAGCGGCATGACGGAACTCCTGAAATCCAAACAAGTGGCCTATGCTGTGCTGACTCCAAGATTGGGCAGGGTGGAAGGGTCCGGCACGGATTATCTTTCCGTATTCACGAGAGACAAAACGCCTCTCGAGAAATTGTTCACGGGAGAACGAATTCAGCTCGCAGATCAAAGTGTTGCCGCAAACCCCATCGGCGTCATGGAATCCAGGGTCCCGATGGTTGAGCGCCTGTCTGCTGTGATGAGCAAACTTCGGGGAGGCAGGGTGCCGTCTGGACTATTTTTGGGTTGGCTTGGAAACGCCCGATACCGCACCATCACCGATTTCACAGAGCAGGACAGCTCCATGGGCCGTGAGTTCAGAATCACGGGCAACATACAAGGCAAGCTGAACCGCGCCTGGGTTTTGGTGCGTTCCATCGTCAAAGGCGGCGCCGTCCCGGAAAATTCGGTTCAAATTCAAATCTCAGGCGAAGCATTTGCCGTGAGTCAGGGACGCAATGCGTGGTATTATGCCGCAGGGTCAGCCGTCGTTGCGGCAGGAGTATATTTTGTCGGAATTTTTGGCCCCCAAATCCATCAGTTCTTCATGAACACCGAGAAATCAGTTCAAAATCCGATTCTCTGGGCTCTCCCTTTTGCAATGGTATTATTCAGTCAAGGTCACCGGACGGGTGGAGTTGCGCGGAAAGAATATTTTAATTCCTTTGAGGAGATGCTTCGCGCCGCAAAGGTCAAGTTCGTTCGAAGCGCGGACAGGATCGCGGAGGCTGCAGGGGTGAGCCGGAGGACGGTTTATCATGCGCTTGCCGGAAGGCCGATGAAGGAATTGACGAAAGAACGGATCCTTGCCGGACTTAAATCCTTCGGTTTGTTTGTCGGTAAAAGGCGCGTTCCCACGCCGGCAAGAATTCAAAGGGATTCCGCCCGCGAACGCCGGACGATGGACTTGATGAAGTTGCTGGATGAAATCATGAAGCGCAATAACCTTTCTGTTTCAGCCGTTGTTGCGCATTTGAGGTCCCGGGGAGTTTCCGTTTCGCCTTATCCCATCTATGTTGCAAGAAGAAAATTCCTTGCGGGGCGTGAAGATTCCCGTCCAAGATTGAGCGATTCTCTTCTGTCAGTTCTTGAGCCTTCCCTGAAAGAAATTTCAGTTCGCCCTCTGAGCCGGAACCAGCGCCGCGACGCTTATGACGCGGCAAATCGCGGGCGCAGGGAAAGCTTTCAGGATACTTCCAGATTCCTCAAATATTTTCGGGCAAGGCATTTGCTGGTGACTCTGCACGGCGGCGGCTATCGCGTGATGAGATCGAACCCGTCAAAATTTATGCAGTATAAACAAATCGCCGCGGAGCTCAAATCCAGAGGCGTTTCCGTGAGCTGGTCAACGCTTTCGGGCATCGTCCATCACCGTTATAAAACCATCGACCCGCGGATATTGGGCGCCCTGCTGCGTGAACTCCCCAAAATCATTGCGGAACGCAATTCCGCGTCTTCATCTAAAAATAATATCCACACCTGGGGCGGAACGGGGAGGATAAGGCCGACGCGCGGAGGCATGATGTTTTGGATGCGGGACGCGCTTTGGAACCCTGTTTTCAGCCGACTCTATTCTTCTCAGGAAGCGTATCATCAGGATTATTGGAAAATCGCGGCTGTCGCAGAAAACATCGCGGCTTATGCCGCGGGCGGGATCATCATGGGCGTTTATATTTCTGTCTTCGGCGGAGCGTGGGACAATCAGATGTTTAACCGCGCGTCGTGGATGGCGTTCGCCGCCGGACACCTCGCGGATATTTATCGCGCCTCCGTCAAAGATCCCCGCGCTCCTCCCGCGCTGGACGCCTGGCTCAATTTTGGCGTCGCTTGCACCCTCCTCCTCATCAACGGATTCCAGTTGCCCCTGATCGAGATCCCTCGCATCGCGCCGCCCATCATGATCCCCATTCTGTCCGCCGTTTCCCAATGTCTTGTTCATTTCGCCGTCAATTTTATGTTCGCCGAACCATCTGACAAAACACGCGTTCTTCCTCGCTCTGGCGGGGGACTTCACTCGGCTTTGGCCGTGGGCGCATTTCTGACTTATGTTTATTTTCCCATGTCCTCTCTCCCCGAAACCGTTCCGGATACCGTCCGCTCACTTGCGATCCTCCTCTCGGTTGCTGCCGCGTCAGCCGTTTTCACGGGGTTTGGAAAGGCGCCGGACGAGAACAGGGTGGTGTCTTCTGCTCTGAAAGATTTGGGTGCAAAGGTTGAAGAGATGAAGGCCCGAGGCTTGAACGACACTGTGATCAACCGCGCAATTTTTGAAGGGATCAATCCTCTGGCGAGCAAATATCCCGAGACTTTTTTAAAGTGTTTAAGGAGATTTCCTTTCGCGCGGGAATTCCTAAACAGCACCGCAGGGAGTGCAATCAAGAAAACTCTCGTAAAACGAATCAAAAGCCTGAACAGGCCTGATCCAATAGTTTCAGAAGCCAGCGCGGAAGGCATGCAAAAAATCAAGCTCGCCGTTATGGTTTTGGATTCATTCCCGACGGAACAGCTCGAGATCATTTTAGACAGAAACATAAAAAAAGTTCAGATCAGTGCGCAGTTTTTAAGAAGTTCCGGACGGACGCCGCAAAGCTATAGGACTGAGATTCTCCGGAGACTTTGGATCAACCCAAGAAATATGAATTCTCCCGTGGGTGAGCGGAGCAATTTGAATAAAATTCCCGGCACAACAAGAGTTGTGAAGGAATTTTATGCGCATGTGCTGGAGGACAGCGCTGTTAAGTCCAGATTGACTCAAATTCTCGCAGAGATTGAATCGTCTCTTTATGACGATCAGAAATCGGCGTTTTTATCCTTCGTCGGACTGAATCCTGATCCGGAAGCTACAAATAATAAAAAATCGAAAACCCTGTGGAAGTCAACATGGAAGCCCTGGACGCATGTGAGGCAAACGATCTCCGCGAATGTTCGGGACAATCCTGAGAAATATCCGTTGCCCAAAATATCAACCCCATTTTCCGCTTCAGCAGTTTCGGATGTTCCCCGTGAGCGTCACACTCCGTTCGGGGAACTTGGCACCCGCCGCCGTCCAACCGCTGGGGTGCATTTCAATTGGGGTTCAGGGTGGCAGGGGGCCGGAGGGCTCGTGAGGAGCGGGAATCCTTTCCGCGCTTTAGGAAGCGGCCTTCGCGGCATGCATGACACGCTCAAATCCAGACAAGGCGGGACAGAGTCAAAAGCTCGCGTCACTCTCCTTTCTTATGATGAAGCTGAGATCCTTAAAATGTCCGAGCAGGATCGGCAAGCTTTGTTTAACGAAATCCGGGAGTTCTATGGCAGAGGAGGGGCCGTCGGAGCGGAAGATTTTCTCAAGGGACTTTTAGAGGGAAACGATGACGCGATGAGCGGCAGGACTGTGATTTTGGCCCGCAACAGAAAGATCTTCGGATGCCTCATCATGAAAATGGAGGAGAGGCAAATAAAGGGGAGGGATGAATACTGCGGGGTCATTGAGAATGTCAATGTGGATTCATCGCTTCGTGAAAGATTCATCGGACGCAGGCTCATGGCTCAGGCGGCGAAGGATGCCTCGCGTCAGAGGGCAAATTGGGTGGCGGCCGAGTTCAGGGAAAACGGCCCCGAATCCGGATTTTTTGAGAATCTCGCGGGTTATGTTTTTCCCTCCCGTTCTTCAAACGGAATCTATGAGGATGGGAGCACAAAAGCATTCATCGTCTATCCTTCGGACAAAGCCGCATCAGCGTGGAACATGGATGCTCCGAAAAAACCTGAAAAAAAGCAACCCGCTTCAACAATCGGCCGTCATTCAGTTTTCATGTCCCAGGTTGGACGCGGCTCTTCCAACGGCCCGGCATCGAAAACAGGTGCGGACGAACCTGCATCTCCTGCATCTCAGGAGAAGCCTGCAGGTGTTTTTGACTGGACCTCGTCCTGGGCGTTTGGGGCTCGTTCCGGTTCTCGGCGGCGGGTTTCGTCTGCGCCAAGTCCGGAATCCGGCGAAAATCAGCCCAGGGTTGTGAACGGGAAGGCGAACAAGTTTATTGATTTTCTTGCCCGTTCTCTGGATTACAACAAAGATAGCAGGCCTGTCGTCTCCAAGCTGTTCAGCCGTTATATCTCCACGATTTCCAGGAAGACAGGAGCATCTGATGTCAAGGTCCGTCTAACCCTTGCTCTGTATTATTCAAATTATTCGGATATCAATTTTAAAACGCTGGACACAAACCAGAAAGTAATAATCATTGAGGCTCGCAAATTGTTTGCGCAAGATCCGTTTATCGCCGCTCAAAGGGAGCGAGTCCTCAAATTCGTCCATGAAAAGCTGGATAAGTTCAACCAAGATTTGTTTAAAAAGCTTTTCGGCCTTGAAAGAGAGCCATTGCCCAGTCAAGGCAATCGGAAACGGGTTTTCACTCCGGAAAGAGATAAAGTTTTGGTTTATCTTTCGGGCGAGGAGCCAATTACAATCCCAGACGAATCCGCGCCGAAACCGCAGTCCAGAGGTCAGCATGTGGTGAGCCGCGAGGGGCTTAAACCTGAACAGGCCAGAGCTCTCGCCCAACGGCTCAGAAGAGATCGGCTGGTTCGAGAGATTTCAGGGCGGGAGTGCTCTGAGATCGGCCGCGCG
>JAKFYJ010000060.1 GCA_021730935.1 Elusimicrobiota bacterium
ATATTCGTCATTCTCACCAACCGCATAAATCTTCGCTTCCTTTTCCATCCAACCTGCAAGAGCAGGGTCGGACTTTGCAATTTCCGAAAGGATGTCGGCTGATTGTTGGCTGGTAAACAGTTCCGCCTGCCCGCGAGCGAACCGATCCTGAATCCATTGATTGACTTCATCATGCGTTACCGGCTGGTCCATTCCGACTGTTTTTGCCGCGTTCAGGTCCGGGACCGGCGTAACATACTCACCTAAACGACTTTGAGGAGGCAATGTTCCTGCGCCACCGAGATATCGTCCATCAGATGTTTGAGCGCGATCTCCGCTTCCTGCCGCGAGTATTTGTTCGTTCTCATGAGCAGATCCACGGTCGGTTTTATCCCGAGGGAATACAGCATTTCCGCCGTTTTCATCGCTATAAAAACCTGACGCCTGCGCAACTCGCTGCTTTTCAGGATAAACTCCAACGCTCGTATCAGCTTGTCCAGGTCGTCCAGGTATTGCTGGTCCTGACAATCTGTCAGGGACGCCCTGAACGCCTTGGCTCTCTCCAGTCCATCCTGACCCCCGAACTTCCTGAGGAACGCCGCTCTCACGGATGCCATTGTTTCGTCCTGCGGTTGATGTGTCATTTGATCCTCCTTTAATGATTTCGAATGCAAAGGGATATTTAGAATTTTCTCTTGCTGCCCAGGCAAAATCCTTTTGAAGGATGATTCTGGCCTGTTCAACGGCTTGTTCTCCGATAAGGGTTTCAGTCTGACCGACAAAGCTCGGCTCGTTCTGTCGCGAGACAATCTGATCTTCCGCCCTGCTCTGAAGGTCTTTTGCGATTTTGAGGACCTGGACCTGCTGCTCTTCAGGCCCCAATTTAGGTAGGACGCGCGCATACCCTTTTCGAACCATCGGATCACTGATCGCGTCAACGATCAAATGGTATTCCCCTTCCATGCGTTTACCCTCGACATTGAGTCGTGCGCGGGTTTGAAGCACCCTTTCATAGTCCTTCATGTTCGTGCCGATCAATAACGCCTGTTCGCCTTCAATGTATGGAAAAACATTTGACCCTGCTTCCATTTCCGGAGTTGCCAGCACAATGATCGGTTTTTCGCGATTAGAGTTTGCCAGCTCAGCTCTTACGTCTTTTTCAAATCTGGATACGCCCTCTTTGCTCTCTCCGCTCAGGATACGGACGTCCTGTCCTTCAAGGCGTCCGGCAATGGATTCAGACTGTCCTTTTGACAGTCCCGAGACCCAAATGATTTTGGATTGCTTTTCGATGCCGCCATGTATGTCGCTTTCGATGCGATGAAGTTGAGCTTCCGGCGACGCTGCAACCAGTATCTGGTCGCGCTCAGTTAATTGGAGCGGTTGTGTCACCACAGACATTTCTCTTCCAAGCTTTCTGGAGATGTCCTGGCCCGTTGCGCTCACCTGCACAATCTTTAAATCTGGGTTTATGGGTTCGAGAGATTTTATGGTCGCGGCGTAATGTGTTGAAGCGGAAGTTTGTTTCAGAAGATTTTCGACGGCGAGGCGTTTCCCGATTAATTCCGGGATTTCTCCCCTCGCGACATGTTTCATGATCAGCGTTGCAGCCAACTCTTTGTCGGCAAACACGGTCTTATCCATCTTTACGAAGTCCTGTCCATGCACGCTGTACCCGTTGATGGTCCCGTCAACAGCGCCCTGATTAAAGGAATAATGTTTTCCTTCTGTCTTAAATAGAGCATCCACGCTCCTGTCAGCAAGCGACCTCACCTGCGCCAAGGGAACATCAAACCCGGAATTTTGCAGCCTTTCGCTAATGGCCTGAACCAACGGTTCAGGAGCTTTCCATTCACCCACTGTCCCTGGCTTCTTAAAAACAGACGGTTCTTTGGTTTGAGCATAATCCATGGCTTCCGTGACAGCCAATTTTTCTGATTGAACAACTTTTGACAAATTCTCTATGACGGCCCGTCCATCGCGGGTCTTGAGCAGCTCGTCATAAGCAATGTCTCTGGAACGTATTTGCGGGCTGGCTTTAAGCGACGCATCCGCCTCGTTGGAGACTATAAGGTCCGTATGACGGATAAAATCCGGTGTCTGTCCCTCCTTAATTTTGAGGCCGATACCGTTAAATCCGGAAAGGTCGGAAACCACGATGTCCGCGGTCTTTGCAGAGACCAAGGCTCTTTCAAATTGAGGGCCTTCACTGAGGAAGATGACTTTTTTGCCGGTATCCGTCCTCCACTCCTGAGGTCCGACCTCTTTAAAATACCCTGACTGAACACCTTCTCGGATAGCGCTCTCCGCCAATTTATAGTCCGGCAGAAGGATCATGGCTTTTGATTGGGGCCGAACTTCGACAAACGATTTGGCCAAATTAATGTTCATGATTTCTTTGCCGAGCCCTTGTTGAGCGTAAACGTCGCCGCCCTGTTTAACGGCCATGTTCATAACGGATTCCCCGTACCGGAGCTGATCGTAGTTCAGTTCTGCAGGGAGACCCGAATTCGCGCGAAATCGCAATCCCTGAGCCAGGTTACTGTAAAATGCCTGAGAAAGATTTCCTTCGTTACGGGCATTCGCTGAAATAGATTCGAGTTTGGCGGAGGGCAAATCCATCAATCCCTGTGGAGATCCGATCGTTCCTGGTTCAAGGCCCAACCGATTTTCTACGAGCACCATTGATGCCTTTTGCGGGTTAAGCGGTTTGTCTTCCAAAATAAAATCCAGGGGTTTAATGGAGAGGGGTTGGCGGTCCAATATGGGGATTGAGGCAGTGACGGTTTCTTTATTTAAAACAGGAGGTGTTTTTTCATTCATTTTGAACGCGTCAAGTTGCAGGTCAGCGCCGCCCATCGCTCTCATGCCGATAATCGGAGCTGCCGTATTGCCAATAAAATTTGTGAGATCGGCGACGTGATCGTAGCCCAAGGATTGGAGTTTACGGGAAGCGATGTCCGAAATCATCGATACTTCATGCGAAGCGGTTAACATCGTGGCTTGCCTGAGAGATGTTTTCAAAAGAGAGAACCCATGGGACATGATGTCCACCGCGCCAAACCCTAAGGCGAGTGTGCCCAACTCCACTCCATTTGCGAATTTGCTGTCCGCTCCATCTACCGCTCTGATTCCGGAACCTAATCCGCTGGATGCCGACAAGATTCCGGTCCCGGTAAGGTAACCGCCAATAAGGGCGGGGGTGACAGACTCTACACCTAAAATTGCCGTATTTACGGATCCGCTAAATGCCGATCCGACAAATGCAGATCCCTTCATGTTTACAAACGGGATTTGCGCGTTGGTCAGGAGTGCATAAGCGCCAGCGCTTGCCCCGGACAATCCCGACATAACCAAAGCGTCTTTTGCTGTAATATCTCGGTCCTGATCAATATGTTTATTCAAGCTCGACGAGAGCTGCGCGGCTCCAGCGTATACGATGTTGACTCCCGGGATAAAGAGCGGGGCAGTTCCTAGGGCTCCATTCGCTGCGGCGCCGCCCCATCGATGTTCCTGAATAGCTCGTTCCTTAGCGATTTGAATCTTTCCTGCAAGATTAAGGACCGGAAGAAAATAGTTGTAGGAATCACCCGTCGTGTTGACCTTGGTCGCTTCATTGTAAGCTTCTCCCCTGAGCGTCAGAGGATCAAAGTTCATTTTCCCGAAACTCGTAACCCCTTGAGAAATCTTTTCCGCGCTGGTATTTAGGTGATTCGTGTCTGATCCCACCGCTTTGCCCACGAGGTTCAGTTGAGACAGGGTCGTTAGCGCGGATTTCCCGTCATTGACGATTTGGGGTTCCAAGGCTTTTTTCCCTGACCAGTCGTCCCCGGCTCGAGTCTTAAGGGACACTTCCTGCGCAGCGGAGCCGAGTTTCTGCAGAGTATTTGGAAGCTGTTCAGTTCTTTGAGCTAATCCCCCATTCGCGATCGCAGAAAGGTCATGCAAGGCAACTTTTCTGATCGGCGTTATGACGTTCGCCATGGCGAGCAAATCGATTCCATTTTTTGATTTTTCAAGTAATTCCCCGGCTCTCTTGATGTCAGCGCCGGATTCAACCAATTTTGGTTTATTGATAAACGAGCTGCTTTCCGCAAGCGTTTCTATGGTGACATTTGAATCCTGCAGCGCGTCTCCAATGCCTTGATCAGCTTTCTTGACGCCGGACCGTAAATTCACGACTGCATTATTCTGAGAACGATAGGCGTTGGTTTCAGACTGAATTCGAACTGCACCGGCTTCGGTCAGATTGGAATCATAAAATGCCTTTTGCGGTAACTGAGATCCGCTATAGGTATAAAGTTCTTCTTTATCTTTGGTTGAAGAATTTTGGAAGCGTACAATTGAAGAGGGATTTCCATTAGAGCCGGGGAACAGGTTAGCGGTGTATACGGGAGGGGCGTTGGAGTTCGGAACATTGACCTGTTGCCGGTTTGTCCAGCCATATTCCGGAGTGTTGGCGGGATAGACTCCTTTTGGTAGGTTAAAGTCGGTCATTCCAACAAAAGATTGGGATTTAATCGTTTCGGTGTACCCGGCATAGTCCCTCAAATGGTAGAGCGGGTTTCCACTGGGATCATGATAATCATAGACCTGAAGGGTGGGGTAACCGGCTTTTAAAGGGTCCGTCTGGCTATAAAATTTTCCGATACTCTGCGGTGTAACCTGACCATTTGATGCGGATAGACTCAGGGACGGATTGGTACCCTGATAATAGGAATTGACAGTTCTAACGACTGAATCAGGAACGTAATTATTGAAGAAATTAACGTTGCTGGGAGCGGCCTGCTGTGAGACCACAAAATTGCTTTCGATCGGCTTTATGCCGGCAGCCGCGCCGGTATTCAAAGAGGGTGATCCGGATATAGCCGGGGACTGATAGGCGCCGGACGCCCCAAAAATTCCGCCCAACTGCCCAAAATATTCCGCTCTGCCGTTCGTTCCTCCAAAGAAGATTCCCGTCCCGTCCGGGTTGATGGCCCCAAGACGAGGCATGGAATTTAGAGAAACGTTGGGCGTGTTGACGCCCAGGAAAAGACCTCCGCTGCCAGCAGGAGAAGAAAAAGATTGATTCCCGATGTTTACAGGACCGAGGCCCAAGCCCATTGCGGCCGTCCAAACTTCTTTACCGACGTTCTGGATATTTACTTTGTACAGGTCTCCGTAAAGGATGGATTGCTGGTTGGGCATGATCAGTCCCCCGATCCCTTGTGTTTTGCTGTCTCCAAGGCTGTACGGATTCAATGAAAAGAAATCCTTGAAGTTTGCCCCCTGGGAATTGGTAAAGGTAAACTGGGACCCAAAGATCGCGTTGGTTTTGTTATCTATAAAATTTGATCCGCTGCTGAACAGTTTGTTAGAGGGCAGCTGAAAATTATTTTGGTTCTGCGCCCATGTTAAAGAGGGATCATTGTAGGCGTCCGCCAGAAGGAGAGGCAACGGAGACGTTTGAATCAAAAGATGCAGAGAAAGGAACAAACACAAAAATCTCCTCAATTTGTTCACGTTATTTAGTCCCCCGAATCGTGAAATCAGGAGAGTGGAAACGGTCAAATCCGTAAGTGACAACCCGTCCGTCGTTCAACATCTGCATATTGAAATTATTTTCAAAATTAAAAAAAAGCCCTTGAGAGTTCTTGCTTCCGCTGACGATACTGGCAGTTTGGAATCGAGGATCGGATTTCAGCTGTTCAAGACTGGAGTGGTTGCTCAAATTCGCAATTGTTTTATGCAGCGCGATCCCCTGCTCTTCAGTGTCGGGAATGATTGAATAAAGTTTGGTGATAGAACTTTGCACGCGCAAATTGGCCTTTTGAATTGATTCCAGGCTCGAAGGAGACATGAGCTCCGGTTCCGGCTTCACATCATTGTCGCGCGCGCTTTTGTAGGCATACAATAACGCTGTGATCTTGGATTCGTTCCGGTAAGGTTCAGATATATTTGCGGGTGGATAGTAATTGACACTGATGATTTGATCGCTCTTGTCCTGGCCTTCTTCAAGAAACTTTTGGTTCGGCATGCTCAGATCAAAATATTTATTTTTTAGGTAACCCATTTCAAAATCAGTATAGGATACAGGACCCTGCTGATTTTGAGGGGTGTTTTTGGAGTCAGGGCCCTGGGACTGGCCAGGTCTCATTAATTCCCCGTATTTTGCGATGACGAAATCCGTAGGAATGGTCTCGCCCGCTTTTGTGAGCCTGTCATTATTACCGAAACGGTCATAGAGCGTTGAACTGAGTTTCGCGCTCTCCATTCCAATCTGTAATCCTGGCCCAATCCGTTTGACAAGGTCCTGGCCGTCCGGACTAATTTGAGAAACTGACACTGCGTCGTTAACGACTTGAGACGCCATGGATATCGGGTTGGACTTGGACAAGATCATGGCGGCATGGGCTGTTTCATTGTTCCTGAGTAACGGGCTAACATCCGGGTTCAGACGAGCGGCAGTCTGAGTTTGCAGTCCTGACCCAAGAAAGGCGAGGTCCGCGCCTGCCATGGCGGCATGGGCAGCGAGCTGTCCTTGTTCGCCGAATGCCTGTTTCGTGAGACCCGTCATATCTGCAACGCCGAGGGCAGTATTGGTATACTGGTATGCGACATAAGCTTTCTGCCCAGTCGATAAAGCAGAAAACCCTGTTTGAGTAACTCCGTTCTGAATCGCGCTTGCTTTACTCACGTTTGAAGCCACATTGTAAGCGTTGCTCCCTAACTGCGCCGCGGCCAACGCATATTGGAATGATTGAATGCCAAGCGCGGCCTTGGATTCGGACGATGACTGAAACCCTTCCAATCCTTTCTCGTTGATCACAACATTGTTTCTTGCAGTGGACCCGGCCTGGGTCGCTCCGGAAGCGATCATCATTCCGCCAGCCAACTGACCTCCAGGAACGTAGAGCAACACGGCGCCGACAACCATTTGAAGGCCGCCCACAGCGTAGTTGACCACCATATTGTTTCTCATATCGTCTTCTGTGTCTTGAATTTTAGTGGCGGCGGAACTGAATTGTCTGGATGAACTCATAAAGGAATCTTTCAGCCCGTAAATGCCTTTGTTGTCATCGCTGCTCCCATAAAGATAGGCGTTGACCAACCGATCCGTTGCAGACGAATTCGTCATAATGTCGGTACGTTCCAGGTAAGATGGGGTTGCGAGTTCCCTATAATCTCTTCTAAATTCTGAACTCACATAGTCCCCGATCTTTTCTGCTTTATTGCTGAGCGATGCCAGCTCATTGGCGCTGTTTCTGATGGTTGCCACGTTATAAGTTGATAGTTCCCCCTTGTCATTCACCACGCTCTGAACTGCATGAGCATACCCATCCATAACCGTTTTGATGTTGCTGTTTACCTGGGACGACATATTTTGCAAGTTATTTTGTCTCTCAAGTTGGTCATACTGAACGGCGCGGTTAAGCTGGTTTGAATCATATACATTTACATTGAGCGGGCTGAAATACCCGGACATACGGTTAATAAAATTGCTTCTGCTGAGATTTTGGGATTCAGTGAATGATCCCGTCTGCGCGCCGTAAGTTTTGTAGTTCTGGTCCTGAGCCGCATATCTCTGCTGCAGCTGTCTCTGATAAGGGCTTTCTTTTGTGACAGGCCCGCTGATGACGACTTCTGAATAAACTGGAAAATCCGTTCCAAGCGTGAACAAAATCACCAGGGACACCTGTAAGCGAGAGTATCGTTTATATTTATTCATTATTATCTGACCTGAATAATCTATGGGCTCGGCTTCTCATAGATCTAGTATAAAGGGTTCGAGAAAACCGGACAATCATCCAGATATTTCCAGATGCGCAGGAATTGCCCAGAGCCTGTCACTCGCCTTTAACTTGTGCTGTGAAACGGTTATCGTCTGACAGACATTTTGAGGATATTCGAGATCACTTCATCAGTGAGATCGAATCGCGAACTTAGGGCGTCATAACCACTCTGACTATATTCCATGACAAGATCCGCGTTTCTGGACTTAGCGACGTCCGAGCAGGCCTGGAAAAAGCGCTTATAAAACTCTTCCTGATTGACCGTCATGCTGTTAGCCAAATTGTCAGCAACCCGTTTCTGTTCAACGAAATACACGCGTTTAAGTTTTACGGCATCAGGTTTAGGCATGCTGCTCCAAGGCCTGTTCGCGGCCTCGTCGATTGCGGGGACTGTCGCGTCGCAGGACCCGTTGACGTAGTACCATGCGGCAGGCCAAGGGATAACCGCGTCGGCATTTGTTTTGTCCATGATTGCTTTTAGGGCGCGATAATAAAGCAGCTCGTTTTTTCTTTGGGCTTCCTGCGTTTCCTGATCGAGCTGGACCAGATCCGGACCGAGCACTTTTAGATATTTCGCGACAGTATCCGATAAATCAAATTTCTCTTTTTTAAGTTCAGGTGGGAGCTGGGACTCCTGAACAGATGACAATTCTTTCAGCCGTTTACTGGCTTCCCGGTATTGAGGCAGAATTTTGTCGTGTTTCAGCTCAAAATCCTGTTCCCTCAGCTTGATTTGAGCCAAGGGAAGTGAAGCGAGCTGAAAAGCTGTCTTATTAATGTAAAGGATTTTCTCCACGCTTTCTGCTCGAACATTCCCGCAGACTGCGGCCAGAAGGATCATTGCTGCTGCGACTCTATTTTTTTTCATAAACTGCTCCTTTGCGTGTTATTTTAAAACTTGGATAACCAGGGCCCTGCGCTCCTGCTTGCTGCGGTCCGCCTTGGTTTGCGCGAGATAGAGGCCTGTCCCGCAATCAGTTCCATTACCCTTTCTCCCGTCCCAGCGTCCTCCGTCTTCCTTCCTCACAACTTTTACGACTTCATCCGTGCGGAACTGTTGGATTTTTACAGGCAAATCATCGTCATTAAATACGACGTAATCATTGATCCCGTCCCCGTTCGGAGAAAATCGGATATCCCAGTTGTCACCGGCAACCACGTCGATGACATTGCTGCCCGTAAGCTTAATTCCGTTAGGCAGCAGGATTTCAGCTTTAACAGGCACAGATTTGGTAGTCTGTCCATTCAGCGCCGGCGTCACCAGATCGATCCTTCCGGACTGGTTTGTATCCCCAGATTGATCCACCAGTATCACCCGCGCGCCTTTCATGGGGACACCTTCGCGCGACGTGACCAGAAAGGATACCGTCTGGCGTTCCAATGTTCGCTTTTGTTCCGGCTTAATGTTTAATCTTTCCTCTACCGGAGAGCCGCTGACCGCGAAATAAATTCTTAAAACGTCGCTTTCCACCCGCTGACCGTTCGCGTCAAAAACCGTCGCGATGAAATTTTTCCACCCGTTCTTCAGGTCATCGCTCGGAGTAAACGAAAAGTTCCCGTCCGCATCTGACATCGTGCCGCCGATATAATTCCCTGTCTCATAGATCTGCACTTGCGCGCGGGG
>JAKFYJ010000075.1 GCA_021730935.1 Elusimicrobiota bacterium
AAAGTGTCGCCATCGACGGCGGCGTCCTCATGGAAACAGCCATCAAGGGCATGTCTCTCGGCCTTGCAGTCCGCAACTTCGGCCCCGCCATGAAGATGGAAGACGCGTCCTATAAAATCCCCCTCACGATCGCAGGCGGAGTGTCTTACAGTCTCGGTTCCGGCCAAAAGAGTTCCCTCGTCTTCGACATCTCCCAAAAAGTCTATGATGCCCGCACGAATGCCACCTTCGGTTTCGAATATGTGCCGTATAAAGCCCTGTCGTTGCGCGCGGGATACGTCGCCGCAATCTCCGGAACCAAAGCTTCTGACGGCATCAACAAGTTCGGCGGAACCAGCGTGGGCCTGGGTTTCTGGGTCCGCCGCCTCAGCTTCGATTATTCCTTTATCCCTTCGCACGATCAACAGCTTGAGGGATCACATAAGTTCAGTTTTGCGACGAGGTTTTAATGAAAGTTAGCCAATCTTCTCCGGAGAAACCTTTTCACTATTGGGGAGCGATCGCAGTTCTTATCATCGTTCCATTTCTCCTATATTGGCCTTCAATCCGTGCGCCTTTCATCTTTGACGACATCACCTATATCGTTGAAAACCCAAAAATAAAATCATTGACACTGAACTCACAGGAAAAAAGTTATGAGCAGGAACAGAGCATCGTTGAAAAAATCGCTCCTTCCCGCCGTCTGACATTTTTTTCGTTCGCTCTCAATTATCGTTTGAACGGAATCAATCCGTTCGGATACCATCTCTTCAACCTGTGCGTTCATGTCATAAACATTCTGCTCGTCTTTTTTCTTGCCACCATATTGTTGGCAGATCCTCAGCTTGCGTTTTTAACTGCTCTCCTCTTCGCCGTTCACCCGATGAACACAGAAGTCGTGAGTTACATCAGCCACCGCTCCGAAAGTCTTGCCGCAATGTTTTATCTCATTTCCGTAATATCGTTTGCAAAAGCTTCCAAAGGCAAACCGCTGACCCTCTTCCTTTCGCTCATGTCTTTTATTCTTGGATTTCTCTGCAAGGAAATTATCATCACCCTCCCGCTCGCGCTCCTCGTTTTGGATTATCTGGTTCTCTCAAAGGTGGACAAAAAGCCAATCACCGCAAGATGGAAATCACATGCGCCTTTCTGGATTGCGGCAGGAATCCTTCTTCTTTACCGTTCGATGGCGATGGGAGGCGTCAAAGATTATGCCGATGCGACTCTGCTCCGCTGGAGCCAACAGTCCTATGTAATGGTCCAGCCGATAGTGATATGGAGATATATCCAGCTCCTCTTTATCCCAATGAACCAATGTATCGATCATTACATCCTCCCGTTTAAAACCGCTTCTGACTGGAGATTCATCGTCCCAACCCTGGGACTGTTCGCTCTCTGCCCAATAATCATTTATTTCTTAAAAAAGGACACGGCCGATTTTAGACGCTATACCCTCTCAATCCTGTGGTTTCTAATCATTCTTCTGCCGACTTCTGTTCTCCCCATCAACGACGCGATGACTGAACGCCGTGTTTATCTTTCCGCTTTCGGCTTTGTAATTTTTATCGTATCCCTTCTTTCAAATATGACAAATCGTAGAACCGCATCAGCGATTCTCCTGGCTTATGTTGTTTTCCTAAGTTCACTGACCTGGAAGAGAAATCTTTTATATGCCGCTCCCATCGGATTATGGGAAGAAGCCATTGCCCGATATCCCAACAATGACAGAGCGTATTATAATCTCGGGGTTCTATATAATGACGCAAAAGATATATCAAAAACGTCCAGCGCATTTGAACGCGCAATCAAACTCAACCCCAACAATGATCGGGCGTATTATAATCTCGGCACGCTTCAAAATGATTCCGGGAATCGCATCGTTGCGGAGCAATTGTTTCGCGAAACAATTCGCCACAATCCAAACAACGCAAAGGCATATGGCAATCTTGGATTCATCTTGGCGTTGCAAGGAAAAACTGACGAAGCTCTGCAAACTTTAAAAAGTGCCGTCAGATTAAACCCAAACGATTCAAAGTCATTCAACACCTTGGGCAGCCTCTTTCAACAAAAAGGCGACTATCCTAATTCCGAAAAATCATTCCTCCGAGCCATCCAATTAAACGAAAATTTCCAGGAGGCGCATTTTAATCTGGGACTTCTGTATCTTATCGGAAAAGATTTTACTGAAGCCACACTCCACTTTAAAAAGGCTTTGGAATTAAAACCTGATGATAGAGAAGCGATGAAATACATTGATTCCATGGCTTTACATCCGGTTAAAGCTTCTAATACACATGTGACTTGGCAACAAATTCATCTGCAAAGGACAATCCCATAAAAACCAAAAAAACATTTAAGCCAGGTTCGGCAATTCCCCCAATCCAGGACACAGGGTATTCCTGGCTGACGCTCCTGCTCGTCTTGTCCATCGGCATGATGATTTATATCCAATACCTCTGGTCTCTGCGGCCGCCGTTGGAAAATAACGGCACGGCATCGCTTTTGAGCCTGCAGGACATGAAAGAAAATTTAAAGCTTGCCCTGCACGGATATGGAGAAGGATATTTAAGAACAGTTTTCGGCTATGGTCTCTTTGCTGTGTTCGCTTTGAATTTTATGTTTCTCGGAAAATTTGTTTTCAGATTCATATGGAAAGGAGAGCCGCTCATGAGCTTTCCGGAAAAGTTTGCGTCCTATTATGTCGTTGGGTCGCTTGGATACAGCCTCATTTGGCTCGCGCTGGGTTCCCTTGGATTCATTTCCATAAAAATCGGAATTTTTCTTATCATCGTTGGTCTGCTTTTTATGGCTTTCCAAATGAAAGCCGCCAATCCCAGGACGATAATCAACTCCTCTTTGAACTGGTTCAATTCCTGCTCCCCCGACGAGAAATTCTTGTTTGCGGGGCTCCTTCTGATCCTTGCCTCGATTTCGACATTATCGATCATGAACCAAATTTATTCGGATGCTTATCAAATTCACCTCCCCCTTCCCTGGGCCTATATTCAGTGGGGCAGAATCTCCCCCAACGCATACAGCATTTATAGCTATTTTCCTCAGAACACCGAAATGCTCATGATCTGGCCTCTGCTGTTCAAGTCCGAAGTGGCGGCAGTTTTGATCCAATGGGGATTCCTCGCGTCGATTATATTTATGGTCTGGGGATTTTTTTCCAGAACGACAGAGAAGTGGATCGGTCTTTCAGCGGCTTACATGGCGCTCGCTTCGACGGCAATCGTCTGGTACGGCGTGACCATCAAGAACGATCTTCCGACGGCGGCATTTTTGCTCATGCATTATGTTGCCCTTATAAATTCATTGACCTCAAAGGATTCAGATTTGCAGGCTTCAAGCAGCTGGCTGTTGGTTTCCGGCATCTTCTGCGGCGGCGCCATCGGACACAAACTGACCGCGGCGATTCCTGCGGTGTGGACATTGCTTTTATTGACCGCTCTCGATTTTAAAGACAAGAATATAGGCAAAAAAAGTCGCGCTCTGAGATGGGGCATCGCCGCGCTGGCATGTTCCGCTCCATGGTTCATCAAAGCTTTCTGCGAAACCGGCAATCCTGTCTATCCTTATTTCAACTCCCTGTTCGGCGGAACGCTCATAAAGCCATGGCACACCGTCGCTCAAATCTCATCGTCGGCGTCAGTGGAAGGATGGCCTGCCGTTATCAAATATTTTGCGAACATTGTCGGACTTTCCCGCCAAAACGGATTAATCTTGCCCGCCGAGTGGGGAGTCTCCGCGCTGTCGATATTGTTGATTGTTCCTCTCATGCGGAAACCCTTGCCTTCAGGCATAAAACTGACAATCTCAGCCGCAGTATTAAGTTATTTGAGCCTGCTAATCTATGCGCTGGAATTCCGTTATCAGCTCGGAGTTTTTGTCCTGATCGTGCTTTTTCCGTTCGCTTATTTTGCTCAAGCCGCCAAAAATTCAAAACTCCTGAAATATGCCGTTTATGTCCTGATATTAGGCTCTATTGTCCAAGCCTTCAGCAATTCATTGACCTATTCGTCGGTGAAACAATCGACCATTCAGCTCGTTTCAGGCTATACTCCGGGGAACTTTAACCTGACGCGCACGGACCCGCAAATCCAGGACCTGAGGTGGATGAGCCATCTGATCAATTCGAGGACCCAGACGAGCGAACGAGTCCTGTTCGCAGGGGTGACTTACGGATACGGAGTGGACAGAAAATTTTATTTCGGAGTGGATCCCGACAAACAAATCCTTCAGGACCTGGCAGAACAATCCATGAGTTCAGGTGATTTGGCAGCGAAGCTGAAGAATCTCGGCATCAGCCACATCCTTTTTAATTCCCGTTTCAACGACATCTATCGTTCGCAATCGCGTCCGGAGCTGAACCTAAGATCAGAGGACGCGAAAAAAATCGAAAATTTCATCGCGCAAGACACCGCGTTGCGTTACACAACTCCCGACGGAGAGATGCAATGGCTGACGCTCAGAGACGGGACAGCATATCCGGCCCTGGAACTCAGCGAAAGCGACATCCTTTTTTCACCGTCAAGCATCATAGAAATGCTCAAGATGCTTTGGGGGCAACAGGAATATGACGAAGCACAGCGAATCGCAGAAAAGTCCATCAACCTCCCCATGCACTCTTCGAATAAAGCCATCATTTACGGGATACTTGGCAATTTAATTTCATTAAAAGGCGACATCGCCGCCGGAGAAACGCTGTTGCTCAAAGGCGTGAAGATTGCTCCGGACAATGTTTCAGCGCTTTTGAATTTAGCTCTGTTTTATAAATACCACAACCTGCACCCAGAACAGATCCAGGCGCTGGTAAAAAAAATTCGGGAGATGGGCGGAAACAATCTGCTCAGAAATTACCCCGGCCTCGCTATATGAAAACCAAACTACCCAAGAGATCGGTTTAGTCAAACTCATCAATGACGACATCCATAAAAAATAAAAAACAGCATCAAATAGCCCCGGACAATCCAACCAGCGATATAATCTCTTGGATTGTCCTCTCGTGCGGACTTTTGCTGACTTTCTATCTATTAGTTCAATGGATGAACAACCCTCACAATGACACCTATTTCATTCCAGTCGCATGGCCAACCCTTCACGAAATGAAGCAAAACTTCAGCATGGCGCTTTCCGGGTACCGAGGCGGATATTTACGATCATTATGGGCCTATGGAATATTGACGCTGATGACCTTGTCATTTATAAGCGTAGGAAATTTGATTCTTTCCCGCAGGCTTTTCAGGAATTTATCTGCAGATATTCTCAGATCGGAAAAAACGGGACTGTCATTTCTGATCGGATCTCTTGCGTTCAGTTTACTCTGGTTGCTTTTTGGATTATTAGGGCTTCTGAATTTTGCAATCGCTCTTACAGTTATGATTTTGGGCGCGGCTTTTTTTATTATTCAGACTCTCAAATCAGGCACATACTCAGGCCCTCCAATCCCAAAATCAGACAAAATATTTTGGTGTAGCCTCGCAGGATTCTTTCTCATTCGCTCAATCATGACCGTTCAGCATCAAACTTATTCCGACACCTATTTAACTCATCTGTCGCTCCCCAATCTCTACATTCAACACGGACACATGATGGGAAGCATATTCAATGTTTACACTTATTTCCCCCAAAACACTGAAATGCTGGTTATGTGGTGCCTGCTCTTAAAATCTGAAATGGCGGCGGCTCTCCTCATGATTTCGTTTTTTGCGGCCATGACAGCTGTTGCCTGGGGTTTTCTGCGCCGCAACGCTTCAAACTGGGGCGCAATGGCGGAGACCCTCCTGCTTTTTTCAGTGCCTCCCGTGATGTGGTTTTCGGGCACGATCAAGAATGATTTCCCGAGCGGCGTGTTTCTCTTTGCTCACTTCTGTGCCCTTAAAGAAGCCATTGATCATCAGGATCAACAGCCCGACATCGCATATTCATGGGTTTTACTTGCCGGCCTTTTTTGCGGCGGAGCCATGGGACATAAATTTACAGCCATCATTTCTTTTGCCGCAACTTTTATCGTTTTATCCTGGATTTCAATTCGAGCTCGCGAATTTAAGCTTATCGGAATTTTTTCAGCCGGTTTCTTTGTTGCGATCGCGCCGTGGCTGTTGCGTTCCCTGTTTCTAACGGGAGATCCCATTTACCCATACATGACTTCTTTATTGGGCCTTAAGATGGCTGCCCCCTGGCATTCAACAGACATGATTTCCGCATCGACTGAAAAACTGGGCATTCAAGGACTTACTGAGTACTTTCGGCTGTTGTTCGGCCTTTCTTTTCAAAACGGAATCATTCAGCCTACAACTTGGGGCCCGGCCATTATTTTAGTCGCGGCCAGCATCGGAGCCCTTTTCACCAATCTTTCCAACGGACTGAAAATTTCCATCGTGTCTGCATTGGCCGGATGGCTGCTCCATCTTTGTTATTCTACCGAGATAAGATATCACATGGGATTTGTTGCCTATCTTGCAGGCATCCCGTTTTTCATTTTAATCAAAGACTGCACAAAACCTTTACGCGCAATGACATTAATCTTCGTATTTGTAACTTTTACCGTTGGACTGACATCCATGTCTTTTTACAATTTGCTGCGGCCTGCGGTCGCAAATTTTATTTCAGGATTTTCGAAGGACAATTACAGCATCGAGTATACGGACCGACAAGCATATAACATGTCCTGGATGTCTCACCTCATCAACACGAGAACAAAGCCGTCCGACGGTGTTTTATTGGCTGGGGTTCTGTACAGTTATGGTATCGAGAGAAAAATGTATTTCAGCAATGACCGGGACAAGCAAATGATCATTGCGATGGCGGAAGAATCTTCCGATGTCCAGGGCCTGAAAGAAAAACTTCAAAAGTTAGGAATCGCCCATATTCTGCTTAGCCGTGATTTTTTTGAAGCTTATAGCAACCTTTCAAACGACCGTTTAAATCTCAAGCCTAAGGACGCCGTGAAAATCGCCCAGCTCTTCCAACAAAACGCAAAGATCCGTTTTGCCACATCCGACGGCCAAATGGCCTGGCTGACTCTGACCGAAGCGGAAAGTGAGCTTTCACCCGTGGTTTTGGATTCCCAAGATGCAATGATTCACCCGATCGGCTATCTTTCAGCCGTGATGGGCCAATACAACGAAAAAAACTATGTTCTGGCACTCTCGCTTTTGGAGAAAGCGGAAAATGTTCCAATGAACCGATTCAACCGAGCCAATGTCGTGCTTTACAGGGGCGCCATCGAGGTTTTATCCGGCCAGCCAGAGAAAGGATTTGAAAATATGGAAAAAGCTATTAATATTGCTCCAGACCTCTACAGTTCTTACATCACTTTGTCCAGATTTTACATCGCCAACAATTATCGGACTGAACGGGTCCCGGAGATGCTGAAAATCGTCGTCAGCAAAGGCGGATATCGAGACATTGTTTCGGACCCAATTTTTACACCCTACATGAAGGCGGTTAACCAATGAAAAATATTCTAATTTGCGAACGATGGGTTGCACTTGTTTTAGGATTGACCATTTCTCTATGCACCCAATCATCCTTTGCCGGCAACATTGACGACACAGATCATGGGGGGATGGACTGGATTATTACGAACGATACTGACATCGCTGGCATTCATAAAAATATCAGGTTATTTAGAATTGAAAACACTAGAGTTGTAACAGTTAAACCCGAACTCAGTGGAAACTATGGGTTTGTTGAAATCCATGCTTCGACAATATCAATCATTGGGACCCTTACTGCGCGGGGGAGTGGATACAAGGGTGGAGTGGGCGGCGCGGCATATGCTCCGGGCGGCAAGGGAAGTGGTCCGGGAGCAGGCGCTGGGGGGCACATTGGAAAATCAGCCGGTGCCGGCGCTGGATATGGTGGAAAAGGAGGAAATTCTTCTTCTGGGGAAATTGCGGGAAATGCATACGGACAGAACACCTTGGTCAGTTTTCCCTCTTCGTTCGATGACATTGAGATGGGAAGCGGAGGCGGGGGTGGTTTTGGTGCTGAAGGCGGAAATTTTAAAAATGGCTCCAAAGGCGGACATGGGGGAGGCATGATAATGCTTATAAGCTCATATGTATTTGTTAGCGGAGAACTTAATGCTAGTGGCCAGAATGGATTGAATGGTGAAAATGACTGTTGTATATCTGATGCCTCCCCCGGAGGAGGAGGATCTGGCGGAGGAATATTAATATACACAAAA
>JAKFYJ010000066.1 GCA_021730935.1 Elusimicrobiota bacterium
GAGACAGGTCTCGACGATCCCGTGAGCGCGAAGTGCCTTGCGATTTTCCTCATCCTCGTCATTTCGGCGGTCAATTATCGCGGCGTCACCTGGGGCTCGAACCTGCAGGACGGGTTTATGGTTGTCAAGTTCGCGGTGATCGTGATTTTGGTTGCGGCGGGCTTTTTCTCAGGGCGGGGCTCGATGTCCCATTTTGAGCCTCTCCATTCCGTCGATTATTTGTCGTTCACAGGCCCGCTCCTCCTGGCCATGATTCCCGTGATGTACACCTATTCCGGGTGGGACGCGTCCGTTTATATTGCGGGCGAAATCAAGAACCCAAGACGCACCATTCCCATCTCTCTGATCCTCGGGACCGGCCTCGTGACCCTGATTTATCTGAGCCTCGTGATTCTTTATATTTATGCTCTCCCCATTCAGGGCTCTTCCGGCGAAGTCAAGATCGTCACTCTGGTCACTCAGGCTCTCTTCGGCGACAACATCGCGCGCCTCACGAGCATCGTGATCGCCATTTCGATTTTGGGATGTCTCGCCGCCTCCATCCTCACGGGGCCCAGGATCCTTTATGCCATGGCGCTTGACGGGCTGGTTCCGGCCCGCATCCAGGAAGTTCATCCCCGGTTTTTCACGCCCGGGAACGCGATCCTCTTTCAGGCCGTTTGGAGCTGTGTCCTGGTGCTTTCGGGGACTTTTGACCAGCTTCTGGATTATGTGACGATCCCCAGCCTGCTTTTCGCGGTTTTGTCGGTGATTGGATTATTCGTTCTCAGGAAGAACGGGCGGAAAGACGCGGACGCGGAACCCTATCTTTCCTGGGGATATCCTGTTGTCCCGGTCATTTTTATTGTGGGAGTTTTCTGGATGATCGCGCAGTCCGTCCTCAGGAGTCCGATGGACTCTCTGAGAGGGCTGATCGTGGTGTCTTTTGGAATTCCGATCTATTGGATCTTTACATCTTCTCCATCGAAGAAAGTTCCATAGACTTCAAGAAGTCCTTGTTGGACTTGGTGGCTGAAACTTTCTCGATCAGGAGTTCCATCGCCTCGATGGGGTTCAGAGACGAGAGCACTTTGCGGAGGATCCAGACTTTGTTGAGTTCGTCCGGCTCCATGAGGAGTTCTTCTTTGCGGGTTCCGGAGCGGTTCATGTCGATGGCAGGGAAGACTCTGCGGTCGGCGAGTTTCCTGTCCAGATAAATTTCCATGTTTCCCGTGCCTTTAAATTCTTCGAAGATGACGTCGTCCATGCGGCTTCCTGTCTCAACGAGGGCGGTCGCCATGATCGTGAGGCTTCCCCCTTCCTCGATGTTCCTGGCCGCTCCGAAAAACCGTTTGGGGCGCTGAAGCGCGTTCGAATCCAGACCGCCCGAGAGCACGCGTCCTGAAGACGGCGTGTTGGTGTTATAGGCTCTGGCGAGACGGGTTATGGAATCCAGCAAAATAACCACATCTTTGCCGTGTTCCACCTGCCTTTTCGCTTTCTCAATGACCATTTCGGCCACCTGAATGTGGCGGTCTGCGGGCTCATCAAAAGTTGACGAAATAACCTCGCCTTTAACAGATCTCTGCATGTCGGTGACTTCTTCCGGGCGTTCATCGATAAGCAAAACAATAAGGAAAATGTCCGGATGGTTGGTGGTGATGGCGTTCGCGATCTTTTGCAGGAATATGGTTTTGCCGGTCCTGGGCGCGGCGACAATCAGTCCGCGTTGGCCCATGCCGATGGGCGCCACCAGATCCATCACGCGGGTGTTGATTTCGGATTTGGTGGTTTCCATGACGATTCTGCGGTTGGGATAAAGAGGGGTCAGGTTGTCGAAAAGGGAACGGGCTCGGAGTTTTTCAGGGGTCTCGCCGTTGACGGTCTTGACTTGCAGGAGGGCGAAAAATCTTTCTCCTTCCTTGGGAGGACGGACTTCCCCTTGAACCGTGTCGCCTTTCCTGAGGCCGAACTTTTTGATCTGGGAAGGCGAAATATAGATGTCGTCCGGCCCGGGGAGATAATTATAATTGGCGGAGCGCAGGAACCCAAACCCGTCCGGCAAAATTTCCAAAACCCCTTCGTCCACGATATTCCCCTGGGGTGACTGGGCCGCCTGGGCTTCGATGATCTTGGCGATCAGCTCCTGTTTCCTCAATCCCGAAGAAATGTCGATTTTGAGGTTGAGCGCCATCTGGGTGAGTTCCGGAAGTTTGAGTTTGGTCAGGGCCGAAACGTCGGTGGTCGCAGTCTGGCTCGGATTTGGGTTTGAGGTTGGGGTTGGGGTCGTCTGTTGGGTCATCTTGAATGTTGCCTCCGCGTTATTTGAGCGTAAAAATCGTTATTGTGCAAAAGGTCTGCGAAAATAATAATGAAGTATTTGGATTTTATTTGAGATCTGCCGAAATTTCCCCTTTATTTTACAATATCCCGGAGCGATGTCAAGAGAAAAGGTCCGAAAAAAACAAAGGGGCCTGCCGAAGAAATCGGCAAGCCCCTTTTTGCATGGATTTAAGAATTAGAAGAACTTCACATTCACGCCGCCCCAATAGGTCCTGCCGGGCTGAGGGAAGAAGCCTGTAAAGGCTCCTGGAGGGTTTGCGTTTGAAGCGTATCTTGTCTCCGTTATGTTGTCGACCCCGAAAAAAGCTTCAAGAGGTCCGATTTTCTTGGCAACTCTGACGTTCCATAAAATATAGGGATGTAGAACTGTTTGGCCTTTCCCATTGAAGTTTGGGAAATACTGAACATCCACATAATTCACTGAAGAATTCAGGGTGACCTTGAACGGAGCCTGCCAATCAACAAAATAATTCGCCCTATGTTTGGGAGTAAGGGGAAGGATGAAATAATCACTGATTCCCTCTTCACGCATTCCTAAACTCTCTGTAAACGTGTAGTTAGCTCCGTGACTAAGGCATTCTAGAATCTGTTGATTCACTTCAACCTCCGCTCCTTGACTATAGGCCTTTGAGACATTGTCTGCTCGTGAGCTATTTCCTGCATCGCTGACAATTTTATCGATCGTGTCAGAACGGAAATAGGTGACTTTTGTGCGGAACTTGGAACCAACAGTGAATTCTACGCCCGCATCTTCCTGCCAGGAGGTTTCGGGTCTAACAGTTGTGTTGGGAGGCCTTCCAAATCCAGGAAAACGGTCTGCGAACGTGGGAACTCTGAACGAGCGTCCTGCGTTGGCAGAAAATTTCCACTGTTCATTCAGATTGAAGGTCGTGGAGAAACGGGGATTGACGGAACTGCCGTAATCTTTGTTTCTATCGCCTCTCAGGCCCAAAACCACGGTCCAGCGGTCAAAGAAGGTTTGTTTTTCCTGTGCGAAAACTCCCCATATCGTGCTTTGAATTTCAGATTGGAATGAACTTTGAAACTTATCAAGTTCAACTTGGCTTCCAATAGTGAAACCAACACGAGGAAAATCTAACTGAGCTTCAACACCTTGAATAATTGCTGTGTTCGTTGATTCGGACGGAATTCCCAGAAAATAGCTCACGAAGGTTTGGGATTTTTTCTCCCCATAAACACGCACTTTTCCTGAGAATATATCTTCATAATCATACTTGTGTTGATAACGGAGACTTTCTGTTTTGTCTCTCTGGCGATCGAAAGGAGAGAGCGCGTTGGTTTCAATTTCGCCGTCGAACTCTTCGATTCTCAAAGGCACACCTGTTACTGGATTGACCGCCACATCAGGCACACCAACTTCGCTTTGGCTTAATGAAACATCCAATTCGGACTTTCCACCAAATGGAAACTCATATCCGACATCTGCGGAGTAAGATGTATTATCCCAATCAGAATTTTTACGAAATCCGGTGCTGCTGTTTTTGTTGGCTGAAAAATAGCCTTCGATTCTCTCTTTCTTTAATCCGAAATTCAAATGGTGGACCTGGGTGCCGTAGGAACGGGTCATCGAGCCCAGCTCGAGGGTGGGTTCTCCCCCTTTGGCCCGTTTGGTGATGATGTTGACCACGCCGCCTTCGGAGTTGGGGCCGTAAAGCGCTGAACCGGCTCCGCGGACGATTTCAATGCGTTCGATGTTGTGGACGTCGATCTGGCTCAAGTCGATGGTCCCGGTATAAAGGTTACGGATCGGTCTGTCATCAACGAGGAAAAGGACTCTAGACGATGAAAAACCGCGCATGGCGATCTGGTGCAGGGATCCCAAGTCCGAGGTCTGAGTGAGCACGGTGCCCACTTGTTTCTCCAGGACTTGCGCGACATTTTGGGCGCCGCTTTTTTCGATTTGTTCTGAACGGATGATGGTGACGTTGGTGGGAAGCTCTTTCTCTGCTTGAGGCGTGCGGGTGAGAGAGATGAAAGCTTCCGACTTTTCTTTTTCGGCACCGTGGACTGCGATGGGACACATGATCGTCATGCCGAGCATGAAGATTGCGGCTCTTCTGATGTAATGCATTTATTTCTCCTTTTTATTTGAACAGAATTGACGGAATCCCGGTTTCCGGGTCCGTGACGACTTTGGTGCTGATGCCATAAACTTCATTTATGTTTTTCTCTGTGATGACCTCCTTCGGAGTTCCCTCCATTTTTATTTTTCCCTCGTGCATCAAAATCAATCGTTTGCAATATAAACTCGCGACATTGATGTCGTGCGAGATGACAACGATGGTGAGGTCGTCGCTCGCGTTCCAATCTTTGAGAATCTGAAATATTTGGAGCTGGTGGCGGATGTCCAGATGCACGGTGGGTTCGTCCAAGAGAAGGATTTTGGGCTGCTGCGCCATGGCCTGGGCCAGAAACACCATCTGCCGTTCCCCGCTGGAAAGCGAATGGATGCTTCGATCGCTCAAATGGGAAATCCCCACCGCCTTGATGGAGGTTTCCACAATTTTTTCGTCTTTCTCCCCGCCTTCAGACCAGAAATTGAGGTGCGGCGACCGGCCCATCCGGACAATTTCCTCGACGGTGAAATCATAGCTGATGAAAGTTTCCGCGGGCAGAACCGCGAGTATTTTTGCCAGATCCTTTTGGGAATATTCGTCGATGGAACGCCCCTGCAAAGTCACTTGTCCCGTGTCGGATTTGAAAATCCTGCACATGAGGCGCAGAAGCGTGGATTTTCCCGCGCCGTTGGGGCCGATGATGCCCGCGAAATCCCTGGACGGAATTTTGGCCGTGAGGCGGTCCAGGACGCGCTTGCCGTCATAGGCGAAGCCGACCTGGTCTAGAAATATTTCGTTTTTTGCCGTCTCTTGAGAAGCCATAAGAAAAAGGGCGCCCCCACCATGCTCATGATGATTCCGACAGGAATTTCCAAAGGTTTTGCGATGACCCGCGCCGCGTCGTCCGCCAGGAGCACCAATATGGCGCCGGCCAATGCGGAACAGGGGATCAATGTTTTATGGTTGGGCCCCACGATCAAACGCGTGATGTGCGGCACCACAAGCCCCACGAAACCGATGGTTCCGGAAATGGCGACGGCGGCGGCCACCATGAGCGAGTTGAGCGCGAATAGCATCAGCTTGAATTTCTCCACATCGATCCCCAGATGTTTGGCTTTCTCTTCGCCGAGGGAAATGATATTCAAATTTTTCGCGGCCATAATGGAAAAAATCATGCAGATCCCGATGATCACGGCAGAGGTTCCAATGAGAGTCCAGTTGCCTTCGGTCATGTTTCCCATCAGGAATATAAACACCGAAAAGGATTCCTCGTGCTGGAGCGTAAAAAATAAAAATATCAAAGCGCCGCAGAAGGTGCTCACGATCACGCCGGAGAGCAAAAGATTGATGATGGAGACCTGTTTTTCCGAGCGCGCGATATAATAAGCCGACATGGTGGCCAGGAATGCGCAGGCAAAGATAATAAAATAAAAAATCCCAGTCGAGAAAGCGGCGAATTCAGGAAAAAAGTGCCTCACCTGAAACGCGATGAGGGCGCCCAGGGAAGCGCCGGAAGAAGTGCCGATCACATAGGGATCCGCAAGAGGATTGCGCAAAAGACCCTGCAATGTGGCTCCTGCCGTTGCCAGCGACAATCCGACCAGAATGCCGATGGCGACGCGCGGCAATCGAATTTCCCGCAAAATCATGGGGTCGAGCGATGTTGTGGGGCCGATATAGATGGACATCCAGGCGACTCCAACGAGGGCTATAAACAGAAAAGAAAAACCCAGAACTTGTTTCGTCGTCATCAATATCCGATTTCGGTGAGTTTTCGGGAGAACTGTTCCATGCCGTCGACGATCCTGGGCGTGGGGCGGTTCATGGTGTTCTTTTCAAACTGAAAAATGTGGTTTCGTTTGACCGCATTGATGCTGTGCCAGCCGGGGCGCTTGACGATTTCATTTTTATGGATTTCCGAGATCAGGATGATGTCGGGGTTTTTTTCGACCACGGATTCCATGGCAACCTGCGCTCCCGCCATGGGCAGATCGCGATAAACATTGACCGCGCCGCAGGTTTCGAGAGCGTCATTGATGAAGCTGTTTTTGGTGATGGTCCAGTTGGGGTTGTCGATGTGGATGAATATTTTCGGCAATATTTTTCTCTTTTTTGCCGCCGTCTTGATGACCTCCACCCGCCGTCTCAGGTCCCGGACCAGGGTTTCCCCTTCCGGTTTTTTTTCTATGATCTCCGCGATCGACAGGATGGTCTCAAAGATTCCGTCCAGCGTCGCAGGAAAATCGATTTCCACCACCTTGAGGCCTGTTTTCTGGAGACGCGGGACGATCTTGCTGGACGGCCACTTGCCAGCCAGGACCAGGTCCGGTTTGAGAGACAAAATCTTTTCGATGTTGGGATGGAGGAAGTCCCCGATCTTTTCAACGGTTTCGGCTTCCGCCGGATAGTCGCAATAACGGGTCACGCCCACGACTCTGTCTCCGGCTCCAAGGGCATAAAGAATTTCGGTGTTGGACGGCATGAGGGAAATGATTCTTTTGGGGGGCTCGGCCCATAAACGGGGCGCAAAAAACAGGCAAAAAAGTGCGGCGCTGAGCGCGCGGGAACGCATGAAAATCCTTATGCTTTCCATGTCCGGGAAAGCTTCATTGCTCTGTTCCAGTGCAAGTCTTCTGGCTCCCCTGCTCTTTCCGATCTTCCCGGCCGCCGAGGCGACCAGTGACCATGTTTGAAAAGAGTTCCCGCTTATGTCAAGCAGGTTGGGTTACAGCGGCGGCACCGCCTCCGATTCTCACGGAGTTCCTTTTTAATCTTATTGAGAACGCTGGAACGGGGCTATTCTAGGATAACGACTGCGGAGTGTCAAGCGGCTTGCGATTTGGGCGGAAGGTTCTGGACGAGCTCTCCGACTCTCTTCATGAGCTCATGGACGTCAAAAGGTTTTTTCATATACTCTTTCACTTTGTTGTCGTCGGCGATCTTTTTGTAATCGGCCTGCTCCCAAATCGATAAAATCATGATGGGCACGGTCTCGGACATCTTGCGGATGATGACGATGGCTTCAATCCCGTTCATGCGAGGCATCCCGATGTCGGTGATGATCAGATGGACCTTGTCCCCATGCGCCCTGAACGCCTCAACCGCTTCCACGCCGTCCGTTGCGGTCACGAGCTCATAGCCCGCGGTCTTCAGCATGGCGGTCAAGAGTTCCCGAATGACCGAGTCGTCTTCTGCGAGGAGGATCACTTTCTTTTCAGAGTCCATGGGCTGTCTCCCTTTTAAATTTTATCAACGCCCCAAGCATACCAGACAACACCTCACATTTTCCTC
>JAKFYJ010000095.1 GCA_021730935.1 Elusimicrobiota bacterium
GCGCCGTCACGGGGTCGGGGCCGGGGGTGATGAGGGCGCAGAAAATATAGATCACGACGATCGCGATGCGGCGTTTGCCGGAAAGCCAAGTCGATTCCAGGATGCCGAAACGGCCGAGGAAAAAGGTGAGGAGCGGCATTTGAAAAAGGAGCGCTAGGGAGATGGCGAAGGCGGCGGCAAAATCGAAATACGCGTCGGTGGAGATCATGGGCGTGAGGAATTCGCTTGAATAGGAAAGCAGGAATTTCATGCCGGCGGGAAGCAGAATGAAAAGGCCGAAAGACGCGCCCGTCATGAACAGCGCATAAGACGCGGGCAAAATCCACCAATAGGATTTTCTCTCAACGGGGGTGAGCGCCATGGCGATGAATCGCCAGAGCTGATAAATCACCACGGGAATCGCGATCAACAGGCCGCCCGTGACGGCGATTTTAAGACGGAGGAAAAACGCTTCTGTGGGGCCCAGAAAAACAAGCCGTCCCACGGGGCGGATGAGAAATTTCAGGATGGGATCGACGAACTGATAGGCCGCGGCTGTCCCGAGGAGAAGCGCGAACAGACTGCGGATGAGACGGGCGCGGAGCTCGTCGAGGTGTTCTAAAAAAGGGCGGGGCGTGTCTTCCAGGTTATTGGGGGGATGTTTTGTCGTTGTCGCCGGGAGTTTTTTTGAGCTCGTCTTCGCCTTCGCGCATGCCCTTTTTGAATTCAGAGATGGAGCGGCCCAGTTGGCGGGCGATTTCGCCCACGCGGTCTGCGCGGAAAAAGATCAGGACGAGTGCGATGATGATCAGCCAATCCATGGGTCCGATGTTTTGGAACATAATTAATAATCCCTTTTTAAGACAAATTTCGAGATGGCCTCGAGCGTGTTCTGCACGTCCTGCGGGAAAATCTGAACGGCCGCGAGAGCTCCGGTCAGATAATCATTGGCGAAGACTTCCGTTTTTTCACGGATGCTGTGACGGTCCGCAAGATTCACCACGCCCTGCCAGTCGGGATTGGGGGATTTGAGGCTTTCGATAAATTTATTTTTCTCTTCGCCCACGAGCACGGTGCGCAGAAGGATGAGGGGAAGCGTGAGCTTTCCGTTGCTCAAGTCCGTGTGAAGGGTTTTGCCGATTTTCTTTTCCATGCCGATCAAATCCAAAAGATCGTCCACGATCTGGAACGAGATGCCCATGGAGAGGCCATAAACGGAGAAAGCTTTTTGTTCCTGCGCGCTCAAGCCCGCAAGAACGGCGCCGGATTCACCGCAGGCGGAAATGAGGGCCGCGGTTTTTCTCTCGATGAAAGACAGATATTCTTCCAGGGCGAGGTCGGCTCGGAAACGGTGTTTGAGCTGATCGATTTCGCCTTCGCACATCCGGCGGGTGGTGAGCGCCATAAGCTCAGTCACCTGGGAATTTCCGACGGCGGCGATCATTTCAAACGCCTTCGCATAAAGAAAATCGCCCAGGAGGACGGCCACTTCGCTTCCAAATTGGACATTGACGGTGGGCATGAGGCGGCGGAGCACGGCGTGATCGATGATGTCGTCGTGAACGAGGGTCGCGGAATGGATGAGCTCAACCGCGGCCGCAACTTCAACGGCCTTGCTCATGTCGCAGGGCTTGAGAGACGCCGCATAAAGCACGAGGGCCGCGCGCAGGCGTTTGCCGCCGCCGGACAAAACATAATGGGAAGATTCCTTGAGGATGCCTTCGCCTTCGTCGGAAACCGCGGAGAGGCGCTCCTCCACCTGGGAAAGATACGGAAGAATGGTCCGGACAATTTCTTTGAGGGAAAGGGCGTCTGAGAGAATTTTAGGCTTGAAAGCTTTTGATGAAGACATGGGTTTTATGGAAGGAAGTGGAAATGGTCTCCGATCCATGATAAAAGATGGCCCGGGAAAATGCCCAGGAACAAGAGGATGAATGCGGAACTGATCGCCGCGACCTCAATGGAAAATTCGTTTTTGGGCGCAGGAAGCGAGCCCGCGGGCTCCATGAAAAACATGCGGTTCAGGATGCGGAAATAATAATAGACGGCGACGAGGGAATTGAGGAGGCCGATGGCGACCAGCCAATACATGCGGGACTGGATGGCGGCCATGAAGACATAAAATTTGCCGAAGAACCCGAGGAACGGGGGAATGCCGGCGAGCGAGAGAAGAAAGAAGGTCATGAGAAGCGCCATGGGAAAATTTTCTTTGGAAAGGCCCTGGATCGCCGATATGTCCTCGGAATTTTTGGCGCGGGAAACGGCGATGATGACGGAGAAAGCGCCCATGCTCATGAGAGTATATGCCAGAGCATAAAGCATGACGCCCTGACGGCCCGTTTCATTGCCTGCGACCAGTCCGATGAAGATCGTTCCGGCGTGCGCGATGGAAGAATAGGCCAGCATGCGCTTCATGTTTTCCTGCCGGAGAGCCGTGATGTTGCCCACGGTCATGGTGGCAACGGCGAGCACCCAGAAAAGGGATTGGAGGCCCAGGATGTCAGGGTTCACGAAAGTCCCGAAGAGGCGGAGCATGACCGCGATCACTCCGGCGTCCCGCGAAATGGAGAAGAAAGCCGTGATCGGCGTGGGAGCGCCCTGATAGGTGTCGGGGACCCATTGGTGAAAGGGGACGAGAGACATTTTGAAGCCCAACCCCGCGAGCAGGAAAAAAATGCCGACGGTGAAGAGCGAAAGGCTGGAACCTGCGGCCTGGGCGGCCGTGAGCCAGAGTTTCAGGGCCAAGAAAGAGGTTTCGCCGGAAATGCCATAGAGATAAGACATGCCGAAAATCATGAGGCCGGTGGAGAAAGCGCCCACGAGGAAAAATTTGATGGCGCTCTCGGAAGATTTTTCGTCCCGCCGCAGATAGCCCGCGAGGATGAAAAGAGGGATGGTGGTGAGTTCGAGACCGACAAAAAGGATGATGAGATCTTCCGCGGAGGAAAGGAAAAAGACGCCCAGGATGGAAAGGACGATGAGCGCGGCATAGGTTCCGGGGCTCTTGCCGAGCAGGGATTCGTCGCGTTCAGACAGCAGGAGGACGAGGATCGCGCTGATGACCGACACAGCCTGGAAATACATCGAGAAATCGTCGTGCACGACCATGCCGAAGGACCGTCCGCCGAACGGAGGGATCAGGACCATCACCAATGCGGCCAGGAGCGTCAGAAAAGTGACGCCCATAACAACCGGCTTCAATTTTTTCCCGGCGAAAGAGTCGATCACCAGGAGGAAAAGAGCGAGGACGCTCAGGGTGATTTCGGGAAGGGATAAAAGGAGCCAGTTCTTCATGAGTTTTATTTCACTCCGTGGATGAAGTTGACCATGGATTGGACCGTGACATCCATCAGGCTGATGAGCCAGTGGGGCCAGACGCCGACGACGACGGTCAGGACCGTCAGAGGCAGGATGGCGGCAAGCTCAATGGCGCTCATGTCTTTCATGTCCTTCCATTTCTCATTGAGGGGGCCCAGGAAGACTTTCTGGACCATTCTCAGGAAGAACGCGGCCGTGACCAGAATTCCGATGACGGAAAGGGCCGTGAAGAGCTTGAAGATGGGAATGAAATCGAACACGCGGATGGGGGAAACTTTCGAGGAGAAAGCGCCCAGGAAACAGAGGAATTCGGAGATGAAGCCGGCGAGAGAGGGAAGTCCGAGAGATGCCATGGAGGCAAGCACCATGAGGCCCGTATAAACGGGGACTTTCGCTCCGAGGCCGCCGAAAGCGTCCATGTCGCGGGTGTGCGCTCGTTCATAGACGACGCCGACGAGAAGGAAGAGGGAACCCGTGACGATTCCGTGGTTCACCATCTGGAGGATCGCGCCGTTAAACCCTGTGACCGTGAAGGCCGCCATGCCGAGGAGGGCATAACCCATGTGGTTGATGGACGAATAGGCCACCATCTTTTTTATGTCTTTTTGGGACATGGCGCAGAGAGCGCCGTAAACAATATTGATGAAAGCGAGGATCAATAAAGGAACGGCGAACTTGAGCGCAACCGCGGGGAAGAGGGGGAACGAAAGCCGCATGAGTCCATAAGTTCCGAGTTTGAGGAGGACGCCGGCCAGAATCACGGAGACCGCCGTCGGGGCTTCAACGTGCGCCAGAGGGAGCCAGGTGTGGAACGGGAATATGGGGACCTTGATCGCGAATCCAATAAAGAGGAACAGGAACGCGATGACGGCGAAGGCGCCGGTATACTGAGAATTGCGCGCAATCAGTTCCAGCATATCGAAGGTGTGCGGCTCGGTCCTGAAATAAAGGGCCAGGATGGAGATGAGGATGAAGACGGACCCGAACAGCGTATACAAAAAGAATTTGATGGCGGCATATTCTTTCTGCGGTCCGCCCCAGATGCCGATGAGGAAATACATCGGGACCAGCATGATTTCCCAGAAAATATAGAAGAGGAAGAAATCGAGGGAGATGAACACGCCGAGCATGCCGGCTTCAAGGAGGAGGAACCAGAAGAAATATTCCTTGACGCGCTTTTCCACGCTGAAAGAGCCCAGGATGGAGAGGAGCGAAAGAAGAGTGGTGAGGATCAGGAGAGGCATGGAGAGTCCGTCGATGCCCACGAAATAGCTGATGTTGAAGGAAGGGATCCAGGCCAGGCGTTCCACGAACTGCATGGTTGCGATTCCTCTGTTGAACTGATTAAAAACCTGGATGGAAAGGATGAAGGCCGCGGCTGAGGCCGCAACCGCGATCCAGCGATGAAGTGCGACCCTTTCCTTCGGGGTGAAGAGGATCAGGATGGCTCCCGCCAGCGGTAAAAAAGTGATTGCGCTTAAAATGCCCATGAGATTACTCCTTGTTATCGATAATTAAAATTTGAATACCGCCAAAAGATCGTTGACGGTGAAATGCAGTTTAAAAAACAGAAGCATGCCGAAACCCGCGAAAAAGAAAATGATGTAGTTCTGGACCCGACCGGTCTGAACGAAACGGGCGAGGGATCCGAAAGCCTGGGCAAGCACGCCCCAGAAATCCACAAGGCCGTCGACGATCACGCGGTCGAACCAGGCGTTCAGGCGGGAAAATTTTTCGGTCATCCAGCCCGTTCCGTCCACGCCCATTTGGTCAAGAAGATAATAATCCGCTTTGGCCAAGACGACGGACAAAAGGTCCAGGGGTTTCACGAAAAGGGCGATATACGCCTCGTCGAAACCGTATTTTTCGAGCAGGACCGTGTGAATGGGATGGAAAGTTTTCGCTATTTTTTCGACTGAGAAAATGGGCTTGAGATAAAGGAGGAATCCGAGCAGAATGCCGCCGCCCGCGACCAAAATCGACAAGCCTGGAACGAACCAGCCCGGAATGTCATGCAGGGCGCCCACAGCTTCATGGACCGCTTCGTGAGATCCCATAATTTTTTCGAACGGATAAATATAGGGGCTGAAAGCGGCGCCCGTGATCACGGCGAGCACGGCCAGGACCATGAGAGGGACCAGCATGGAAGGCGGAGATTCGTGCGCGTGGTGATGAATATCCTGGTTCCTGGGGTCGGTCACGAAAACGAGGAGGAGGAGGCGCGTCATATAGAAAGCGGTGAGGAAAGCGACGAAAAGGGCGATGCTGAAAAGAGCCACATGGCCGGACTCAAGGGCGGCTTCCAAAATCATGTCTTTGCTGAAGAATCCCGAGAAGGGAGGGACGCCGGAAATAGCGAGCCAGGCGATCGTGAAGGTGACGAAGGTCCAGACCATTTTTCTGGACAAGCCGCCCATCTCGCGGATGTCGTTGGTGTGAGTGGCGTGGATGACGGAACCCGCGCAGAGGAACAGGAGAGCCTTGAAGAAAGCGTGAGTGGTGAGGTGGAACATTCCTGCGGTCCTGCCGCCCACGCCCATGGCGAGCATCATATATCCCAGCTGGCTGACGGTTGAGAATGCGAGGACGCGCTTGAAATCCGTGGCGACGAGAGCCATGGTGGCCGCAAGAAGCGCTGTGATGCCGCCCACCCAGGCGACGATTTCGAGAGAGAAGGGACCGTGCTCAAAAAGGAAATAGCTTCTGGCGACCAAAAAGACGCCGGCGGCAACCATGGTGGCCGCGTGAATGAGGGCAGAAACGGGCGTGGGGCCTTCCATCGCGTCCGGAAGCCAGACATGGAGGGGAACCTGGGCTGATTTTCCGCAAGATCCCCAGAAGAAGCCGAGAGCGATGAGTCCGGAGATCAGGGGAGAAATCTGGTTTTCGGCCACGCAGCGCGCGACCTGTTCAAAGTTGACGGTCCCGAGGAGAGAGAAAAGCGTGAGGATGGAGAGGAAAAAGCCGAGGTCGCCGATCTTGGTTGTGATGAACGCTTTCTTGGAAGCGTTCGCCGCTGAGTTTTTTTCAAACCAGAAGCCGATCAGAAGATAAGACGCAAGGCCCATGATTTCCCAGCCGATGAAAAATTGGAGGAAATTGTTGGAGACGACGAGGAAGAGCATGGCGAAAGTGAAGAAGGAAAGATAAGCATAAAACCGCTTGAAGCGGGGATCGTCATGCATATATCCAAGAGAATAAATATGCACGAGGAAAGAGACGAGGGTCACGACCACGAGCATGACGGAGGAAAGTCCGTCGATGAGCACGCCCCATTGGGTCTGGACGATATAACACTGGAACCAGGTCATGGACATTTCATGCGTGAATCCCGGGTGAGCCAGGACCGTGAAGAAAATGCCGAGAGAGTGGATGAGGGCATATCCCAAAGCGATGACGCCCAGCAGAGCGCCTCTCATGGGCAAAAATTTCCCAAAGAAGAAAATGATCAGGGAAGAAAGCAGGGGGGCGAGGACAATCCAATAAGCGTGGTCAATCATTTTTATATTACCCTTTCAGAACGCTCATGTTTTCGACATAAGTGGATTTGAGGTTGCGATATATCGCGAGGACCAGAGCCAGTCCCACCACGGCTTCGGCGGCGGCGAGAGTGATCACGAAAATCGCGAAACCCTGGCCCCAGAGCTGGTCGACATGCAGGAATCGGTTGAAGGCGACCAGGTTGATGTTGGTGGCGTTAAAAATGAGCTCGATCGACATTAAAATTCCGATGATGTTCCTGCGGGTGAGCACGCCGAAAATGCCGATCGCGAAAAGAATGGCGGCCAAGGCCAGAAAATGCGGCAGGCCGATGGTGCAGGAAGAAGTTGCGCAAGCCATGTCAGGCATCAGTTGCCTTCCTTTCTGGAAAAGATCACAGCGCCCACGACGGAAGCGAGGAGCACCAGGGAAACGACTTCGAAGGGCAAAATTTGGGTGCCGAGGAGCATGCGCCCGATGGCGTGAGTGGTGGGCAGGATCGGGGCGGAAAGTTCGCTGAACCCGTGCTTTTTCACCGCAACCATAACAAGAAGGACAAGGCCCACGCACAGGAGAAGGGCCGGGACCCATTGTTTATTGATTTGCCGCTCGGATTTCAACTGTTCCGCGTTTGAGAGCATGACGGCGAAAGCCAGGATCACCAGGATGCCGCCCACATAAAGGAGGATCTGCACGGCAAAGAGGAAATCAGCGCCGAGCAGGACGAAGAGGACTCCCACGAGGGAGAGGGCCGCGGCCAAATATAATGCCGAAGAGAACAAGCCGCGACGGGTCACGACCAT
>JAKFYJ010000085.1 GCA_021730935.1 Elusimicrobiota bacterium
AGGAAAAAAGGCCTATCCGACGGAAAAATTCACCCTCGAAGAGCTCCTGCGCGCCAGCCAGCTCCTCTCAAAATGCGCCGACCAAATGCGCTGGAACGATTTTCCCAGGATGGTGTTTGAATGTTATGCGGTCAAGCTCTGCCAGCAGGCGATGGATGTTTCCGAAATCCTCCAGCGTCTCGAAAATCTGGAAAAAGGCGTTCCGAATATTGCCACTCCCAAACCCAAACCGCCTGCGATGGATGTTGCAGGCGCGATTCATGAATCGCCCCCACGGGCCCCTGCCCCCAAAATGGTGGATACACCTCGCCCCGAGGTTAAATCCGTCATATCCGAAGAACCATCCGTTGCATCTTCTGCTCCGTCAGATTTTTCCTGGAGAAAAATACTCCAGCGCGTTCAGCAGGAGAAACCTTCTCTTTATCCGGCCCTCGAAGCCGGGACCGCCGTTTGGAAGGGGAACTCTTTGGAAATCGGTTTTTCCAAACAGTTTTATCTCGACACCGTTAAACGGAGTCTCAGCGTCCTCGACGGCATTCTCACCTCTGAACTCAAAAAGAAGGTTCCGGTTTACCTGAAAATTGCGCAGGGGCAAGTCCGCGCTCCCGTCCAGCCCGTCACAGACGATGAGGAAGCCGCATCCGCCGAAGACGACGACACGGTGGTCGTGGAACCGCTGCACACCACCTTTGAAGCCATGGACCAGGGCGAAACTTTTGAACCCATCCAGACCGTCCCTTCCGCCGTCGAAGACGCCATCGAAGACGAAGGCACCAAAAAATTCCTGAGCGTTTTCCACGGCAAAGTGACGAGATTGCCGGCCAGTTCCTGATGAAGCGGCCCGCTTCTTTCGAAAAACTCCTCACGATCCTCCGCAAACTTCCCTCGGTCGGACCCAAAATGTCGGAGCGCATGGCCTTCCGAATCCTCCGCATGACCGAAGAAGAAATAAAAGATTTTATAGAAACTCTCCAGGACGCTCACAAAGAAGTCCGCCCCTGCGTGATCTGTGGCCACTGGGACGATTCGTCGCCCTGCCGCATCTGCAGCGATGAGACCCGCGACAAAACCGTGCTCTGTGTCGTGGAAAATTCCCAGGATGTCCAGGCGGTGGGCCGCATCCGTGATTTCAATGGCGTTTATCATGTTCTGGGCGGCGTTCTTTCTCCCCTGGAAGGCATCGGCCCGCAAGACATTCAGATCGCTTCCTTAATGAAAAGGCTTGAAGGCGAACCCATTGTTGAAGTCATCCTGGCCTTAAATTCCGATGTTGAAGGCGAAACCACCGCGCAATATCTCGCCAAACAAATCACCTTTCTTTCTATAAAAGTGCAAAGCAACGGCCGCCCCGAAGGCATCAGAATCACCCGTCCCGCCCAGGGCTTGCCCGCCGGAGGCGAACTGGAATATATGGACGAGCTCACGCTCACTCGCGCATTTGAAGGCCGCCGCGAATTTGACAGGAACTAGCCCGGATTGGTATAATACCCGCTCTTAAAGAAAACCCGAGAAAATAGGAGAATCCCGTTTATGTCTAGTCAAGCAACCGCTTTATCGCCGCGCAAAGTTTCCGTCCGAGTTGGAGGAGCGGCAGGAGACGGCATCGCGTCCGTCGCCGAAACCCTCGCCAAGGCCTGTTCCCGTCAGGGCCTTTATGTTTACGCTTATAACTCATATCAGTCCGTCATCCGCGGCGGCCACATCAACATGCAGATCAGAATCGGCGCCAAGAAAGTTTGGTCTCAAGGCGATCAATGCGATTTTCTCGTCGCGTTGAACCAAGATACCATCGTCCGCCACGCCAAAGAAGTCACCCCCGGCGGCGGCGTCATCTATAATAAAGAAAAGATCAAGCTCGAAGCCGGCGCTCTCCCCAACGGAGTCTCTGATTTCGGCATTCCTTCCTCGACGATCGCCACCAAATTCGGAAAAAGCCCCATCATGCAAAACACCGTTGCCCTTGGGGCTTTGTCTTTTGTGATGAACTTCCCTTTTGAAGCCGTCAAAGAAGTCATCGCAAGCACCTTCAAGAAAAAGGGTGAAGTCGTCGTGAACGCCAATGTGGGCGCGGCCCAGGCGGGTTATGATTACGCAAAAGAAAATTTCAAGAGCGTTGCTCTCACCTGGAAAACATCGGATCAGAAGAGAATGTTCCTCACAGGAAACCAGGCGATTGCTCTCGGCGCGGTCGCAGGCGGATGCAAATTTTATTCAGCCTATCCCATGACTCCGGCCTCAGGCATCCTTCACTGGCTGGCTCCCAAGGGTTCCAAATATGGCGTCGTGGTCAAACAATGTGAAGACGAAATTGCGGCCATGGCCATGGCTGTCGGCGCAGGACACGCAGGCGCCCGCTCCATGACCGGAACTTCCGGCGGCGGATTCTCACTCATGACGGAAGCCGTTGGTTTGGCCGCCATGATCGAAGCCCCGGTCGTCGTCGTCAACTGCATGCGCGGCGGCCCCTCCACGGGACTTCCCACCAAGCAGGAGCAGGGCGACCTTTTCCAGGCCTTGGGCGCTTCCCAGGGAGATTTTCCCAAGATCATCATCGCGCCCACCACCGTCGAAGACGCGTTTTATTCGACCATGGAATCCCTGAACTATTCAGAAATTTATCAGTGCCCCGTCATTCTCTTGTCAGACCTTCTCCTCTCCGAACATTATGAAACCATCGACGACATTGACATGTTCAAGGTCAAGATCGAACGCGGCGAACTTTTGACGGAATCTCAGAACGGCGGAGGCTATAAACGCTATCTCGACACCAAGACCGGCATCTCGCCCCGCGCGATCCCCGGAATGGCCGGCATGAATTATATCGCCGCTTCCGACGAGCACGACGAAGAAGGGACCGTCATCTCGGACGTTTTCACGGACCCCGCGAAACGCATCGTCATGATGGAAAAACGCATGCGCAAAATGGAGACCGCTCTCAAGAATCTCCCGGACCCCAAACTCGAGGGCCCCGCGGACGCCGACCTCACTTTCATCACCTGGGGATCCACGTATAATGTGGTGAGAGACGCGATCCACCGTCTTGAAAAAGAAGGGCTCAAGGTCAATCACCTGAACATCAAATATGTTTGGCCCTTCAAAGCGGACGCGGTTTCCAAGATCCTCAAATCCGCCAAGAAAACTTTAATCGTGGAAGCCAACTTCACCGGCCAGATGGAAAAACTCATCCGTCAGGAAACGGGGCTTTCCATTCAGCATCACCTGCGCAAATATGACGGCGAGCCTTTCGGCCCCGACATGGTCGTCGAAAAAGCCAAATCGCTCCTCACGGGAAGCAAAGTTCCCGCGATGGCCGGCAGATAATTTTAAGGAGAATTTGACATGCCTACAGAAACAGTTGATATCACAAAATTCAAATCCAAAATAGCTCCGGACTGGTGCCCGGGTTGCGGCGATTTCGGCGTGCTCACGTCCCTGCAGAAAGCTTGCGCCATGAACGGTCTCGACTCAAAAGATGTGGTGGTGGTTTCCGGCATCGGATGCTCATCCAACCTCCCCGGCTTCTTCGGCTCTTACGGCATGCACACGCTTCACGGCCGCGGAGTGGCTGTGGCTCAGGGCGTGCGTCTGGCCAACCCTGACCTCACCGTCATTGCCACAGGCGGCGACGGCGATGGATACGGCATCGGCATCGGACACTTCATCCACGCCATGCGCAGAAACCTGAACATGACCTATATCGTCATGAACAATCAGATCTATGGTCTCACCACCGGCCAGACTTCTCCGACGACAGAGCTCAACACCCAAACCAAATCCACTCCCGAAGGCTCCATTGAAAATCCCCTGAACCCCATGCAGTTGGCCCTCGTTTCAGGCGCCTCTTTCGTGGCCCGCGGATTTTCCGGCGCCGCTGACCGCCTGGCCGAAGTGATGGCCGCCGCGATCAAGCACAAGGGTTTTTCCCTCGTCGATGTTTTCAGCCCCTGCGTCACCTACAACAAAACCAACACCTATCCCTGGTTCCGCGAACGCGTTTATGATTTACAGGCGGAAGGCCACAACGCTTCCAACTGGGACAACGCCATGATCGCGGCCAAACAGCCCAACAATCGGATCGCCACGGGAATTTTCTATCAAGCTCCCGCGACCCCGACCTACGAAGAACTCGAGCCGGCGTATAAATTCGGCCCTCCGACCAAGCAGAAACTCGGCCTGGACAAAGAAAGCGCCGCCGCTCTCATCGCAAGCTTTAAATAATTAAGGTCTATATCGTCAGAAAATTTTGGTGCTGAACATCGCGCCGGATTTTTTGCGCCGTTATGGATGAAGTTTATTCCGGTTCGTTCGGGCGGGAGTGAGGAGAGACGGTTCCAAGAATTTCGTGAACCTTTTTGACGAACGCTTTGATGGACACGGGTTTTTTGAACAGGCCTTTCACGTTCGATTCCAGATTGATCATGTTGATGGCTTGATTGTCTAAATTGCGCCCTGTCACCACCAAAACCGGAGCGCTTTCGTATTCCGGAGACTGAAGGTCCCGGATAAAACTGAACCCGCCATAATCCGGCATCTGCAAATCCGTAATGATAAGGTCAATTTTGAGATAGGATCCCGGCCGAAGATAAGTCAGGGCTTCTTTGCTGTGGACGGTGCTCACGACCTGGAGATTTTCCCGCGTGAGGATGTTGGTCATCATGTCGCAGATGGCAGGATCGTCATCCACAACCAGGATCGTTTTATCATCGTTCTTTATGATGTTTACCATGGAAATCTCGTTAAAAGTTTACCACATTCCGGACCCGATTTTATCCCAGCCTCTTTTTTAATCCGTCATATTCATCCCAAAGTTCTTTTGGGAACCGGTCTCCGAAAGTCTTAAAGAACTTTTCCTGATCCTTCTGCTCTTCCCGCCATTCAGCCTGATTGACGGAAACAAGCTTCTCGATCGTTCCGGGCGCGAGGGTCAATCCTTCCGAGTTGATGTCGGAAGCTTTGGGCACGAACCCCACAGGCGTCTGGATCGCGTCCACTTTGCCTTCGCATCGGTCCAGGATCCAGTCCAGCACGCGCATGTTGTCGCCGAATCCGGGCCACATGAATTTGCCGTGATCGTCGGTGCGGAACCAGTTCACGTGGAATATCTTGGGAAGTTTTGGAATTTTTTTGCCCATGTTGATCCAGTGCTGGAAATAATCTCCCATGTTGTATCCGCAGAAGGGAAGCATCGCCATGGGGTCGCGGCGGATTTCTCCGACCACGCCTTCCTGCGCCGCTGTTTTCTCGGATCCCACCGTTGAGGCCGTGAACACGCCGTGGTTCCATGAAAGGGTTTCAAACACGAGAGGCATCACATTCGCCCGCCGTCCGCCAAAAAGGATCGCGGAAATCGGAACTCCTTCCGGATCTTCCCACTTGGGGGAAACGCAGGGGCACTGGCTTGCGGGCGCTGTGAACCGGCTGTTCGGATGAGCCGCTTTCACTGAAACGCCGCGGTCGTCCACCATGCCTGGATGCCATTCGTTCCCGCTCCAGTCGATGGCTTTTGGAGGCGCCGGATCATCGGATCCTTCCCACCAAACCGTGTTGTCAGGCGTGAGAGCCGCGTTCGTAAAAATCGTATTTTTCTTTATGGTGGCGACCGCATTTGGGTTCGACTTGCTGTTTGTCCCCGGGATCACGCCGAAATATCCCGCTTCAGGATTGATCGCCCGCAAAGTCCCGTCTGAGCCGATCTTGAGCCATGAGATGTCGTCTCCCACCGTCCACACGCGATATCCTTTCGCCTTATATCCCTCGGGCGGAATCATCATGGCCAGATTCGTTTTCCCGCAAGCGGAAGGGAAGGCCGCGGTGATATATTTCGTTTCTTTTCCCGGCCGGTCAATGCCCAGAATCAGCATGTGTTCCGCCATCCATCCTTCGGTTTTTCCGAGCCAGCTCGCGATGCGGAGTGCCAGGCATTTTTTGCCGAGCAGGGCGTTTCCGCCATATCCCGAACCCACGCTCCAGATCGTGTTGTCTTCCGGAAAATGAAGGATCAGGCGTTTCTTGATATCCAGGTCCGCTTTCGAGTGAAGACACTTCGTGAAAGACCCGTTTTCTCCAAGCACTTTCAGCACCGCGTCCCCGATGCGCGTCATGATCCGCATGTTGAGCACCACATAAATGCTGTCCGTGATTTCCACCCCGATCTTGGAAAGCTTGGAGCCCACAGGTCCCATCGAGAAAGGAATCACATACATTGTCCGCCCTTTCATCGCTCCCCCGAAAATATCCGCCGCTCTTTCATAAGCTTCCTGAGGCGCCATCCAATTGTTGGTCGGTCCCGCGTCCTCTTTATTTTTCGTGCAGATAAAAGTCAAACTTTCTGTCCGAGCCACATCGTTGGGATTGGAGCGGTGAAAAAAACATCCGGGCAATTTTTTTTCGTCCAGCTTGATCAGCTCGCCCGTTCCGCAGGCCTCGTCTTCAAGCCGCTTTTTTTCTTCCAAAGAGCCGTTGATCCAGACAACCTTGTCCGGGCGGCACATCTTTTCCATGTCCTGAACCCAACTGATGAGTTCCTTATGCTTCGTCGGCGTTTCCATGGCTATCATCGCACTATTTTCTCCAGTTTCATATATCCTCTCAGCGCTTCGGGAACGGTCACAGACCCGTCCTTCTCCTGAAAATTCTCCAAGATCGCCGCAAAGAGCCGTCCCACCGCAACGCCCGAACCGTTCAGCGTGTGGAGCAGTTCTTTTTTCCCGTCCATCTTTTTATATTTTATGTTCATCCGCCTTGCCTGAAAATCCGTGAAACAGGAACAGGAAGAAATTTCCCGCCACCGATTTTCTCCCGGCATCCAGACTTCCAAATCATAAGTTTTCGCCGAAGAAAACCCCACGTCTCCGGAGCACAAAGAAATCACGCGATATGGGATCCCGATTTTCTTTAAAACTGTTTCCGCGTCTTTCGTCAACATTTCCAGATCCTGGAACGAAGTCTCCGGTTTCGTAAACCAAACCAATTCGACTTTATTGAATTGATGGTTGCGGATCAGCCCTTTCGTGTCTTTGCCATAAGACCCCGCTTCCCGACGGAAACAGGCCGAATAACT
>JAKFYJ010000061.1 GCA_021730935.1 Elusimicrobiota bacterium
GAGACACGCCATCATCCCGGACCGCATCGAGGCCGCGACCTACTTGATTGCCGCCGCCGCCACCAAAGGCAAGATTGAACTTCAAAACACGAACGCGGAACACCTGGGCGTCGTCCTCAAAGATCTCAAGCGGGCGGGCGTTTATGTCGAAGTCAAAAATCCCGGAAAAGAGGATGAAAGCATCGTCTGCGGCTGGAAAGGGCCTCTCAAACCCGTCAGCATATCCACGGAAGTTTTTCCCGGGTTCCCGACGGACATTCAGGCCCAGTGGATGGCCTTGATGTGCCTGGTGAAAGGCAAAACCGTCATCAAAGAAACAGTTTTTGAAAACAGGTTCCTGCACGCGGCGGAACTCCGCAGGATGGGAGCGGACATCGAAATTTCAGGACGCAAAGCGGTTGTGACCGGAGTTCCAAAACTCTCCGGCGCCACGGTCATGGTTTCCGACCTTCGGGCCGGAGCCGCCATGATCATCGCGGGGCTTGCCGCCCAGGGCCGGACCACGGTCCGGAGGATTTATCACCTCGACCGCGGCTACGAAAACCTCGAGAAAAAACTCACCAAACTTGGAGCCAGAATACGGCGCGTCAAGCCTTGAGAAGACTTTCCTTCGCCCTATTCTTCCTGTTCGTTTCGCCTCTCTATTCTCAAAAGCTCTCTGAAGACGTTCAAAACGCGGCCAAAATAATCGAGCAGGACCTTGCTGATTTGCGCGCGGCTCCCTCAGACCTCGCCATCCCGTCCCGCTGGCCTTTGCCCCATTCTCTGGAGGCCGTGGAAGATATTTTGGAAGATCCCTCCAGCGGAGCGCGAAAAATTTCCGCCTGGACGGACAAAATCGCTCAAAAAGAATCGCCCGCGGACCTTTTCCTGACCGCGGAAAATATCCTGGGCGGCTCCGCGCCGAACCTGCAATATCCCGACGAAAATGACCCTGTGGAAACTCTCATGGGCGCGATCAGGGAGGCGTATCTGCACCTGACCGTGTCCTATCGCGAACTCTCCGAAAAAGAAAGATATAACGCTCTCCGAGTCCATGATTTTCCGGCGCCCCAGGACCCCAAAGATTCCCCAAGATATCCCGCGTTCAAGCGCAAAGCCTTCAAAGGACTCCTGAGATTCAATCAAAAGGAGCTGATGGCCGCGGCGGAAATTTTGATGCGCACCCTTGAGAAGGAAATGCCGAAACTGAAATCGCTGAAACCGAGGAAAAGATCGACGCCTTATGGAAACATCCTCATCGGCGGGAAAGGCGACGATGTTTATGTTTCCTCCGATCTGGCCAACGCCTGTCTCCTGATCGACCTGGGCGGGAACAACCGTTATGAAGGCGCCGTCGCCGGAGCGAAAGAAGGGGAAATAAAAATCGCGATCGATTTCGGAGAAAACGTCACGGTCGTTTCCACCGAACCTCTTTCCGCAGGCGCCGGAGCTTTCGGGATCGGGCTTTTTTATATGCAGAATTCGTCCGGAACGAAAAACATTTCCACTCCTTCCTATTCCCAGGGGTTCGGGCTTTGCGGCGTGGGCGCGCTCTTCTCTCGGGGCAAGGGAATTTTCCGCGCGAGCCGATATGTCCAGGGAACAGGCGGGTTTGGAGCAGGAATCTTCTCGAATGTGAACGGAGCGGAGAGCGAATATACGGCCGATCTTTATGGCCAGGGCGTGGGGTTCACGCGGGGCATCGGGATCTTTCGGCATTCCGGATCTTCCGCGACTCTGAAAGGCGGGCTCACCGACCCGGACCCGAGAGAATCGCTTGGAACCACCAGCTTGTGCCAGGGAGTGGGTTATGGCCCGCGAGCCTTTGCAGGCGGAGGCGTGGGCCTCTGTGTTCTCCGGGGCAACGCGATATCCGTCGAGAGCAGTTATTTCGCTCAAGGGGCGGGATATTGGCACGCTCTCGGGGCCTTCCAGCTTGAAGGAAACGGAAACCATCTCAAGGCCCGAAGATATGACCAAGGGTCCGGCGTCCACAGCGCTCTGGGCGCGTTTTTTCTGAAGGGCAACGACAACAGCCTCGTCAACTGGGGCGTGGGGCCCGCGTTCGGTTGGGACCGCAGCATCGGCTGGGCTTTCATGTTCGGAGACCGAAACAGCGCGAAAACGGATTGGGGCGCGGCGAACGCGGCTTTGAACGGATCGCGATCTTTTTTATATTTCAAAGGCGACGACAATTTTTTTGAGCTGCCCGGTTTGGGAGGCGGGGGGTATACGAGAGACATTGCGGATTATGGCGCGGCCCGCATCGAAGGAAAAAACACCGTGTTGAAATCGCCTTATTTTGCCGATGAGAAAAATGTGTCGGACTCCGTTTACACCTCCCCCTGGGGAAAAATCACATTCAAGGATGTCACCTTAAGTTCAATAACCTTTCTGCCGAAATCAGACTGGACGCGCCTGCCGCAGGCCCCCTATACGGAAAGAGAAAAAACGGATTTTGAACAGGAAATCAAAAGTTCAAAGATCGTCTCGAAAGAAGACCGGGTGGAAAACCTCCTGGCCATCGCCTCCGCTTTCTCGACGGACAAAATCAATCCCAGGCAGGCCCTTGCGGAGCTCATCCTCCGGCCCGCGGAAGAGCTGCCCCTCCTTCTGCGTCTGATGGACCCGCAGGATTTCGACGGATTCATTCAGGTCCGCTCCGTCCTCTCTGTGCTCGGGACAGAACAGGAAAAAGCGTTCGACTTGGAATTTGCGGCGGCCAAAGATCCGGAAAGATCATCGCTCCTCCTGGGACAGCTTCAGTTCATGCGCGCGGGTTATGCCCTTCCCAAACTTCTGAAAGCCGTCAAAAGCCCGGAATGGCGAATCCAGGCGCAAATCATCCGAAGCCTGGGCGTCATGCTGAGCCGCGACAAGGGCAACGAAGCCGGAAAGATGCATATGCTGGAAAACCTCAAAATTTATCTCTCATCATCGGTCCCGGAACCTGCTCAGACCGAAGAATTGACCCGCGAGCTCGCCACGGTGAGCTTCTTTCAGGCCGGAAGCATCCTGTCTCTGTGCTGGAACAAAAATAATGAAGAAAAAATGGAATTTTTCTCAAATGTGCCGAATGAGCTGAGCGGAAACATCGAATCCGAAAAAGTCAAAAATCTGCTGGAATTTGTGAGGAGGAAGCGGGAAACGGCTCTCGAGAACATAACCCTGGAAATCAGCGCGTCGAAAAAATATGAGGAGGAGGCGAGATCAAATCTAAAGACAATTTTGAGCGATCCCAAAATCAGAAAAGAACTTGTCCCGAGCGTCCTTTTCGCGCTGGGGCACATTGGAAACGTTGCGGATGCGCCGCTGATCGAGCCGTTTCTTCATGACAGTTCCGCGACCCTGAAAGAAGCCGCCGCCGCCGCTCTGGGCCGGATGAATGCCGGAACGCAAACCCTCAACGCCGCCAGAAATTTCACATCTCCGGAACAGTTAAACAGCCTTGAAACTGCCCTGAAAGATCCCAACTCCAATGTCCGCAAGATGGCCGTCAGCGCGGTCAGCACGGTTCGCTATCCGCTCGGCAAACAGCACGAAGAACTCGTTGCCCGCCTCAAAAAAGAAGCGGGGTCAGAACAAGATTCTTCGGTCAAACTCCAGATTAGATTTTTATATGGGCAATAGCTGAAAATTATTCCAACACCAAAATCTGTCCGCCGATATGTTTGGGGTGCTGGTGGCAATAAACCGTAAAAATTCCTGATTTATCCGCTGTAAATGTCACAGCTTTGGGTTCGCCGCGCGCGATGATTTCTTTGATTCCAAAAGCGTCAATCGCATATCCATGAGTGTTCGGTTCTGATTTAATATTATTAATCAGATTGATTTTTATTTTATCTCCTTTTTTTACGATCAAGGTCCCCGGGATCCAGAATTTTGATCCGTCCTGCTCGATCGCGACAACCGTGAACTGACGGTCGAACTTCTCTTCCGCGGCCGGTGCCTTTTGATCCGCCGCCCTGACCGAACTGACCCACAACAGCATCGCGCCCGCCACCCATAAACTGATTTTTTTCATATCGAGAACCTCCTTAAAAGTTACTGTTTTCATCTTATCATTTTGATATAATAATGTCTTCTGTTTTTCGTCGATAGGATATAAAAATGAGCTCTTCAAAGATTGTTGTGAAAGCGGTGGGGGAAATCATTGCCCGCGTTGCCAAAGACGGCGACGCGGCGTTGGCGTTTTATTCCCGAAAATTTGATCAAACCCAGCTTAAACCCTCGGAATTTTTTCTTGATAAATCAGAAATTGAGGACGGGTTCAAACGCACTTCAAAAAATATCCAGAAAGCCCTTTTAACGGCGGCGGTCCGAGTCAAAAAATTTCATCAGGAAGAGCTCAAACGCCTCAATCTGGAATGGACCGTGAACCTGGACGGGATTTCCGTGGGACAGACGGCTCGCCCGATTGAAAACGCCGCTCTTTATGTCCCAGGCGGAAGATTTTGTTATCCCTCGACGGTGCTCATGACGGCGATCCCCGCAAAAATCGCGGGCGTGCAAAACATCATTTTAACGACGCCCAAAAAAAACCTGAAAGACGAAGTGTTGGCCGCGGCCTTCATCGCGGGCGTGGACAAAATTTTGTGCCTCGGCGGACCCTGGGCGATCGCGGCTTTGGCTTATGGCACCAAAACCGTCCCCAAGGTGGACAAGATTGTGGGGCCCGGGAACCAATATGTGACGGAAGCCAAGAGGCAGGTTTATGGTTTGGTCGGCATCGACGGGCTTGCGGGCCCGAGCGAAATTGCCGTGTGGGCGGACGCGAAATCGGACCGGACCAAAGTGTGCATGAACCTCCTGGCCCAGGCGGAACATGATCCGGAAGCCAAAAGTTTTATCCTCTCGCGCGACAAAAAAGTCCTCCGTTTGATCCGAGACGAGGTCCCGAGAGAATTTTTAAAACAGATTTCGTTCATCGCTTTGCCGTCGGACGAACTGATTGCGGACAAAATAAACGGCATCGCCCCTGAACATCTTTATCTGGCTCTCAAAGACGCCAAAAAAGTCCTGAAAATGATTCGAAACGCGGGGGCGATCTTCATCGGTGAAGACGCGGTGGTGCCTCTGGGAGATTATTCCGCGGGACCCAGCCATGTGCTCCCGACGGGAAGTTCCGCGAGGTTCGGATCCGGCCTTTCCGTGAAGGACTTTTTAAAATGGTCTTCCACGATTGAACGCAGGAGAGGCAAAGGTCAGGACGCCATTGACGCCGCGCAAACCCTTTCCGACGTTGAAGGGCTCAAATTTCACTCTCAAACGCTGGAACTGTGCAGATAAATTCCTCACAAGGAAACTCATGAAAAGATCGGCAAAAATATCGCGCGACACCAAAGAAACTCAGATTTCTCTCGCTTTGAACCTCGACGGTTCCGGCAAGAGCGACGTCAGCACTTCCATCCCGTTTTTGGACCACATGCTGGACCTGCTCTCCAAACATTCCGGGATCGATTTGACCGTCAAAGCCAAAGGCGACACCCACATTGACGATCACCACCTGATGGAAGACATCGGCATCGCTTTCGGCCTTGCGCTCGAAAAAGCCCTCGGGGACAAAAAGGGGATTTATCGGTATGGCAACTTTCTTTTGCCGATGGACGAATCTTTGGCATACATCGTCCTCGACTTCGGAGGCCGGCCCTATTTTGAATATTATGTGCCCTTCAAGCCGCAATCCAAAGCGCCGATCAGCTTTGAATTGTTCGAAGATTTTTTCCAGGCGCTCGCCATGAACGCCAAGATGAACCTGCACGTGAAACTTTTGCAGGGACGCAACAACCACCACATGTCGGAAGCGGTCTTCAAAGGGTTTGCCAAGGCCATGGCCCAGGCGATCTCCAGGGACAAGCGGCAGAAAGGCGTCCCATCGACGAAAGGGACATTGACAGAGAAAAAATGAGCGCAAAAACCGTCGGCCTGATTGATTACGACATGGGCAATTTAAAAAGCGTGGCCCATGCATTGGAAAAAGTCGGCCTCAAAGTGAAAACCGTGGACAGCCCTTCAAAACTGAAAGGGATCTCAGCGCTCGTGCTCCCGGGCGTGGGCGCTTTCCGCGTCGCGGTCAAAAACTTGAGAACGCGCAAACTTTTTGAGCCTGTGCGCGAATGGATTGAGACGAAAAAACCTTTTTTGGGGATTTGCCTGGGATATCAGCTTCTTTTTGAAGAAGGCAAAGAGGGCGGCACATCCGAAAAGGGGCTTGGGATATTCAAAGGCAAAGTTAAAAAATTTCCGTCTAAGAATAACCTAAAAATTCCTCACATGGGCTGGAACAAAGTGATGCCGGTCAACAAAAAGATTTTTTCGGGCATTGGAAAAACGCCGTATTTTTATTTCGTGCACTCTTATTTTCCTGTGCCTGAAGACAAAAATCTGATTGCCGCGAAAACAGAATACGGCATGCCGTTTTCGTCCTGCATCGCCTGGAACCATTCTTTCGCGTGCCAGTTTCACCCTGAGAAAAGCGGCGCCAACGGGCTCCGCCTTCTGAAAAATTTTGCGGCCCAAATCCCGTCATGACAATTATCCCCGCCATCGACATCAAAGACGGCGCCTGCGTGCGGCTTGTGCACGGAGACCCGAACAAGAAGACGGTTTATTCAAATGACCCCGCAGAGATGGCGAAATCCTGGGCAAATAAAGGCGCAAAAAGAATTCATATTGTGGATTTGGACGGCGCTTTCGAGGGTAAATCAAAATATTTGCAGACGGCGGGAAAAATAAAAAAAGAAACGGGATGCGTGATTGAGTTTGGCGGCGGCGTGAGGGACACGCAAACTGTGGAAACGGCTTTTTCCATGGGCATCGACATGCTCGTTTTGGGGACCGCGGCCATAGAAAAATCGGAATGGGCCCAAGA
>JAKFYJ010000091.1 GCA_021730935.1 Elusimicrobiota bacterium
ATAAGAAATAACCTGCGCCAGCAGATATCCCTGCAATGATTCCCGTCGCGATTGGCTTACGGAAGATGGAAATTAATATGACGGTAGGTAAACCTATCAAAAGCCAGCTTAATAGGAATGACACGATGTTGTTTCTTTTTATTTGTTTGTCATTCGTGCTTTTTATTCTATTCTGAAAACGCTCATAATTGAGGCAAATACGCTCAAAGTGATGGAGGCCTTTTGATATATTCATCCCTCAATAATAATATCGAATTGATTATTTTGCAAGGGCCAAATGTCCTAATTCTGCCTGGGTCATTTGTCCCGGGGTATTTTGGGACATTTTTGTGAGAATTGAATTTTGCCCTTAAGGAACTTCAAAGCTGCGCCGAGGAGAAAATAAATGAAAATTAATCATAGCGAGATACTTCTTGAGCTCGGAGACATCACAAATTTAAAAGTTGACGCCATTGTTAATGCGGCCAACACTGGCCTGCTGCCAGGGGGAGGGGTCTGCGGAGCAATTCATGATAAGGGAGGACAGGAAATCTTCGATGAATGCTCAAAAATTGGGTATTGCCCGGAAGGAAGCGCAGTAATCACTGGTGGGGGTTCCTTGTATGCCAGGAATGTCGTTCATGCGGTTGGCCCTTCGGGGGGTGACCCAGACCGCAAGGAAAAGCTGACGAAAGCTGTTACTAAATGCCTGGAGCTGTGCGACTTGAACGATATAAAGACCATTGCGTTTCCTGCGATCAGCACAGGCATTTTTGGTTATCCTGTTCCAGAAGCCTGCGAGGTAATGATTTCAGCGACTCTCCATTATTTGAAGGGGAAGACTATGATTGAAAAAGTGATTTTCTGCCTGTATGAGGATGCAGTCCATCGCGAGTTTAGTAAAGCGTTGAAGAGACTGACGGATAATCTTTAAATTGTTTTTACAGGGAGATAAATTTCAGGGATTCAACGACACTTGGATTGTCCGAAGGAAGGCAAACCACGCGTTGGGGGTATTCCGAACGAATCCCGCTGATAAATTCGTCAGCCCATGCCGGCGTCAGCACCTTCACCCCATCAAAATCCAGCTCAATTGATTCGTCATCTCTTACGGGTTTCAGATAAGCCCGAGATACCAAAAAGGCTTCTCGCCCTTCAGATCTTGATGTTAATATTTCTCCAAACTTCTTCACTTCTATTTTCATAAATTTTCTCTTAATTATTGTACCCAAAAGCATTCACAAATTGGATCCATGATCATTTATGATAGCACAAATTGCCTGATGCAATTTGGGTTACAATCAAGAGTAAAAGGGTGTAAATTGACACAGAGAGATTCTTAAGCTGAGAGCAAGTCTTTGAGGCGGATCGTCTTAAAGACGTTCCTTCTGCGTCCGTCCGCACCACGCTGATAGGGGAATCTCTGAAGGATCTTTCCTTTTCATTTTGAGTGAAGCTAATTTTTAAGCAACTATAGTCCGACGCACGATTTCACTTGACAAAATTTTTAATTCTGGTATATTTAATAGACCATTAAAACAGGTAAAACCATGCTTACTCTACAATTACATCGTACGCTTACCGCCAAAGGCTTGGCAATTATGCCAAGCTCGAAGGCGGTCTTTTGTTCCAATTATTGGATCATATCGGAACAAAGACAAGCGAGCATGGGGAGCTGAATGTAGAATTTTTCTGCTGAAATAGTTGACCCCATGCTCAAAAATAGAGAGCATGGGTTTTTTGTTTTTATAGGACATTAAAATGAGATTGAATAAAAAAATTACATATACGCATAAGCGAGAAGGCCTATTCCCAATAGGACTGATTGCTGCCGCGCGTTCGTTCCAATGGGCCGCACCCTATTTGTGCAAAATCGTCGCTGAATTTAGGCTCCCATTATTCGAACGTCGTAATACAAGCTTAGGCACGGGTTAGATCGAAAAGCATCTTAGTACAAAAACCCGCCTAAGCAGTAAGATAGGCGGGTTTTTTATTGCGGGATGGTGTAACTGGGAACATCCCTGACTTTGAATCAGGAGATTGAAGGTCCGAATCCTTCTCCCGCAGATTGATCTTTGAAAATCCTGGGTGGTGTAAGGGTAACACGCCGGTTTCTGAAACCGGAGATTCTTGGTTCGACCCCAAGCCCAGGAATATGTGCGGATGGGTGAGAGGATGAAACCTACGGTCTGTAAAACCGTCCTGTAAAAAGCGCGCATGTTCGAATCATGCTCCGCACAATAATTTGAGGAAGGGCAAGCCGAATTGATGACGGCATCCGCCGCGGCGGACGAGGACGACGAGTCCCTTGTGGGTTGAATTCCCACCCCTTCCGCCAACGACGGTATGGCCGAATGATCAGGCAATGGTCTGCAAAACCATTCATGCTGGTTTGATTCCAGCTACCGTCTCCAGAGGGATAAGTGTTAACGGCTGCACGGCGGTCTCCAAAACCGCAGGTAAAGGTTCGAGTCCTTTATCCCTCGCCATGCGCTCGTAGCCTAATTGGACAGGCATCCGTTTTCTAAGCGGAACCATGAGAGTTCGAGTCTCTCCGAGCGCGCCAAGGGGGCATAGTGATAACGATAGCACGACCGGTCCGCACCCGGTTAGTCGGGGTTTGAATCCCCGTGCCTCCACCAGGCGGTAATGGGCATAGAAGTGGTTTCATAAGCCACTGACGCTGGTTCAACTCCAGCTGCCGCCACCAAAGCCCGAGAAGGCGAAGATGTCGAGCCGGTCGCCGCGGCGACAGTAAGCCGGTTCAAGTCCGGTCTCGGGAGCCATGCATCTGAGGTGTTAAGGTTCGCATACCCGGCTCTTAACCGGAGAGGAGAGGGTTCAAGTCCCTCCAGATGCACCAGGCCGCTGTAGCTCAATGAAAGAGCAACCGGCTTTTAACCGGAAGGTTGCGGGTTAGATTCCCGCCGGCGGCACCATGGCGCTCATAGTGCAAAGGACAGCATAGAACCCTGCGAAGGTTCAGATTCCAGTTCGATTCTGGATGAGCGCGCCAGATCTTTGAAATTGTGGGGAACGCCCAATGGTGGGCGGGTCGGCCGTTAACCGATTGTTGGTGGGTTCGATTCCCACTCCCACAGAAATTTTGTTGAAGGGCAGCTCTACGCGCTAGGTCGCCGCGGGGCGACCGGTGAGGAACTTCGGGACTGCCAAAAAAGGAACGGAGGTAACGCCTCTACTCGAAAGAGATCGATGCGATCAGCGACGCCGGCGGAGTAATCCAATGGGGCCTGAGATGGCTAATTCCACTGAATGCGAGGGTGGAAAGTGAAACGGCTAAAATCGGTTCCGGCAGCAATGGGAAATAGGATCCTAAAAGGATCGGGTACCCAGCAAAGAGCTGAGCGGCGACGTTCAGCCAAGTTGAATGTAGAGTGAAACTACAGAATCCCGGGTATTGCCCTTCAACAACGCCTCATTAGTTTAATGGGAAAACATCGAGTTAACACCTCGAAGACGGGAGTTCGATTCTCTCATGGGGCACCAATGTCCTGATCGCATAGCGGCAATGCAGTCGCCAGGGCGACTGAGGGTAGTTCAATTCTACCTCAGGACGCCAGCCGGGCATAGCGTAATGGCAGCGCACTCGTTTCGGGAGCGAGAGGTCTCAGTTCAATTCTGAGTGCCCGGACCAAACAGGTCTAGTAAATGATGTAACGCGTCCGTAGGCAAACTGGAAAAGCCGTCACCTTGAGGAGGTGAAGTTTGAAGGTTCGAATCCTTCCGGGCGCACAAGGCCACGTAGCCCAAAAGGCAGAGGCGCTCAGCTCAAGACTGAGAATGGTGTAGGTTCAAATCCTACCGTGGCCACCAGATTTTTGCGGAGGGGAGAAACGTCTTACTCGTCTGGCTCATAACCAGAAGACATCCGGTTAAACTCCGGTCTCCGCACCCATATACCTCGTTCGTCTAACGGCTTAGGATTTCCCGTTTTCAGCGGGAAGATGCGGGTTCAACTCCCGCACGAGGTACCAAGTCTCAATCGTCTGTCGGAAGGATATTTGGTGAAAAAATGAGAGGAGCAATATGAATGATACTTTGGTGATGAACAGAAATTTTTATGCGATCCACATCGTGGGTTGGCAGAGAGCTGTGTCTTTGCTTTATCAGGGACATGCGGAAGCCGTTGGAGATGATCTTCAGACTCATTCATTTGATGACTGGAAGGAACTTTCTTCCGAAATGAGTGAGCACCCTGGTGGATTTATCTCTACGGTAAATTTCAAAATCGCTATCCCTGAGGTGATCCGGCTCACCCGCTATGACAGGTTGCCCAGAGCGGAGGTTAAATTCACTCGCCGGAATATTTATCAAACGTATCATTATCGTTGCTGTTATTGCGGGAGGCAATTTAAAACTCAAGATCTAAATCTTGACCATGTTGTTCCAAGGTCCAAGGGGGGAAATACTGATTGGTCCAATATCGTAACTGCCTGCATCCCGTGCAATGCCCGCAAAATGGACAAGAGGCCTGAAGAGGTTGGGATGAAGCTGATGGTCAGTCCAACTAAACCCAAGTGGAAGGGGTCAAAGTCATTGCTGCAGTTCAGTTTCCCGGTAAAGATTAGCTGGCAGAAATTGATTGACGAGAAGTATTGGAACACAGAGCTGGAAAAAAGATAGGCCCTCGTAGCTCAGTTGAAAGAGTCCCCGGCTTCGAACCGGGAGGTCGTTGGTTTGAGTCCAACCGAGGGCGCCACCGCCCATAGCTCAGAGGCAGAGCGGGCGCTTGATAAGCGCCAGATGGAAGTTCAATTCTTCCTGGGCGGACCAAAAAGCCGGAATGGTGTAGGGGTCTGCACATCTAGTTGAAACCTAGAAGGTGTCCGTTCAACTCGGACTTTCGGCACAACGCCGCCGTAGCTCAATGGGATGAGTAGCTGTTTCGTAAACAGCAGGATGCAGGTTCGATGCCTGTCGGCGGCTCCAATGCCCCTGAAGCTCAATCGGATGAGCGGGTCCGTCCTAAGGATCAGGGTATCGGTTCGATTCCGATCAGGGGCTCATAGCACCCGTAGACCAAATGGCAGAGTCGCCACGTTCAGACCGTGGAACGGTGCAAGTTCGAATCTTGCCGGGTGCACCAAGCGCATGTACGCAAAATGGAAAAGCGGTCAGTTTTAGAAACTGATGAATGCAGGTTCAAATCCTGCCATGCGCATCAGGCCCGCGTACGCGAAATGGTATAGCGGTCTGTCTTAAAAACAGATGCATGCAAGTTCGAATCTTGCCGTGGGCACCAAGCCACCTGTAGCTCAAAGGAAGAGCGGCCGGTTTATATCCGGCAAGCACTAGATTGGTGCGTGATGCGGGTTCGAGTCCTGCCAGGTGGACCAATTTGTTTTTATGGTGGCTGTGGTGTAGTGGTCTGCACGTGTGGCTGTGGCCCACAAGGTGCCGGGTCAGAACCGGCCAGTCACCCCAAATGTTAGGACTGAACGGATATAAAATGATGAAAATAATTGGTAAATTCATAAAGGGAGATTCTTAATATGAAACAAATCGCTGAAAGAATAGTGTCCTGGGCCTCTGACTTGGAGGAAAGCGCGGAAAAGCAGGTTATGAACATTGCTTCGCTTCCGTTCGTGTTTAAACATGTTGCAGTGATGCCGGACGCTCACATGGGAAAAGGAGCTTGTGTCGGGTCCGTTGTAGCCACAGAAGGTGCTGTGATCCCCGCTTGCGTAGGGGTCGATATAGGTTGCGGCATGATCGCGGTCAAAACTAAATTCTTTGCAAAAGATCTTCCTGACAACCTCGACAAGATTCGTCAGGGGATTGAACGCAGAATTCCTTTAGGTGCCGGCGGTGCCAATTCTAAACCCAGCGACGCAGGAATCAAATTTTTAGATGAAACTGTCCGCGCTCCTGACGAAAAGCATATGCCTTCTCCTTTTCTTTTGGAGGATGACAAACTTCAGAACAAGGCTCTTAACCAGTTTGGGAGTCTGGGGTCTGGGAATCATTTTATCGAAATTTGTTTGGATCAATCTGAACAGGTTTGGTTGATGCTTCATTCCGGTTCTCGCGGGGTGGGAAATGTTCTGGCCGGGAAACATATTGAGGGGGCAAAGGGCATTATGAAAAAAATGTTCATAAACCTTCCTGATCCGGACCTGGCTTACTTGGTTCAAGGAAGCATTGAGTTTGACCACTATATCCGGGACCTCCTCTGGTCTCAGTCATACGCTTTGCTGAATCGCGAGGAGATGATGAACCGCGTGCTTACGGAACTTTCTTACAGTTTATTTAGTGAAGGTGGACATGAGAGTGAAATTGAGGTGGACCGCATCAATTGCCACCATAACTTCACTCAGATGGAACACCATTTTAACCGCAACCTTTGGGTAACCAGGAAAGGATCTATCCAGGCGCGCGTTGGTCAGTTGGGGATTGTTCCGGGATCGATGGGGACTCGGTCTTTCATTATCCGCGGGAAAGGTCATCCTATGAGTTTTGAATCGTGTTCTCACGGAGCAGGTAGAAAGTTCAGCCGCAACGAGGCTCGGCGCCGGCTGTCAATGGAAGACTTCGATCGTGAAATGAAGGGGGTTGTTTGCCGCAGGTCTGAGGCGCTGATCGATGAGTTGCCTAGCGCTTATAAAGACATCGATCAGGTTATGGAGGATCAGAAAGACTTAGTCGAAGTCGTCGCGACTTTAAAGCAGATCGTGAGTGTAAAGGGGGATTAACTTTTGAAAAAGTGAAGAGGAAACAAGGAAAACTGTGGACATCTATCTCAGGCTTGATTCTGGATTGTAAATTCCTGGTATACCGGGTATTTTATACAGCTTTTTTTGACTCATATTGATATAATTTAAATATGGACATTTCTCTTACT
>JAKFYJ010000069.1 GCA_021730935.1 Elusimicrobiota bacterium
GAGTCCCTCAAGATGAATGTCGATGGGCCTGTTCCCGATGGCGCACCCCCAGGCAACGCCGCGGAGGCTCGTCCATATCTGGCCAAAAGCGGTCCCAGCACAAGCGCCGAAGCTCTCATCCTCGTGACCAAATCATAGGGCGCGACCGGGTTGGCCTTTTTGGCTTTTTTGACCCGGACGGTTCCCTCGCCCCTCTCAATTTTTTTACCCAGGTGTTCCAAAAGCAGGCAGGTGGTGTCGATGTCCATCAAATCCGGCACATTTTCCAGGAAACATTCGTCGTCGGTGAGAAGCGCGGCGAAAAGGCAGGGGAGCGAAGAATTTTTGGAGCCCGAAACCTTGATGGTCCCTTTCAGAGGAATTCCGCCGTCAATCACGAGCTGAGGCAATCGAAGCATTAAATTTCTCCCGAGACAACCCGTTCGATGCCGGAATCGTCTTTATAGACAGCGAGATTTTTATAGGGGCGGTCTTTCATCATCTCTAAAACTTTTTTTGACTGATCATATCCCACTTCCATCATCAAAATTCCGCCCGCGTTCAGGAAAGAAGGCGCTCCCTGAAGGATTTTGCGGATCAGGTCCGTTCCGTCCGTCCCGCCGTCGAGCGCCAGCCTGGGCTCGAACTGAATTTCCCTCTGCAGGGAAGGGATCGCCTCCGTCTTGATATAAGGCGGATTGGAGACAATCATATCAAATTTCTCCGTCAGAGAACCGAAAAGATCGCTTTCGATAAAGGTGATTTTGCCTGAGGCGCCCAGCCGCTCCGCGTTCGCCCTTGCCGTTTCAATCGCCTGCGCGCTTTTGTCCGCCGCCGTGACGGACGCGTCCGGAGATTCGAGGGCCAGAGTGACCGCGATGATTCCGGATCCCGTTCCCAAATCCAGAACTTTTATTTTCTTGTTTTGTTTATGGATATGCGCCAGAGCGGAGCGGACCAAAACCCCCGTGTCCTGCCTTGGGATCAGGACGGATTCGTTGACGAGGAATTCCCGCCCTTCAAAATCCTGCGTTCCAAGGATATAGGCGAGGGGCCGCCCGGTTTTGCGCTCATCGATGTGTTTGCGGAAAATTTCAGAGTTGCCCCCGGAGGCGCGGAAAAGCCAGAGCGCTTCCATCCGGGCATTTTCGATGCCGGCTTGTTCCAGCTCCTTCTCCCCCTTGAGGGGATGGTCAGGAGATCTTGAGGGATTCTTCGTGGGATCGGAGGGCATCAACCAGCGGGCCGATTTTACCGTCTAAGACTTGTTCGATGTTGTGGATGGAAACGCCGATGCGGTGGTCCGTGATGCGGTCCTGCGGGAAATTATAGGTGCGTATTTTTTCAGACCTGTCCCCGCTCCCCACCTGTTTTTTGCGGTCCGCGGAAATTTTGTTTTCCTGGGATTCCCGCGCCGCTTCAAAGAGTTTGGCGCGCATCAGTTTCAGGCATTTTTCGCGGTTTTTCGTCTGGGACCTCTCTTCCTGGCACTGCACGACGACTCCGGTGGGAAGGTGCGTCATTCGGACGGCGGAATCTGTTTTGTTGACGTGTTGTCCTCCCGCTCCTGACGCGCGATAAGTGTCCACGCGGAGATCTTCCATCCTCAGCTGAACGTCCACTTCGTCCGCTTCCGGCAAAACGGCGACGGTCACTGCAGAAGTGTGGATGCGCCCGCTTGCTTCCGTTTCAGGAACTCTCTGAACGCGGTGGACTCCGCTCTCGAACTTGAAATATCCGAACGGCCCCACTTCCGCGTCCTGATTCGGCTTCGTTTCTATAAAATAAATCGCTTCTTTGAATCCGTTGCGTCCTGTGAGCGTCACTTCAACCAGTTCGTGCCTGAAACCCAGCTCTTCGGCGTATCTCAGATACATCCTCGCCATGTCCGAAGCGAAAAGCGCCGCTTCTTCTCCCCCGGTTCCCGCCCGGATTTCAAGGAGGATGTTTTTGGAGTCCAGAGGATCTTTGGGCATCAGCCGCTCAAAAAGGTCTTTTTCCAGCGCCTCGAGTTTTTGCGTGAGGATGTCTTTTTCGGATTTTCCCATCTGCGAAAGTTCCGGATCGGAAGAACGGATGAATTCCTCCGCGTGAGCGAGCTCCTCAATCAGCTTTTTCCAGTCCATGATTTTTTCCGTTTTCACCGACAAGAGCCTGCGCTCCTTGGAGAGGGCCGCAAAGTCCGGCCTTTCATGGAAATGAGGGTCCCCCATCCATTCCTCGAGTTCCCGGAACCGGGCGAGGACGGGTTTGGAAAGAGCGTTAATTTTCTCGTTGATCATGGCTTAAAATGAAAAAAAACGACAGAGAAGTTCTCTCTGCCGTTTTTTTCCTTGAAAAGAATCTACTTCGATTTTGCGGGAGCCGCTTTTTTGGCGGGTTTTTCGGGGGCGGCCTTCTTGGCTCCCGTCGACATCACGCGGTTTGCGGGCGTCTTGGGCGCTTTGGTCGCCACTTTCGCCTTCACCTTGGCGCGGACCGTCTGTCCCTGGGTCTTCTCGAAGCGCTTCGTGAATTTTTCCACGCGTCCGGCGCTGTCCACCAGTTTCTGGCGGCCCGTGAAGAAGGGATGACAGCTGGAACAGATTTCGAGGTGGACGGACGGGCGCGTGCTCCTTGTCTGGAACGTGTTGCCGCAGGCGCAGGTCACAGTCGATAAAACGTAATTGGGATGAATGTCAGCTCTCATGATTTCTTCTCCGGTCTGTTTTGATTTTTTGTTTAAAAGAGGTACTTTCTGGGGTTCTGCAGTTGTCCGTCGGAATTTCTCCGGACCTCGAAATGAAGGTGAGGTCCCGTGGAAAGTCCCGTCGAGCCGACGCGTCCGATCAAGTTCTTCTTTTTAACGCTTTGTCCAACTTCTACTGAAATTTTAGACAGGTGTCCATATCGCGTGGTGATGCTTTTGTGCCGGATTTCCACCATGTTGCCGTATCCCCCGGAGACTCCGGCGAAAGTCACCACTCCGGACTCGCTGGCATAAACCGGTGAACCGAAAGGCGCGACCATGTCGAATCCGTCGTGGAACCGCTTTGTCTTTAAAATGGGGTGCCTGCGGAACCCGAAGCGCGAAGAAATTCTGGACCACGCGACGGGCCTGAAAAAAATCGGGAAACTCTTGCGGGCCTCTGGGATCCACAGCCTGGAACCGGGTTTCAGGCACAAGACTCCGTCCTGAATTTCGGCGATTTCATCCCAGTTGTTGGAGGCGAATATCTTCTCTTTTTTGGCTCCGAACTTTTCGTAAAATTTGACGACCTGATCCACGGGCTCCACGCTTTTGGCGGTGTGAACCATGCCTTTTTTATTATAGACGATGACCTGCTGGGAAGGCCGCAGCGACGAGTCTTCCAGATTGTTGGTGCTTCGGATATAAAGAGCCGGAGCTCCATATTCCTGCGCGAGCTTTTCCAGCCAGTCGTTTCCGCCCACCGTGTGGCTTTTCACGATGAGACACTGAGCGGCGCGGATCACTTTGTGCGCTTCCTTGTCAGAAAGGGTTCCTCCCGTCTCGGTCAAAAGCAGAGCCGTTTCCTTTTGGAGCTGGTTCCCCGCCTCAGCCGCAGTGGGGCTGTTCAGGGAAAAAACATTCCGAGCGGCAAGGCCTCCGACAATAGCGGTGACCGCCGCTGATAAAATAAGCAGCTTTTTCCTGTTTTGCATCGATATAAGTATACTCGGTAAACCGCGTTTTGTCAATTTCATTTATCCCGGGATTCCTGCCCCCGGATTTGATATCATTTGCTAGGTTTTTCACGCAATCTGATGGAGGTGGACATGGTTTTAAACGCGCGCAAAAAGGGTCTGATTTCAGCCTTTCTTTTAGCCTCAATTTTATACTCTGCGGCCTGCGCCCAATCCCCCGCCGAACCCTCTCTCGATGAAAAGGCCCGATATCTCGCCGCCATTTCCGTGGATACGGCTTCCGTTCTTGGCGCAAAGCAGGCCCTTCCCGGCTGGCAGGCCTATTCCAAACAGCTCGATGCCGACTGGGCGGACCTTGAAACCAAGTGGTTCCGGCCCATGCGCAAGTGGTCCAGATCCGAGCTCAAAGTCCAGGAAACCGACACGCTTTTTTATCCCTTCAGCGGTCCGGACATGGCTTTCGCCTATGCGTTTTTTCCGGACAAGGAACAATATGTCCTGATCGGGCTTGAGCCCACGGGAGACTTGCCTGATTTCAGCAGGGCCTCGGACGCGGAGCTTGAAGAATATCTGTCGGAAACCCAGATTTCCATCAAGGATATTTTCGTGCGGGGCTATTTCATCACCCGCAAAATGACCAAGGGCATGAGCGAGCAGTCTTTCATCGGGACCCTGCCCGTGTTCCTCGTTTTCCTCGAGCGGATGAACAACCACGTGATCAGCATGAAGCGGGTTTACATCGACGATCAAGGCCGGGTTCAGGAAGATCAAGCCGCTCTCCCCGCGGACAAAAAATCAAAAAAAATACGCGGCATCAGCATCGATTTTCAGAACAGAGAACACATGACGCCTCAGAAACTTTATTATTTCGCGGTCGACCTCTCGGACGCTTCTCTCAGGAAAAAGCCTCACTTTGTTAAATATCTTCAGAGCCTGGGCCCCGTCAACACGTTCCTCAAATCCGCGTCCTATCTTCTGCATTACAACAGTTTCGAGACCATCCGGAACGCCGTCCTCACACAAAGCAAGTCGGTCATGCAGGAAGATTCTGGCATCGCCTATAAATATTTTGACCCCGCCAAATGGGAAACGAAACTTTACGGCGTGTATGTGGAGCCGGTGAAGGATTTTTCGGGCGTATATCAGACGGACCTGAAAACCGAATATGACGTCCGCACCGCTTCGGCGCCGAAACCTTTGGGGTTCACGATGGGGTATCACTGGGGTTCCCGCAAATCGAATTTCATGCTGGCCGTTCCGAAAAAATAAGCCTTTTTCCGTCTTGAAATTCCTCCTCCGCGTTTTATTTTTTCTCTGCCTCCTGAGTCTCGGGCCGGTTTCCGCCCAGGCCCGGAACGAAATAAAATTTCAGAAAGACTCCCATGTTATCGTAAAACTCCTTAAATCAAAACCGGATATTTTTAAACCTTATCTCGATCACGCCAGGAAATATAAAATAAGGATCATCTACACCCAGATCGACCGCGACGCAAAAAATCAGCCGCACTTTAAACACCATTCCTTCGGGCTCAATCGGTCTTCTTATTTATATCCGGCCAGCGTCGTGAAACTTCCCACCGCGGCCCTCACTCTGGAAAAGATGCGCAAGCTGAACATTCCCGGGCTCGACCTCAACACGAATATGCGCACCGAAGCGGGATCGGGGTGTCAGACCCAGGATCCTCAGCCGCAAAATGGACTCAGGACTTTTTCCTCGCTCGGGAGCCATCTCCGAAGGATGCTGGGGGTCAGCGACGACAACGCCTATAACCGGCTTTATGAGTTTCTGGGTCAGGCCAAGATCAACGACCGGCTTTGGGCGATGGGATATCCCGATGTGAGGATCCTCACGCGCCTGGAAACTTCCTGCAGTCCTGCGGAACACAGAATCACCAATCCCGTCATTTTCGTTGACACCGATTCCCGGGTGATCTATAGCCAGCCCCTCGTGAAAAATCCGCGGATATTTTTTAATCCGCTTTTCGCTCACGGTCCCAAAGACGCCGCGCATCAATTTCAGAAAAATAAAAAGAAGAGGCGGAACTTCGTGTTTTCAAACCTGCTTTTCCTTGAGGACGCGCATCTCATGCTCCAGTCTTTGATTTTCCCGGAGAGCGTGCCCGTCAAAGCGCGGTTTAAAATAACGAGGGAAGACCGGGAGTTTCTGATGAATTTGCTTTCCATGAAGCCCCGCGATTGCCTGGGCTCGGAATATGATCCCAAGGAATATCCCGACAGTTATTGCAATTATCTTCTCTATGGACAGGACGACGCCCCGCAGGACGAGGCGGTCAAAATTTATAACGTCGTCGGAATGGCTTATGGCCTGATGCACGATGCGGCTTATATTACGGACGAGAAAAACGGCGTGGAGTTCATGCTCTCGGCCTCCATTTATACCAGCGGCAACGGCGGAAAAGATGAGGATCCTTATGAATATGCGTTGGTCGGAAAACCCTTCATGAAGGAACTGGGCCGTCTGTTTTATGAGCACGAGCGAGCGCGCAGGAAAAATTAGTCAATAAAACTTTCTCATTGAAAATGCCCTGTTTCCCTGTTAAAGTGAACCCATGAATCATCTCCGTCGGGAACTGGGCGTTTTTTCCTGCACCATGCTGGTGGCGGGCAACATGATCGGCGTCGGCATTTTTGTCACGCCGGTTTTCGTTTATTCGCTCCTCCCTCATTCCCCCCTTGTGATTTTGGCCTGGATCCTGGGCGGGCTTTTTTCCATGTGCGGCGCGATGGCTTATAGCGAACTCTCAAGCCGGTTCCCGCGAGCGGGCGGCGGATATGTGTTTTTGCGCGAAGCTTTCGGACCTTTGCCGGGTTTTTTGAGCGGGTTTTCATCCAGCGTGGCCACGATCCCGGGCGCCATCGCTTTTCTGGCCATCGGGTTCACGAAATATATCGGTCTCGACGATCCCGTGAGCGCGAAGTGCCTTGCGATTTTCCTCATCCTCGTCATTTCGGCGGTCAATTATCGCGGCGTCACCTGGGGCTCGAACCTGCAGGACGGGTTTATGGTTGTCAAGTTC
>JAKFYJ010000045.1 GCA_021730935.1 Elusimicrobiota bacterium
GGCCCCAACCCGCCCCTGTTTTATAGGCAAGAGATTTGAACACGGCCTTCGCCCCTTCGATTTTATTGCCGTCAGGTTCGACGAGCTGGACGGCGGTGATGGGTTCTTGGGAAGGAGCATAGTCCACCCGGTCTCCCGTGATTTTTCGCCAGCGCTCAATCCAGCGCCTGCAGAAATTGCAGTCTCCGTCGTATAGCAGGAGGGGTTTATTCATTGAATCGGAAAATTCCGTAAAAAAACGGGAACAGCAGAAGGATGAGGCCCATCCTCGTGAACTCGATCCAGTTCTTGAGGACGGCTTCCGCGGCGAACATCATCCGGCCTTTTCGTCCGTCGGGGCGGATGCCTTCGGGCAAAAAACTTTGGATGGAAGGATCGTCCAGAAGTTCTCTGAGTTCCCCCGCGCTTTTGGACGCGTATGGAATCTGGCCTTCGGGCTTGTCTTTTAAATAAGCGAAATCGCCCGTCGAAAGATAGGCTTTGACGTTGGCGGCGTGCATTTGACCTTCCTCCCGCTTGGTCTTGATGCCGTTGGCGAGCTGGTGCAGGGTTTGGTTCCAGAACCCGCAGACGATGATCCAGATCCAAAACGCCGCGAACATGGAAATTTTTTTATGGGAAACGGGAAATTCCGCTTTGAGGAGTTTCACGACCGCGATCAAATTCACGAGGAGCCCGGGCAGGAAAAAATCAAAATATCTTCCCGTCACAATAAGCGAATTGCCTCTGCCGTATGCGAGGGCCGCGGCGTGCAATAAAACGAGGAATCCCCAGCCCAGGAGGAAACGGTCTTCCGGGGAGGGGTCTGATTTTTGAAGGAACAGATAAAAAAGATAGGTGAAAAATGGGAGCCAGACGAGAGCGGAGGTCCAGAGGTCCGCGAAACTTGGAGGCGAAAGCATGTTGAGGAGAGCGCCGAGGAACAGCGGGACGGAAGATGCTTTATAGGCGTCTCCTCCGCCCATCACGGGCGTGAAAAAATAACCCGCGGCGAAAATTGCGAGCAGTATAAAAATGCCCCCGGCCCTGCGGCGATTGAAATTTTGGGCGATGACGGACCGCGACGCGATGACAGCCAGGCCCGCCGCCGCCGCCAAAATTCCGGAAGCGAGGGAAAAATAAGCGAGGATTGAGAAGATCGCGCCCAGGGTCCACTTGAGGTCGAAGGGTTCATTTTGAGAGAGCCATTTTACGGAGAGGGCGGAAAAGAGGATCACGAAATAAACCTGAGTCTGCAGGCCCATGAGAGGATTTTCGAACGCGAGAGGGAGCGCGAAGACGGCGAGGATCAGGGCCGTCCAGAGCCACTCGATAAATTTCCCTGCAAAAACTTTTCGGAACCAGGAATAAAACAAAACGGCCGTTGCGGAGTGGATGAGCGCGCCCGCGACCATGGCGAGTTTCGGTTCCCAAAGGCCGTTGAGCTTGAATAAAAGGAGGCTCAGCAGGCGGGTCATGAAAAGCCGGTGCTCGTTGTGCGGCGAAAAAAGATTGATCCACGAGAGATTGCCTTCAATCAAGGGCTTGAAAAGGCCGCGCGCTTCGACGTCCCACTCGTCCCAATAGGGGCAGGGAGAGGCGCAGGCGCGGATCAGCCAGAGTTTGCAGCCGAAAACGAAAAGGAAAATCCCGAGAGGCCTGAGAGCTGAAAGGTCAGGCTTTTTCGGCACGGGGGGTGAAGAGCGCAGAGGTGTGGATTCCGAGTTTGGCGAGGAAATAAAGAGCGAGGCAGATTAAAGTTTGCAGGCCATATTTCAGGCTTCTGCGGAAATTGATGGAGGAGGCTTCCGGAAAATATCTTGCGGGGACCGGCACGTCGCCCATGCGGACTCCGAAGAAAGCGCACTGGATCAAAAATTCCTGGTCGAAAACGAAATCGTCGGAGTTTGACGGCCAGGGAAGGGTTTCGAGAGTGGACCGGCGATAGGCGCGCATGCCGGAATGGAATTCTCCCAGGTTTTGACCGAGCAGGAAATTTTCGATGAGCGTGAGGGCCCGGTTGGCGGCATATTTATAGGCCGGCATGCCGCCTTGGAGGGCTTCCTTGCGGGTTCGGATGCGGTTGCCGAGCATGACGTCGCAGATTCCAAGCTCAATCGGCAGGGTCAAGGCCGGAATCATGCGCGGGTCATATTGATAATCCGGGTGGAGCATGACGATGATGTCGGCTCCGCGCCTCAAAGCTTCGGCATAACAGGTTTTTTGGTTGGCGCCATAACCCATGTTCTTGGGATGGACGACCACGGGGATGCCCAGAGAGCGGGTGAGGGCGACGGTGTTGTCGTTGGAGGCGTCGTCGACGATGAGGATGTCGGCGCCGAGATTTTTGGGGATGGATTCGACGGTGCTCTTCAGCGTCTTCTCTGCGTTATAAGCAGGCATCACGATCAGAATCTTCATACGGGACGGGTTCCAGTATAGCATAATCAATGGAAAATTTATTTGCCGCTTGACATTAGGACATTAGTCCTATAGAATTAGGACAGATATCCTAACAGGAGGCAAACAAATGGAAAAATTAAATAAAAAAGAAAAACGGATTTTGGATGTTTTGTCGGGGCTCATCAGCAAGAACGGGTATGCCCCATCTTTGCGCGAGCTGGCGGCGAAAGCGGGCTTCAAGTCGCCGAACACGGCGGATTATTATCTGAAAAAACTTGAGGACAAGGGCGTCATCCGCTCCGGCAAAAACTTGTCGCGCGCCATTGACCTGGTGAACAAGGAAGAAGTCCCCCTTTCCAGCATATTCCAGGTGCCGGTCCTGGGGTCTGTGCCTGCAGGGCCCGTGGCGACGATGGCGGAAGAGCGCGAAGACATGCTGACTTTGGACGCCTCTCTCGTGGGGAGTCTTTCTGCGGACCGAGGGAAAATTTTCGCGCTTAAGGTCAAAGGGGACAGCATGCTGGACGCGGGCATTTGGGACGGAGATCTGGTGATTGTTCGGATTCAGTCCACGGCGTCTGAAGGCGACATTGTGGTGGCGCGGTTCGGCGATGAAGCGACGGTGAAATATCTGCGGCGTCTGCGGCCTTCGGGAGATTTTTCCGGCGGGCTTTATCTCGTGCCTGCCAACGAAAAATATCGTCCCATCCCGGTGGTGGGCCCGATGGAAGAAGACGGCGCGGTGATCGTGGGCAAAGTGGTGAGCGTGATCAGGAAATATCTCCGATGATCGTAAACGAAGTGAACGCCAAGATCAAGGTGGGCGCGGTCTTTGAGGGGGCCCATGTGACGCCGAAATGGTTTTTCTGGGACAGGATCAAGCATGTGGTGAAAACCGTGGAGCACACCTGGCGCGCGCGGGAGGGCGAGACGCCATTGCTCTTTTTCTCCGTCACGGACGGGGCCAATGTGTATGAAATCCGCCTGAACCAAAGGACGCTCGAGTGGCGCCTGGAAAAGGTTTATATGGATGGATGACCGGAATTAATGTGGTTTTTATTCTTCGAGCGAACGAAGTGAGTCGAGAAGCAGTATAAAAAATTTATGGAATGGAAATGGCATGTCTACATTATTGAATGTGAAAATGACACCTATTATACTGGCCTGACATGGAAACCGGATTTAAGATGGGTTGGAGTCAGGTAAAAAAACGCAAGCTTATCAGTGGGGAGTGGACAAAACCTTGGTGAGGGTTCTCTGCGCTCTCAAGTCTTCCATGTTTGATACAATGTCTAAACATGTCTTCTAAATTATGGGCTGGTGTTGATGTGGGTGGATACAGGAAAGGTTTTCATGTGGCGATTATCAATGAGCAACGTCACATTAAAGTATTGGAGCATTGTGAAGGCAAGAGCAAGAATGAAGTTTTAGAAATATTTAAAAATAATCCCCCTCGTATAATAGCGGTTGATAGCCCTAAGAGTTTTGCTCCTAAAGGTCAACGCTCCAGGCAGTGTGAATGCGATATAATGCGTAGAGTTTGTGGGATACGGGCTACTCCGGATGAGGATGGTATTAAGGAGCAAGAAAGAAAAGGCAGTTCCTATTATGAGTGGATTAGACATGGTTGTGAGCTTTACGATTTATTTCAAAAAAATGGATTTAAATCAATCGAATGTTTTCCTACTGCAGCTTGGACGAGATGGGGTGGACTGCGCGGGCAAAGAAGCAGAGCTAAATGGTCCTCTAAAATACTTCAAACAAGAATAGAGCCCAAGGATTTTCTAAAAGTTCATAATCAAGATGAACGAGACGCGATTGCGGCGGCTATCGTGGCGTATCAGCATGAAAATGGAGGCACCGATTCATTCGGAGAAATTATTGTTCCTAAGGGTTGATCGGTTCTCGACTCGGTCGCCGTGGCGACCTCGCTCGAACAATAATTTTTAATTATGGAGGATCCCATGAACAACATCGAAGGTAAAGTGGAAAGCAGGAAAGCGATTCAGCCTCCTAAAAAATTCGTCAAACAAGCCAACATCACCAGCAAAAAAATATACGAAAAGGCCGCCAAGAATCCCCCCGCGTTTTGGGCGGAACAGGCGAAACATCTTTCCTGGTTCAAACCCTGGAAAAAAGTCCTGCAGTGGAAAGCGCCCTATGCGAAATGGTTTGTGGGCGGGAAAATAAACGCGGCATATAATTGTCTCGACAGGTTTTTGGGCACTCCAACGCAAAACAAGGCGGCCATCATCTGGGAAGGCGAGCCGGGAGATTCCCGCACGCTCACTTATCACCAGCTTCACGCGGAAGTCTGCAAGTTTGCGAATGTGCTGAAGGGCCTGGGCGTGAAAAAAGGCGACCGCGTGATTGTTTATATGCCCATGGTTCCGGAACTGGCCATCACTCTTTTGTCTTGCGCGCGGATTGGGGCGGTCCACAGCGTGGTGTTCGGCGGGTTTTCCTCTGAAGCTTTGCGCGACCGCATTCAGGACGCTTCTGCCAAAGTGGTGGTGACGGCGAGCGGCGGGTTCCGGCGGGGCTCTGTGATCCAGCTCAAGAAAAATGTGGATGCCTCTTTGGAACATTGTCCCACCGTCGAGAAAGTGGTGGTGGTGAACCGCGCCATGGACCCCACGCAGGTGCCCTTGAAAGAAGGACGGGATTTTTGGTGGCATCGGCTCATGGAGGACGCAAGCGCAAAATGTCCCGCTGAACCCATGGATTCCGAAGACATGCTTTTCACTCTTTATACTTCCGGCACCACAGGCAAGCCCAAGGGCATCGTGCACACCACCGCGGGATATCTGCTGGGTGCCAACCTCACCACGCGCTGGATTTTTGATCTCAAAGACTCTGATGTTTATTGGTGCACCGCCGACATCGGCTGGGTGACGGGGCATTCGTATATTGTTTATGGCCCTCTCTCAAATGGCGCCACGGTGGTGATGTATGAAGGGACTCCGGATTATCCCGAGAAAGATCGTTTTTGGCGAATTATTGAAAAATATGGCGTGACCATTTTTTATACGGCGCCGACCGCGATCCGCACTTTCATGAAGTGGGGCGAAGAGTTTCCCAAGCGCAGGGATTTGTCGAGTTTGCGATTGCTGGGCTCTGTGGGTGAGCCGATCAATCCTGAAGCGTGGATGTGGTATTACGAGTTCATCGGCCGCAAAAACTGTCCTGTGGCTGACACCTGGTGGCAGACGGAGACAGGCTCAATTTTGATTTCCCCCCTCCCTGGCATCACGCCCATGAAACCCGGCTCCGCCACCTGGACGATGCCCGGCATCAAGGCCGAAATTCTGGACGAGAAAGGCAAACAAGTTCCCTCAGGGTCCGGAGGATATTTGGTGCTCACTCACCCCTGGCCGTCCATGATGCGCGGCATTTTCAATGATCCTGAGCGATATCAAAAACAATATTGGGACAAGTTTCCGGGAAAATATTTCACGGGCGACGGCGCCAAGCAGGACAAAGACGGATTTTTCTGGCTTTTGGGCCGCATCGACGATGTCATGAATGTCTCGGGCCACCGCATCAGCACGATGGAAGTGGAAAGCGCTTTGGTTGATCACCATGCGGTCGCAGAGGCCGCTGTCGTCGGCAAAAACCACGACATCAAGGGGCAAGCCATCGCCGCTTTCGTGACTCTCAAGGAAGGTTTCAAAGGCACAGACGGAAACGAAATGATCGGCGTCCTGAAAAAGCATGTGGCCGATAAAATCGGCGCCCTGGCGAGGCCGGACGACATTCATTTCACGGCAGAGCTCCCGAAAACGAGGTCAGGCAAGATTATGAGGAGATTGTTGCGCGACATCGCAGAGGGCAGGGCTTTGGGAGACACAACGACGCTGGCGGATCCCAGCGTGGTGGCGAGTCTCAAGCAGAAGTATGAGGAGACGGAGGGGTGAGAAACCGGCAATCAGTACGATTAAAGAGTTATGATTATTCTTCGAAAGGCGCGTATTTTATAACGATATGCGCGCAAGGTCGGGAATGTTTGTTCGGTCATATTACAGATAATAATATGATTTTGAATGACGCCGGAAAAATGATTAAAACCGTTTGGGATGAAATGCCAAAATTTTATCCTGATATTGAAACCAATATGTTCCAAATTATGCCAAATCATATCCATGGGATCGTCATGATTCATAATAATCCCCCCCATGCTGTAGGGGCAGGCCCCCGTGCCTGCCCGCCA
>JAKFYJ010000071.1 GCA_021730935.1 Elusimicrobiota bacterium
CGGGGCCGTTGGGGACGCCTGCGGTGTTGCCGATGAGGAACCAGGAAGTGGTTCCGTTCATTTTGAAATAAGTGGTGGCGCCGGTGCGGATTTCGACTTTGGCGACGGCGACATTATCTGCGGCGGTTCCGGAGAGGGTGAAGGCCCCGGAAAGGACTGATCCGCTTGAAGGAGATTGAATGAAGACCGTGGGCGGCGTGGTGTCAGGTTGGGCCGGAGTTATAAAAGTGAAATCTCCGGAAACCGCCCGGTTGCCGAACGAGTCTTTGGAGATGACGCGATAATGATAAAGTGCTCCAGTGTTTAAGCCCGTGATATATTCCGCATGGAACTGGCTCGTATTGGAATTAAGAGAAGTTGAACTGCCGTAAGCGGAGGTCAAACCGTATTCAACTTGTCCGTCGGAAAACTTATCGGTCTGCCAGCTCACCAGAACCCAATCGTCATGGCCGGTGTTTGTGGACGCGGTTACGAAGTTGATCTGCGGGGGGACGGTGTCGTTATAGACCTGGATGAACTGAGCCCTCGCATTTTGGTTGCTGCTGGTGTCTGTGGCATAAGCGATGATGGCGTGGTTCCCGTTCGTGAGGGTGAAGGTGTTCAGGATATAAGTCCATGTGGAGAGCCCTGCGGCCAGGCTGAGCGGGCCGGTGTCGATGCCCACTTCCACTTTGGATAATCCGACGTTGTCTGAGGCTGTGCCGGAAATTGTGATAATTCCGCTGACGACGCCGCCGGGAGATGTGAACTCAATCAGGGGATATTGCGTGTCCGGCTGAGGGGAGAAGGGATCTGTGGATGTCTTGAGCGTGAAATCTCCCGAGACGGCCAGGTTTCCGGCGTTATCTCTGGACCGGATCCGGAAATGATAAGTCGTGTCGCTCATCAAAGGACTCAAGGGCATGATGTGAACGAGGGCCGGATTTGGAACATATATGGAAAAAGTCCCATAAGCGGTCGACGTCCCATATTCCACCTGCTGATCCGCAAACTCGTTGGTGACCCAGTTGATGTTTGCAAAGTTATGTGTGAGGTTCGTGACAGTCACGGAAGAAATCACGGGCGGCGTGGTGTCAGACGGGGGCGTGGAGGGCTGGACTGCAAAAACCAGGTCGTCATGGTCGTTGAACGCTCCCGGCACGCACGAGCCGGGCAAACTGCCATATTGGAAAAGCCCGCGGACCGCCTGAACGGGAGAGGAGGACAGAGTGATGTCTGCTGAGAATGTTCTCAGTCCCGCAACGGCGGGGATGGTTGAACTGACAAGGGTCCACGACAGCGTGCTGATGGAGTCGGCGTAAAAGAGGCTTAAGCTGTCGCCGAGTCCCGAGAACACCCAAACCGTGGCTTCGATTCTCGCTGTTTTTCCTGCGGACAGAGTGCTTCCATCCAGCGAGAAAATTCTCAGGCGATCAAGGGATTCATCAGTGTGGAAACTTCCGGAGTTCCCGTCCGAGCAGGAATTTGAGATCGTGTTGGGCTGATTCAGTTCGTTTCCGCCCGCCGTCGCACCTCGTTTCTGCAGAAGATTTCCGGAGTCGCAGAAAGGACCATAAACTAAACATTCCGGAGCTTTGAGAGCGTTGCTGTAAGCGGCATTGCCCTGCGCAATGGGGGGAGGATTATACCAGGCTCCGTTTGAGCTCGCGGTTGACGACTGAAGTCCCGTGCCGTTAATGGAGACGACGGAGAAGAAATAAGTGGTCCCCTGGGACAAGGTGAACCCGCCTGCGGAATAGGAGAGGAAGTTTCCGAGGGACACCCAATTCAGGACATTGCTGGTTCCGGGAGCGGTGCCGATCGCAACTCTGTATCCGGCGATTCCGGTTTCGGGATCCGCGGAGGCTCCCCAGTTCGCGCTGAGGCTGGTTCCAATGCTGGTTTCAGAAATGTCCGCACCGGCGCCGTCAAACACAAAAGAAGGAGCAGAGGGCGGTGTCATGTCTTTTGCAACAGTGATAACGACGGAAGTGGATTGAGAAAGTCCGCTGTAATCCGTGGCGGTCACCGTGATCGTATAGTCGCCTGCCGGACGGGTGGCGGCATTGAAAACATAGGACCAGGCGCGGGCATTTAAGATCAAGGGACTGAGATTTCCGTTGTCCACGCTCACTTCCACCTTGCTGATGCCGATATTGTCGGAGGCTGTTCCTGAAATAGTAACTGAGGAGGAATAAACGACTGTTGAGTGTGCGGGGGACGAGATGGCGACGGTGGGCGCGTCTGTGTCGCTGGATGCTCCGACATAGAAAGCCAAGTCGTCATGGTCGTCAAATCCGCTGTTTTGAATGCAGGTCCCTGAGGCACCGCCGTATCTGAACACGGCGCGGACGGCTTGCGTCGTCGCTCCTGCGGGGAGAACGTAATCTGCGTGAATCGTCTGGGCTCCAGCTGTCGGGGGCGTGAGGGTTGCAACGAAGTTCCACACGGGGGCGTCGGCGTTGTTCGCGTAAGAAATGTCGAGATGGTCTGAAAAGGAATCATAGACCCAAACGGTTGCTTCGACTCTCACGGTCTTTCCCGGAGCAAATGTGCTTCCGTCGACGGTGTAGACCACCATTTTGTCCAGAGATTCGTCGAGATGATAGGTTCCGAAGGTTCCGTCCGCGCAGGTGTTGTTGATCGTGTTCGGCTGGTTGGATTCCGCTCCATTCAGGATGTTTCCTCGTCCATCGAGCAGAGGTCCGGAATCGCAAATGGACCCTGGGAGGCTGCAGGCAGGAATTTTGAGGGAGGCATTATAATTGGCGAAGTTTCCGGAATCGGCGTTGAAAACATTAATCTGTATGAAAGTCTGGGCGCTGTTGTTGGCAGAATCGGTCACGAGAATGCTGACGGTATGCAGGCCGTTTGCGAGGAAGAACGTGTTCAGCGCGTAGGTCCAGGGAGAAAGAGCTCCGATGGTTTGATAGGCTCCGGAGTCGATTTTAATTTTGATGGATGAGATCTTCAGGTCATCGGCCGCTGTTCCTGAAATGGTTGTGACGGCTGAAACGGACGCTCCGTCGGCGGGAGACAGGATTGCGGCCGAGGGCGGGGTGATGTCAATGAGAGATGCGACGCCGTGCTTCGCCGCCGCGCTTGCAATCTCGGCGTAATGCGGAGTTCCGTTGGAAAGGTTTCCGTCGTTATCGTCGCGGATGAGGACTTGTTTCACCGCGTTGGGAATGTCGGTGGCGTTCGCCAGGATCGAGGGGATCACAAGATTTTCCGCAAGCGCGATTCCTGCCGCCTGTCCCTGAGAAGCGATCAGGTTTTTTCGGAGGTCCCAGGCGAATCCGGCCCAGGCCTGTCCTTTGGAGTGGACTTCGTCTGTGGGGACATAGATATAATTGTTGTCGGCTGTGCGGATGTTTCCTCCGGCAATGAAAAAGCCCTCGCCGATCAGGGGTTGCTGGGTGATATATGTCGCAAAGATGTCGCCCCAGCCTTCGCTCAGCCCGCCTTCGGTGATGCCTCCGATTTTGTCGTCAATATAGTGGCCGTATTCATGATACACGACCGTGTCATATGCCGAATTTCTGCACCCGCCTCCGGAGAGGAAAAAATTGATGCTCGCATAATCATAATACGCATTGCAGGTGTTGTTGAGATTGACGTTAACCGGGAGAACTCCGGGAAGGAACGCGCCGTCAACGCCTCTGGAGATGGCCCAGTTGTGAACTTTCGTTGTGTGATAATAAGCGTTGACCTGGGAAGTGAAGGTTTCCGAGTTTCCGGCGGGGTTGAACAAAACGGTCACGGGGCCCTGAGGGTTTGCAGGGACGTCGGCTGTGATGCTGCTTCCAGTCACATTTTTGACCGAGGCCCATTTGCCGCTCAGAGAAACGGGAAATGAACTGGCAATCACGTCATTTAAATTAAAATTACCCGCGGAATCAGTGAAGGCGTTTGTCTGAGGACCCTGAATTTTCAAATCTTCAAGATTCATCGTGTCCAGATTGTTGCCGGTGACAGCCGGGTTCATCAAAACTCCGCGGCCCTGAACTGTTCCCTGAACGGCATAAAGCCGCTCGTCCCAAAGCGTGGTCTGGCCGTTGTCTTCAACAGCCGCCGCGAGCCCGCCTTCCACTTCGAACTCATCGACGGCGCGCCATTGACGGTTTATGAATTTTATTTTCTTGCCCCGATGTTTGAGGTTCTTTGTTCCTTTGAGTGATGAAATTCTGTTTTTGGCGAAGCCTTCAGCTTTGGCTTTGCCCGCGTGCCTGAAATTCATTCTCCGGAGTTCCGGAAAAAGGTTTGCGTCGATGCTCACCACTTTGGTTTCGCGAGGGGACAGAGTGATCGTGAAATTGAGCGCGCTGCCTTCAACGGCAACTCCTCCGACGGTTTGAATATACCGGGCATAAGCCATGTCGGATATGCCGTTGGAGCCGGGCACAAGGTTGATGCCTTCTAGCGCGAGTTCTTTGGAATTTGAGAGGCCGAAGGTTTGTATGTTCTGGCTGAGATAATCCGCAAGGGCCGTGAGGATGGCGTTTTCGGATTTTGGGTTTCCGGGAAGGGAAAAGCTTTGCAGTTCTCCCGCAACATTTTGTGCGTTCCTGGCCGCCTTTCCGGATGCTTTGTGAACTCCGATATGTTTATTAAATGATGCAGACTGAGGGCGCTCAGGCTTTGGGTCCAGAGACACGGCGGAGAGGTTGTTGTCAGGCGCGCGGAACGCGGAAACGGGCGCGATCTGGCAGAAGAGGAACGCGGCGCACAGAGTGGAGAGAACAGAAATTCTTTTGTGTTGAATAAACTTCATGGTTATTTACCCCCGAATTTATAGGAAAAGCTGATGTGGTGAGTGCCGCCGAGCTCTCCCATGGGGAGGAAAGCATAATCGAGAGCGGCCCTGGAGGCGAGTTTCAAGCCCAGGCCCATGGCCATGCCGGAAAATGCGTCGAGGCTTGATGAACCTCCGCTGACTTTGTTTCTGGCGAACTGGGAAGTGTATCCGGAACGGACGGAAGCGAAGCTGGAAATGTCGAGCTGACCGCCGAAAGCGAGAGAAGTCTTTTGGTCTTTCATGCCATATTTCAGGTCGGAGGTCAGGGTTATAAAGGAAACCTTGTGAGAAGCTCCAAGAGCCATGGCGGCTGGGAGCTGGACAGATTCGTTTTCATATTTTAAAGAAGGGCCAAGATTAAAAACACCCGCGGCAAGTTTTGTTTTGGGAGAGAGGGAATAAGCTCCTGAGAAATCGAGAGCCATGCCTGAAGCTTTGGCTGTGTCGATGCCGGACTGAATGAATTTGGCGGAGAGGCCTAAAGAGAATTGATCATTGAGGGAGTGACCATAAGAAAGAGAGACGGAGTTGTCGGAAGCGGAGAAATCCTGGGTTTGGGTTCCGTTTTCGTCACGGCCTTGGAGGGTGCCTTTGGAAAATCTGCCGTAAGAAACGCCGAGGGCGGATTTATGAGAAGCGAAGGGGCGGGCGAAGGAGAAATAGGAATAGGAGAAGTCGGAGACGAACTTGGAATAATAAGCGAAGGCCTGAGAGGAATCGAGGCGAGAGAGGAGGGCCGGGTTCCAATAAGTCGCGGAGGCGTCATTGGCCTGGGCCATGAGAGCGCCGCCCATGGCTTGCGCGCGGGCTCCGACGCCGAGATTCAAAAAGGGCAATCCCGTGTTCTGACAGAACGCCGGGGTCTGCATGACGATGAATGCAGATATAAAAAGCATGAATTTTGCGATGGATTTGTGACTCATTTTGTGTTTCCTCCCAACTGGATTGCTCATAGCGATGTCATATTATCGCATAGCAAACCTTGCAATGTCTTAAACTTTTTGTAACATTTTTGTAAACATTTATGTGTGTTTAGTCACATCGATTTTGGCAATCTCTGGGCAAAAAAAGCCGGGTTCCCGAGGGAAAATCCTCGAAAACCCGGCTCTGTGCTTTGGGGGAAGGGTTATTTAATGATCGCGAACTTGCCTTTGATCCGGATCGTTTCTCCGTCTTTTTGGGCGGCGGCGGTATAAAGATATACGCCGCTGGGCAAGTTGCTCACCTTGTATTCATAAGCATACTGGTTGTTGATGACGCTCACTTGGCTGAGGGTGGCTTCCTGGACTTTCTCTCCGATCTCGTTATAGATTCGCAGCTCCACCAAGTCTGCAAGGCCAATCACGAGTCGTATTTTGGGGTCGCCGTGCGCGGGGTTGGGATAGGCGAAGGCGTC
>JAKFYJ010000090.1 GCA_021730935.1 Elusimicrobiota bacterium
GGAAGCTTTTTTATGAAAAAAAATACGACGAAGCCCTCGACTCCTTCATCGCAAGCTATCACAAAGAGGGAAACCGGCGGAGCCTCATGAAATTCATCGAAGAATGTCTCCGGGAAACAGACGAGCCCTGGCTTTTGAACGCCGGCGCCAACCCCAAATGGGAAAACCTGATCCCCTTGATTGAAGCCCGCAGAAACGCCCTCAAATCCTTCGATGAAATTCAGGGAGACCTCATCGATCGGCGCGGGAAAGTGATCGTAAAATTCACCAAATCTTCTTATGAAGCTCTGGACGACAAAGCGCAAAAAATCGTAAAAAATGTCCTGGCGACTTTTCCCCAGCCGGCGCTCCGCCTGACCTCCTGCGGCCCCTTCTCCGACGCACCGGAAATGAACGCGCTCCTCATGAAATCCGCCCGTTTTTCCCAGGCGCTGATCAAAGACAAGGCCGTTCCGCAGAAAAACATATTCATCAATTACAAGAAAGCCCAGGCCTTCTCCTGCGAAATGACTCTGACCTCCGCCAGAGCGAAAGAACTCCTGGAACCGCGGGAACCTGTTGAAAGCATCCTCGCCGCGGAACAGATCGAAAACGGAAACGCAGACACTTTTGAGCTCACCGTTTTCCTGACCGATCCAAGCCAGGCCGAAACCTGGTTCGTTTCCATCCTCGACACTCAGGGCCGTTCAGTCGCTCGGATCGCCGGAGACGGAGAAGGCTTTGTGAGGTCCGTCCTCTGGACGCCGGCTCCCTCCCTCAACGGCGCGTTCAAGCCCGTGGCGCACATGAAACATTCCGCCGGATCCTCAGAAGTTGAAGGCAATCCCATTTTGATCAAGAAGGAACAGCCCCAAACTCAGCAATATGTTTCTGTTCCCGCCCCCGTTCAGGTTCAGGAACCCGTTCCGGCGCCCGCGGTCCACAAGAACCCTAAACCTCAACCTGTCCAGGAAGAAGTTCAGACCGAATCGCTCCATCGTCAGAAGATATTATTTGAAAACGGCACAGCCACGCTCAAGGGCCAGAGCTGGAAATATGTGCGGATCTGGGGACGGGACATCGCCCCCGCAAACCCCTCGTCAAAAATCGTGATCCTTGGAAGCTCGACGGCGGAAGAGGCCTCAAAATTTCCCAAACTCGCGGAGCAGAGAGCGCATCAGATTCAGAGCATCCTCGAGAGCCAGTTCGGCATCGCTTCATCGAGATTCCGCGCCCGAAAAATGGGGTCCAGGGAAAACGGCTCGGGAGAACCCGCGGCCTATATTTTCCTTGAGGAATCTTATGAAACTGTTCCATAAATTCTTTCTCCCGTTCCTCTCTGTCGCATTGGTCCCTCTGGCCTTCATGGGCTGGAGCGCCCGCAGGCAGGTCCAGTCGTCCCTCAGGAGAATTTCGGGCGACATCCAGATCCAGACCGCCAAGCGCGCCTCCGACCACATCTCGCAATATCTGGAAAACATCCACAACGCCCTCACGGTCGCTCAGGACAACCCCGAATTCGTCTATAACCGCTCCGTCCAATCCAATTCCATCCGGGCCCTCCTCGACAATTATCCCTTCTTCTCCGGCCTCTCGCTCTTCACCCGCGATTTTCGCCTGGCTTATTCCAGCGCGCGTTCGTTCAGCGCCTGGGACGGGTTCGGCAAAGACTGGCCGCGCGTCCGCGAGACTGTCCGCAAGAACGGATTTTATTTGAGCCCCGTCACATTTTCGTCAGCGGGATATCCCGAAACGGTCCTCGTCACCAATGTCGGGAGCGACCCCGAAAATCCGCTCGGATTCCTTGCCGGGCGCATCAATCTCGTGGAGCTGAGCGCGAGCCTGAAATCCCTCGATGTCGGAGGCGGAACCATTCTGGTCTATGACAAAAATTCCGCCATGATCGCGCATTCATCCGAGAAAGACCTTTTCCCAAAACCTCTTTCTCCGCCGGACGGGTTTCAAAAAGCGGACGAAGGCGAATTTTTCAGGGACGGAAAACCCATGTGGTGGACCAAAGGGGAAGTGGGCGGCATGAGCGACGGGTGGACCGTGATTTTTGAGCAATCCACCGACATCGTGTTCCAAGCCGTCAACAGCCTGAAGCGCAAAATGTTTTATGTTTTCGCGGGTTCGGTGTTCCTTGCCGTCATTTTATGCTGGATCGTCATCCGCCGAGTCGTGGTGGACCGCCTGGAAGAAATCCAAAACGCCGTGGAAGCCATCCGCAACAGGAATTTTAATTTATCGCTTAAAGTAAATTCCGGCGACGAGATCGGACAGCTGGCCCAGGGCGTGGTGGACGCGGCAAAGGTTTTGGAAAAACAGGTCCGCACCTCCACCATCGGGATCATGATCCAGAAACTCAGCCACGATCTCAGGAAACCCCTCACCAACATCCGAGGCAGTCTTGAGACGGCCCGCAGACACATCACGGGCTCAGACGCCGTGGCCGAAAAACATCTCGGGTTCATTCAGGAAGCCGTGGGGCAGGGACTGGACTATATCGAAGAAATGCTCACTCTCGGAAAAGACCGCCGCCCGCCGCAGAAAGTCCCCACCGACATGAACGCTCTCATTCAATCCATTTTGGAACGCATGCATTTTCCGCCTGGAGTTGATGTCTCGCTTAAACTGGGAACTGTTCCTTCCTGTCCGGTGGACCCCGCCGAGGTCAGCCGCGCCTTCACCAACATATTGTCGAACGCCATCGATGCGTGCCCGGGTTCAGCAGGAAAAATCGAGATCTCCACCGCGGTTCAAAACGGGTCCGTTTCCTTCACCATCAAAGACAGCGGCAAAGGCATGAGCGAGGAAGTGCAGAAAAAACTTTTTGATGATTTCTTCACGACGCGCGAAGGCGGCACGGGCCTTGGGATGGGCATCGTCAAACGCGTGGTGGAACGCCACGACGGAAAAATCAGCGTTTTGAGCAAACTCGGAGAGGGGACAGCGATGACTCTCTCATTCCCGGCATAAGCGAGGGCCTGACATGGTAAAAAAAGAATCTGGAAAATCCAAATGGCGCGTGGCGCTCGCGGACGATCACCTCATCATGCGGGAAGCCATGGCAGATTCCATCCTGGACTGTCTGAGCGACAAAGTGACGCTGGTCGGGCAGGCCTCCGACGGGGTTGAAGCCGTGGAACTCGCCAAGAAACATCAGCCGGACCTCATGATGATCGACCTTCAAATGCCCCGCATGGACGGCATTCAGGCCGCGCGCGAAATCCGGAAAATCAGTCCCCACACCTTCATCATCGCCCTCTCCCAGCTGGAAGATCATCCCCACATCGTGAAAGCCCTGGACGCCGGCGTGCGCGATTACATTTTCAAAAAAGACGCCCACATGAAACTCCTCATGGAACGCATCGAGAACGCCCTCACCAAAAAGTCCGGCCCCTATGACAGCGCCATCGACCGCATTCAGGTGGCGCGCAGATACGGCATCCCCATCGACCGCGACAGTTTCATCCCCAACGAAGAGGGCGGCGGCCTGATCTCCCCCCAAACGATCCAGCTCACGGATTCGGAACTCAAAATTCTGGAATATGCGGCGTATCAGGGACTGGCCGTCAAAGAAATTTCCCAGAAAGTGAAAAGCACTCCCGCCACCGTGCAGAAACATCTTTACCATATTTATGAAAAACTCGGCGCCGAAAACCAATCTCACGCCGTCTGCCTCGCCATCAAATACAAATTGATCGATCCCGACCGAGTGGAACCCAATTTCGGAAGCAAATAAACCATTAAAACGCATTTAAACCGATTTTCCAACAATAAATTTACAAAAAGTTTACAAAAAGTTTAGGACAGGCCCGGGAGGAATTAGGTAACATGGACACAAGCAAAACCAATCGAATTGTATCATTCAGGGGGAATGGTCACATGAGAAAGTCCGGCAGCACTTCCATCTTTTTATTACTCGGCCTATTTTTGGGCCTTCAAGCCAATTCTGCGTCAGCGGGAAACATTACAACCGTGGCGGGAGGCGTGCTTTTTCCTGATGACAACGGCCCAGCGGTGAACGCCAGTCTTTATCAGCCGCAGGATGTGGAATTCGACACGACCACCGGCAATATTTACATTGTGGACAGCTATCACTATAGGATCTGCAAAGTTGATCCTCAGGGAAACATCACAACCTTCGCCGGAACAGGAGCGCGGAGCGATTCCGGAGACAACGGCCCCGCAACAAAGGCCACTTTCGCCCAACCCAACGGCGTAACTGTTGACAAATCAGGGAATATCTATGTCTCGGACCCCTACGCATATAAAATTCGAAAGATAAGCACGAACGGAATCATTACGACCCTCGCCGGAACGGGCGCGCCGGGGAATGACGGGGACACTCTGCCGGCGAATCAAACACGGCTGCAATCGCCTTCAGGGCTCGCTGTGGATACAAGCGGATATCTTTATTTCGCTGATAGCGGGAACCATACGGTGCGAAAAGTGAACCTCAACACGGGAACGATCGCCACGATCGCCGGAACGCTGGGGTCTTCAAACTTTTCCGGAGACGGAGGCCCTGCGGTCAATGCACAGTTCAAGACTCCGACTGGAGTTGCGGTGAGCCCCACGACAGGCAAGATTTATGTCGCCGACGCGTTTAGCAGTCGAGTTCGGGTCATCAATAGCACCGGAGGAATCTCCACAGTAGCGGGGAACGGGATTGAGGGATATTCTGACGGCGGCGGCATCGCCACCCAGGCAAAGCTTGCGATCCCCGTGCGCATCCGAGTGGACAAATATGACAACATCTATTTTGTAGAAAACAATAATGGACTCGTCCGCAAAGTCAGCTCAAACGGCATCATCTCCTTGGTGGCGGGAAGTCCGTTCTCAATTGGGAATACTGTTGACGGAAGCACCGCGGCCAATCCCATTATCGCCGGTTCAGGGCTCGCGATTGATGATGCCGGCAACACCTATTTTGCGGAGGACAGCACCGGCGTGATCAGAAAAGTGAATCAGGCGGGAATACTTTCAACCGTGGCGGGCAACAGGACTTCCTATTTTAATGGCGACGGAAAATCTCACGAGCTCTCCAATTTCAGTTCCCCCTCGGGAATCGCTTCAGACGGCGCCGGGAATTTTTATGTTGTGGACTCCTCCAATCACAGGATACGCTTGTTCAACAATTCCGGCCCCATTTCCACCTATGCAGGCACCGGCGTTGCAGGCTTTTCCGGCGACGGAGGGCCTGCGGTGAACGCGAAATTGAATGCGCCCGGAGGCGTGGCGTTGGTGGGTTCCGGCTCATCCAAAAAAATTTATATCGCAGACACGGAAAACAACCGGATCCGCGTGGTGAACAGCACCGAAGGCATCACGACTTTTGCCGGGGATGGAACCGCAGGTTTTAACTTCGACAATATTCCGCCAAGCCAGTCAAAATTAAATAAGCCTAACAGCGTGACGGAGGACAAATCAGGGAATGTATATATTGCGGACACTTTTAACAATAGAATACGGAAAATTGCTCCAGGAGGAGCCATCACGACCGTCGCAGGATCCGGAGATCCGGCATTTATATTGGATGAAAATCATCCCGCCACGGATGCGCACCTGAATCATCCCACAGATGTCGCGGTCATGGATTCAGGAGACATTTATATTGCAGATTCGGGGCACGACAGGATTTGCAAAGTGAGCCAGGGCATCATCACGACGCTTACGGGGATCGGAACGCCAGGGTTCTCGGGCGATGGAGAATCGTCCGTAGGCGCGAAAGTTTCCAATCCCCAGGGCATCGCCGTTGACCCTTCGGGAAACATCTATATCTCAGACACCGGCAACGACCGCGTGCGCGTGATCAACAGCACCGGAGGGATCTCAACGGTCTCCGGCAACGGAGTCAAAGGCTTTTCCGGCGACAACGGGCCGGCTGAATCTGCATCGCTTGATTCTCCAGTCGGCATATACGCAGAACCCACCGGAGCGGTTTATTTTATAGACCGAGGCAACAGCCGCGTC
>JAKFYJ010000039.1 GCA_021730935.1 Elusimicrobiota bacterium
TATTATAAGAGTTTGAGTTAAAATTGTCCTAAACTTTTTGTAAATTTTATGTAACAAATCCGAATGCGCAATGCAGGATTCACGTTCGGATTTGTATCATAAAGTACGGGGATACCTCATTTTAGTTTGCGGCCACGAGGGCTGGAAAACCTTTCGTGACTTTAGCCTTTGGTTGGCGGCAATACTGGGCCAGATTCCTTTCAGTAATACTCATGGAACGGGAAATCCCCCGCGCGAGGTCAAAGTATACCGCGTAGTGGTTCAGTTCCTGTTTAACGATCATCTGGTAAAGCATACTGGACGCAAAGGACGCCGCCGTCTGATTAACGAAAAGTCCCTGCTGGTTATCGCTTAACCTCGCAGCGCAGGACGGACGCGAAGAACTCATGTCGCGGTTCGTGTCCAGGAGTTCAGGGTGCTGAACAGAAGGCAGCGGAAGCCCCTCGCACAAACCCATAGGATTTAAGGCTTCTCCCAGGTCCTGTTTAAGCCACTTGTTCCCCACAAGCACTTGCCCGCTCCACTCTTCGTTCCCGCAGTCGACCCACCAATAATCGCGCGGCTGACGGCGAACGAACTCGTCGATTGATTTTCTGGTGGCCGCCGTGTCGACTGCCCCGATGATGATACCAAGCGTACGATAGGTATCGGAATAATCTATGGGGGCCTGAGCCTGGAACAGCGAGTTGGAATACCCGAACTTTAACCCATAGGCCAGGTTGTATCGGGCGCACAGCACTTCAGCCTTGTTTTTACCGATGTCCGCCGGACAAAAGTTCTGGCGTCCGACATTCTCTTCTGTCACGGTGTCCGGATCAATCAGCCCCACCTGAAAGGTTTTTCCTTCACTCTTCATGTGGTATGCCAACCGGGCCAGATTCTGCGCGATAAAGGATCCTGTTCCGCCGCAACCGATCAAGAGGATACGGCAGCGTCCAAACGCAGGCACAATAACGCGGTATTTTTTCTCAAACATAATTTCTTCCACTGCTGCACCTCCGATCAATTTTATTTTAGAACTGCCTGAAACAGCTATAATGTTTCAGTTGAAATTATTCTTCGTAGGAATGAGGGTGAGGATTTCTCTTCCGGCATCTCTGCCTCGACCACCCTGTCCCCTCACAGTCCCAATCCATGATTCGAACCACAACATCATCCGGCTTTTGGGTCACCGACGCGACACCTCCCGTCACCTCGACAATCACCAGCGATTTTCGATGACGGGACACATTTTTGCCTTTTAATTTATGCATATCTTCCTCCTTCTCTTTGAAAAAGCTGTTTCAATTGATTGTCTGGGGACATGAGTCCCAAAACAAAGTTTTGTCGCCAGACAAAAATGAAAGGTCGCCGCTAAACAGAGCGCGCACCGATATCGGCAGAAAATCCCCGTAAAGTCCCAGCCTCAGAGCCAGCGTAGGTTTGGTGTGTATTTGACCTAACACCCCATAAAACCTGAACCCCTGTTCATCGGCGTTATCCGTTTGCGAGAAAAACGCTTTCATGTTGTGGTGGCTGTGCAGGTCCATGATGATGTTGGAAGGCTGATCAATCCTGTAACTGACGGACCCCGCAGTGTCCACTTCGCTGTCCGGCCTCACAATTTGGTAACTTCCCTCACAATCCAAGCTGTCCGCGGTATCCGTGGATTTAATGAAAAACATGGATTCTATCCCGTGGCTGCTCGCGTCGGAACATTGAATGGCCTGATTCAAAATGGACCGGAGCAGTTCTGCTGGGATACGCGGGATTTTCAGCTGAAATGAGGACGACAAGGGACTCAGTCCTGGCAAGGGCCGATCAAAGGTCTTGATCGGGAATACAGCGCTCACCCAGGAATTTTCCCCGCGCTTAAAAAGCCCGTTGGATGCCAACACATAATCGTATCCGGACATACTGGTTATGGGCGGCAAAGGTTCTTTGTGGTAAAGATGATAATGAAGCAGATTGGCATAAAGAGCCTTCATGAACGGTCTCCTTGAACATGGTTTGGTTGATGCTGGTTCCAGCGCATAAGATTTCGGATACAGAATTGACTGGACGGGATCAGTTCCTTGTAAGGGAATTTGCGTTTACCGTTAATCGATTTCCAGAGATCAATTACTGAATCCGGATAACTGACACATTTTCCGTTCGAGAGGTCGCCGTTAAAGAGACTCTTAAAAAAGAGGTCCCCCGTCCCCTGAATATTCTCAGCGGAGACGGACTGAGGCGTGATCGAGCCGAAACATATTTTTCCGTTCGATTCAGAAACGTTGGAGAACGGAGCGCGATAGATCGGCTGGTCCATCGACGTTGGCGGGCCGGCCAGCGCAAATAATCCGTAGGTCCGGTTTTCTCCTACCAGAATCATGTGCGGGCACGGAACTCTCAAGGTCTCTGTCTTTTCTGATCCCGCATGAACGGTTAAGGTGCGGACTAGTTCCGGCAAATAGAGGCCCATCCGTACAGAACGGCCGTAACGTTCATAGAACACAGTCATGGGAGGCAACAATCCTGTCCCGAACTCAGCTTTGCCGAACACCGCGGCGAGGGACTCAGGGTCAACCTCAAAACTGCTGGCGCCTTCATGGTTATAGAGTGTCGCCCTGACGGATTCGGAAAACAGGTCGATCCGCGCAAGGTGTTTCTGCATTACTTCTTCCAGGTTCTCAGTCTTAGGGATGGTTAACAGCATTGGCCGCTCCTTTGATGATTTCGATCATCTGCCGAATCCTCACAACTTCGTCCGCTCTTATCCATTCGAGGAGACATTGCGTTTGGTCTAAAAGGATCTTTGCCTTTTTCCATTCTTCAACGCAATCGTCAAACTCCTCCCAGGAAGGGCAGTCAGAACATTCTGCAAACCCAGTTTCGGTCCAGTCCAGGAGAGGGTGTTCCGTGCTGTAAGTCGCGCGCTTGATAAGGGCAGGTAGAAATTTCCAATCACCGGATAAATCCGCCTGTTCCCACTGAACTTCATTCAGGTTTTTGAATGTGCCTGACGCATAGTTTGTCTCAATGTTTCTTTTCTCAAGGATGTCCCAAATAGTGGCCTGGTCAGAATAAAAATATTCGCCGGTCATATCCTGAATCACCAGCACGGCCGTGTCCCAGGCTTCAACCTCCATGGTTTCCGGGTCAAACCCCATCATGCAGAGTGGAATATGAGAAAATATCCAGGAATCGAGTTCCTCGCACGGGAATTCATTGACCGGAAACAAGCCGTGTTTATGGATACAGCTCACGAATTCGTCCATGAACGCGCATGGACCGGAATCAGCGAGCGCCTTCTGGAGCGCGCCTAATTCCAGCGGAAAATACTTTCTCGCCTTTTCACGCAGGAAGGAGACAGTGTCCAGGACACTCAACGATTCGAGGACGACGGAATATTTCAGGCGCCCGCTTTTCCAAAGCGCCGCCTGTTGAAGAAAAGATGCCGTCAAAAGCCCGTGGGCGGTTCCTGGGCCGGTTTCGGTTCTAACCATTCAAGCCTCCTTACAAGTTGATCTACAGAACGGATACGCTCGTTCAAGTATGAGGTGAGACCGCGGATTTCCGCGTCTCTGTCAGCAACGGAATCCCAATCGACCCGGTTCATCATCAGTTGGTCCAGAAAAACCAAATGAGGATTTTGCCTCGGGAGCCGTTCCAATCCGCGGACCGCCCGAAGGGTATATCCTCCGGGGGCCGCGGTTCTCTTTTCTTGATGGACAAGGAGGTTTCTTGAACGCCCGCTCATCCTTTAGTGCCTGCGACTTTTTCAAAGAGGACTTCATGGGTCCCGTCCGACTGGTCCGTAACGCTGATCCTGGCGTTAGCCAGTTCCGGGAACACGCTCTTCAGGTTGGACAAAATATCTTCGTTGCTAAACTCAGCGCCCGGGTCAGGAAACTCACGGCCGTCATATTTAATTTTTCGTATTTTGTTCGTCTTTGTTTCCGATACAGGGGTGTCGCTCATCTGATTCTCCTTTACCTATTTAAAACGCAAACGCTGTCTGTTCCACCGGTTTCCGGGCTGTATTTTTCGTCTCTGAGTTTGAGTCCGAGAATGTTACCGGACTTTCATTCCCAGACATATTACTGTCATTCGATGCAGGTGTCGCAGGGGTTGTAGGTTGAGCAATGGCTGTCTTGCGTTTACCTTGCCTGCTCCGTTCCCCGCTTTTCGAGGATGCCGTTTCCTTTTCAATTTTCTCAGCTTCTTTTTTGCTGTCCATCTCAGTCTGTTTCAATGCTCTTTGTTCATCCAATGCCTCTCGGTATTGAGCGTTTTTTGCCGGGTACACAGCGATCAAACTCTCAATGAGAGATTGGAGTTCACCAACTTTGGCCGGAACCGGGCCAATCTGCGCATCTTCAGGGTCCCCTGTCCCGATCGATACCAGGGCAGAAACTCCGTTATGATGGACCAGAATGCCGACCGTTAATGGGTGAGATTCCTTGCCATGCGCCAGATCATGAATGTTTTTGGCAGTTTTATCTTGTTCAGACGGTTTCTCTATGGATGATTCCATTGTAGGCTTAACAGAACCCTCAGCGATTGCAGAAACATCCTGAAGAGGAACTTTAGGGCCCTCCGCACGAGACGCGCCTTCATCGACTGATTTTGGTTCCGGACTCGGCGATGAGACAGCTGAACCCGCGACCTTGATCACACTTTCGTTTTCCTGAACTTTTTCCTGAGTCATTCTAATCCTCCTAAGTCATTGGGGTAACGGTGTTGACGACATGACGCTCTCCACGCATAGCGCGATCCAAACAGGGCTCAGTATGATTGTCATCATGAGGCTGACCCTGAGCTGCTTTTATGGACACATTTTCAAGAGCTGTGAATGATGCTGGACCAGGTCTTGGAACCATAACAATCCTGCTTCGTTCACATTTGAATTTGCCATTTTCATGATCATACGCTCGCCACTCATAGTCCAGATCTTTCACATCTGAACTCCATTCCCCTTGATACGACTTAACATGTCCAATCTTGTTGTCCTGGCACCATTTGATAAAGGCTCTAGGAACCGCGTTACCGACGGACTCATTGAACAGAACTTTGGAAACGTTCAGCCTTTGAGCCGCGCGGACAACGGTATCGAGAATATGTCTTTCCCAGTCCGGGAACTGTTGAAGCGATTTGAATTTACCTTCAACGCTGTCCACAACCATCGTTTGTCCATGGTCCACCATCAAGCACATCACCACCCCGATCGGACGGCACTGTTTAACTGTGTTCCGGACCGGAACGATGTAGATGAAGAATGCGTCAGGGTTAACAAACCAAGGAAGAAAGTTAGCTGCGCGGGCACCGCCGTAAAAGTAACAGCACCCCACGTCCCGAGACTCGATCAGCATTTCCGCCAGGTCCGCCCCTCCAAACTTCATGTCACAATTTTTATTGCCGTCATTAATCACCTTTCCTCGTGGTCCGCCGGACACTTGATCAAAAAGATCCCAGACCACTTCCAAAGTTCCATATCTGCGTTGCGCTTCTTGAATAACCTTCTGTTCAATCAAACTGACCTCATTTTCTAAGAGGCCTGACAGAGACAATGGAAGGTTCTCCCCCGTCGCCCATTGAAAGAGAGCGACACGGTCTTTGTTTGAGAGCGCGGACCGCGCCCTGAACAAACCTTCTTTTCCGACAACCTGTATCGCATCGTCCATCATTTGTTGGTTTCCCCGAGTCACAAGACCCCAGAACAAGCGCAGACTGTCGCCGGACCGAGAAGTATTGTGCGGAGTCTGAACAGAAGATTGCTCGGCCGTTCTCAAGACGCCGATGATCTCTCCCTGATGAAGCCTTTGTGCCTTAGCGTCCAGGAAGGATTTTAAGTTTGCAATCTTTGAGGTAAGCCCAGGATCGCTCTTGAGGGCCGCGTACGGTAAAAGTCTTTCTTGAATTGTCGAGCGTTCTTTCACTGATGAATGATCTTGACCCAAG
>JAKFYJ010000081.1 GCA_021730935.1 Elusimicrobiota bacterium
GATTGACTGCCGTTTCCATCACCACCAATTCCATCGTCTGGACCTGGGCAGACAATTCTGCCCTGGAAACTTATTATCAGATCGTTTCCTCCGCCGATGTCTCGGTCCTCATCTCCTCGCCTCTCGCTCCCGGTTCCACCTGGTGGGTGGAAACCAATCTCAACCCCAACGCCCAATATGGGCGCGTCGTCCAGGCCATCACTTCATCCTCGGAATCTGTCAACTCGAACGCCGCCGCAAAATATACCTATGCCAACGCCCCCGCTCCCTTGCCGTATCCGGCCGTCTCCAACACCTCTCTCACAACTCAATGGGGAACCAACAATAATCCCGCCGTCACTCTTTATACGGTTCAGCTCGCCAAAAACAATTCATTCGCCCCGACGGATCTCAGTGTCTCCTTGAACGGAACATCCCAGTTCGGATTCTTCGGATTGACTTCCAACACCACATACTTTGTGAGGATCAAATCCGTCAATCAGGACGGCATCGACTCGCCTTACACTTATATGGGCGCCACCGTCACTCTCCCCACAACGCTTTCTGCTCCCGCGCTCAGATCTCCGACAACCGGATCCATGAATGTTTCCTTCAACATCGGCTCAAACCCCGCTCTCACGAGATTGTCCATCGCCATCTCAAGCAACTCTTTCTCGAACACATTCTATGTCCAGCCCGACTCTTCTGTTTCCGCCTCCGAAGCGTTCCAGACCAAAGCCCAATGGAACGGCGGAACCGTCACCGTCCTCGGCCTCTCGCCCAACCTCACTTATTCCTTCAAACTTCGCGCCATCAATTTCGACGGCATCGTGAATGCTTATAGCGCCGTCTCCACCATGACCACGCTTGCCATGACGCCGTCCGCGCCCACGGCCTATGCCGAATTTGACGCCACGCTCGGCAATCATGTTCATCTCCTCATTCCCTCCGACGGAAATTCATCCTCCACGGAATATGCGTTCCAATATGTCGAGGGGGGAACCTGGCTCCAGGGCAACGGGGCCGTGGGGTCCACTCAGGTCTGGAAAACCGCCGCTCAGTGGAGCATCGCGCACGGCACGAACACTCATGCAGGTCTCATCGGCAACACTTCATATTCCTATCGCCTCCAGGCCAGAAATTTTGACAGGACCTTGACGGCATTCTCCAGCGTCACCAGCATCACGCCCCTCAACCAGGGCGACGGGACCCCTCCCTCCATTGTCTCCGTTTCTCCGTCGGAAACGGAAGTTTCCGCCATGACGAACGCGGTTGTTCGGGTCACCTTCAGCGAAGCCGTCACGGCGGTGTCACTTGCCGGTACGATTGAGGTGATCGGAATCCGCGACAATTCCGGGACCTCCATGTGGAACAGTTTGTCCGGGACAATCTCGGTCTCCAGCAACATCGTCACCTTCACTCCATCTTCTGCTTTCAAGAAGGGCTATGGTTATCAGGTCTCCATTTCCACCGGCGTTCAGGATCTTGCCGGAAACCTCATCGCGTCGTCGAAAACCTGGACCTTCCGCACGGCCTGCGACGTGACCCTTGCCAACACCGTTGCCGTGAACGCGCACCAGCTCCAGTTCAACACAGGCGCCTTCGATGTGGATTATGGCGTGGCCGCAAGCAACCCTCAGTCCAGCCCCAGAGAAGTTGACGCCGCAAAACTTGCCCGCGCCCTTGAACGCGGCGGCGGCGACGGATCTGTCCCAACCTATCTTGTCCCTTCTGCCATCCTCGAGATCAACATCTATCCCGCTGGCGGGGGAACCCGCATGAGCGTCCCCAAAGCGCCCACGCTCCTCACATTCTCATATCCCGACGCAGATAACGACGGATATGTCGACGGCCTCTCGCCCCAGGTCAAAGCCGAAGACCTTTCCATCTATTACATGGACGAAGTGAGTGAAAGCTTTGTCCGCCTCCCCGCTTCCGCCGTGGACAAAGACGCCAGGACCGTTTCCGTGACCCTCCCTCACTTCAGCGTTTTTGCCCTCATGGGAACGCCCAACACTTCTCTCACGGACGCCCACGCGTTCCCCGTGCCCTTCGTTCCCTCTCAAGGGGACACAACCATCACCTTCACAGGCCTCTCCGCCCAGGCCACCATCCGCATATTCTCAGTCAGCGGCGAGCTCATCCAAACCCTCGAAGAAACCGACGGCGACGGCCAGCACGCCTGGGACGCCCGGTCTTCCGACGGAAACGATGTCGCCAGCGGCGTCTATCTCTTCTTCATCAAGTCCGCCGCAGACGAGAAAAAAGGCAAACTCATCATCGTCCGCTAATCCTATATTTGCGCAGGAAATGAGCCATTTAGTATCATCTACAGGCGCTGATTTTCGCCGAGGTAGCTCAATTGGCAGAGCAATCGCTTCGTAAGCGATAGGTTGTGGGTTCGAGTCCCATCCTCGGCTATGATTTTTTTATGAACGCTAAAGAAAAACTTTTTGAACTCTATTCGAAAGACGGCTATGTGAACGCGTTCCTTCACATCCGCTGGTGGCACTCCAACATGGAGAAGATCGCGGAGTTCGTTCCCAAGTCCGGCACGATTTTGGACCTTGGATGCGGATATGGCATCGCGTCCAATTTCCTCGCCCTTGAATGCCCCGAACGCAACCTCCTCGGCGTTGAACTTTCCAGCCGCAAAGTGAAATATGCCTCCAAAGGCGTCCCCAACGTCAAAATCATCAACGAAGACATCACGAAGCTGAAACTCCCGGCCTGCGACACGATCCTGTTTCTGGACGTCCTCCATCACCTCCGCTCTTTCGACGAGCAGGAAAAACTTTTGAAATATTGCCTCACGCTCCTCAGCCCCAACGGCACGTTGCTCGTCAAGGAAATCGACAAAAAGCCGCTCTGGAAATATGCCGTGACCAGTTTCATCGACAATTCCCTTTATCCGGGCGACAAGTTTTATTTTAGAGAAGAAAAAGATATGATGACGATGCTCACGGGCTTGGGGCTGGACGTCAAATTCCACCCCATCCATGAAGGCAAACCCTTGTCGCATGTTGTCTATGTCGCGCGCAAAAAAAATGGCAAATAAATATTCCGTCGTCGTTCCCATCTTCAACGAAGAGGACACTCTCCCGGAACTTTATCGCCGGCTGGACGGAGTGATGTCGAAAATCGGGGAACCCTACGAAATCATCTTCGTCGATGACGGAAGCAAAGACCGTTCCCTCGAATCAATGCGCGCTCTCGCCGACAAGAACTCGTCCGTGAAAATCATCAGCCTCTCCAGGAACTTCGGACTTCAAACAGCTTACAGCGCGGGCCTGGACCACGCTTCCGGCGACGCCGTCATCCCCATGGACGGAGATTTGCAGGACCCTCCGGAACTCATCCCCGACATGATCGCCAAGTGGAAAGAAGGATATGACGTTGTCTATACGATAAAATCCAAAAGGAAAGAAGGGATTTTCAAGCGGTTTCTGTTCGCCGCTTTTTATAGGATCCTGCGAGCCGCCGCTTCCGTCGAGATGCCTTTGGATGCGGGCTCATTTTCCGTCATGAGCAGACGCGTGGTGGACGTTTTCAAATCTTTGCCCGAAAAGAACCGTTTGATCAGCGGCATCCGCGCCTGGGTGGGCTTCAAACAGATCGGCATCTCCTTTGAACGCGACGCGAGATATCACGGGGACCCCCGCCAAACTTTTTTCCGCCTCCTCCGCATGGCCACCGACGGGCTTTTTGCTTTCTCCACGGTGCCCATCCGCATCGCCACCGTCCTTGGGTTTGTCGCCTGCGGCCTGTCTCTGATCCTCATCTTCCTTGTCGTGCTTCTTCGGATTTTCACGAACATCGTTCCCGAAAGCGGATGGGCCTCCCTCATGATCACGGTCACATTCTTCGGCGGCGTTCAGCTCGTGTTCATCGGCGTGCTCGGGGAATATATTTCCCGCATCTTCGATGAAGTGAAGAACCGCCCGCTCTATCTGGTGAAAGATAAAATCGGGTTCGACCGGTGATCTGCAACGACGCTGATTATTTCGGCAAGCATCACGCCTATCTCCTCCCGCAGGACAATTTTTATACCCGGAAAATCTCCAACACCCTCAAGGACAAACTTGATTTAAAACCCGGCGACTCCATCCTGGAGTTCGGCTGCGGCGCCGGGCGCTTTTCAATTCCTCTTCTGGACGCAGGCCTCGACATGACCTGCGTGGACTTTTCCGCCGAGCTGATCGAAGTTTTCAAAAAGCATCTCAAGCCCCATCACCGCGCCGCTCTCGTCAGCGACGATCTTTTTAAAATGGAAGGCCAGTTTGATTATGTCACGGGCTTTTTCGTTCTGCACCATTTCAAAGACCACGCGCCGCTTTTTAAAAAAATCAGTCAGCTCCTTAAACCCGGCGGCAGGATGGGGTTCATCGAGCCCAACCCTTATAACCCTCTTTATTACATCGCGCCGTTGTTTTATCCCGGCATCACATTCAGCGGCGAATATTATTGGATGTGCGACCGGGACCGGATTTCGAAAGTTTTAAAAGAAACGGGATTTAAGGACATCCTCGTCGAAAAATTCGGATTTTTGCCGCCTCAGGTTCTCAACCTCGGCTTCGGCCCGTCCCTGGACCGCGTGACCGGCTGGGGCATGCCCAAGCTCTGCCACTGGATCACAGCCCGCAAACCATGAACGCAAGAGTCGCCGCCGGAACCGTCTTTCTCGGCGCTCTGGCCTTCTCCATCTTCACTCATTTCACTTTTCTCGATTGGGGGTTGCCCGGCGAAGTCCGCACCCTGCAGGTGATGGGAACGCGCGAAAACATGCAGAAATGGGTTCCCGTGATGGTGGAACAGCGCAACAAATATTACGGCATGGTGAACCAGCTCCTGGACGATAAAAGCGATTTCAGGAAAAGCTATGATCAGCTGAACCGGCGCTGGGAAACCCCTCTCTTTGAGCCCATCCCGCAGGACATGGTCCTGGACCGCATGCGCAATTATCTGGTCGGCGTCAATGTCTCCGACGAACAATACACCCTCTCCGCGCTCAGCGGCATCAACCCCAAAAAAATGCAGTTCGCTCCGGGACTCCAGGCCTATTACGGCGGGTTTTATTATTACAGCGCGGCCGCCTCCCTCCTCATCGCCAAAATCGCGGGGAAGATCAGTTTAACCTCGAACGCGGAATATTATTTTTATCATCCCGAAGAGACCCGCAGCATGTATATTTTCATCCGCGCCCTGGGGGGGCTCTCCGTCCTTGCAACGCTCGCCGTTCTCTTTGTGTTTATCATTAAATTTTATGGGCCTCTCGAGGCCGCGCTCTCCGTTCTTTTCTTCGCTTCCTTTCCCCTGCTCGTTCCCATCACTCACCTGACGAAAGCCCACACTTTCGGCATGTTTTGGCTGGGGTCCGGAATGGTTTTGTGCGGAGCCTATCTTCGGAACCCCGACGATAAAAATGCCGCGAAGTTTTTTTATGCTTCCGCCCTTTGCCTGGGCCTCTCTGCCGGCACCGTGATCACGAACCTGGCCGCAGGATCCATTTTGTTTTTCGCGGAAGCGATACGCCTGAAGTGGAATTTGAAAAAAATATCAGCAAGCCGTTTCTTTTGGACCGCCTCTGCCGTTTTTCTCGCCGCTTTCTCCGTCACGAATTTTTATATTTTCACGAGGTTCGCGCAATTCCAGAGGCTGATCCAGGCCATGAAAGAATATTTTCCCGCTTTCACTTCACTCCAGCTGAGCGAGTGGGGGCCTTATCTCCGGGAATTTTGCACCGAGC
>JAKFYJ010000062.1 GCA_021730935.1 Elusimicrobiota bacterium
ATTCAGCTTCGTAACGAACTTGTCATCAATTCGTCATATCATTCAAAAGGGGTGAAGCGCATGGCCGATACATACGTCGTCGTGAGCAAGGTTAAAAAAGTCGTCAAAGAAGCCGGATTCCGCACGGGCATGGATTATATCACCGGGCTTTCCGCGAAAGTCGAAGGCATCGTGAAACAGTCCATTGAAAAAGTCAAAACCGACGGATCCAAAAAGACTCTCGGCCAGGAAGACCTTTAATTTTTCAGTTCCGGAGCCAACCTCTCCGGAACCCCTGAAAGTCCAGAAACTTTTTGACGGCCTGGCGTCGGGATATGATCGATTCAATGCGATCGCTTCCCTCGGCCTCGACAAGTTCTGGCGGAGGAAACTCATTCAAGAGCTCCTCAAAGTTTGTCCCAAAGGCATCGTTTTAGACGCAGGCTGCGGGACAGGCGATTTGATCTTTGATTGCATCAGTAAAAATTCATCGGCAGAGCGGCAATTCGTGGGCGCGGACCTTTCCCTCCCCATGATGGAAGCGGCAGAGAGAAAAATAAACGGACAGGCATCATTCATTCAATGCTCCTGCGAAAATCTTCCCCTCTCCAATGAATCCGTGAGCGCCATCATGAGCGCTTTCGTTCTGAGAAATGTGCGCAAAATTATGCCGGAGGTCCTCTCTGAATTTCTGAGGGTCCTCAAGCCCGGCCACGAAGCGTTTCTTTTGGAAATGACCGTGCCCAAGGCCTTTTGGCTGAAATTTCCGCACAAAGTTTATTTAAATCTGGCTCTCCCCATCGTTGGAAGATCGCTTTTCGGTCAGCGTTGGTCCGGGGCCTATTTAAAAGAAACGATCGAACAATTTTGGTCACCCGAAGAATTCTGTCAGATTCTTAGACAATCCGGGTTCAGGGAAGTGTCTTATCGATCCCTGACAGCAGGCATGGCCGTATTATATCGCTGTAAAAAGTGAAAACGATTTAAACATGTGTTGCCTCTATAAAATATCCAGTCCCGAGACAGCCGAATTTTTAAAACAATTCGGTCAGGTCGGCGTATTTTTGGCCTTCGGGCTCTTCTTCGCCTTCTTCTCGTTGTTCCTGGCGTTCCTGGTGAGAACCCGCGGCAGTGACCCCATTTTCCGCACCACCTATGAGTGCGGCCCTGAATCCATCGGGTCCCCCTGGGTGGCTTTCAATGTCCGGTTTTATTTGTTCGCATTGCTCTTTGTTCTTTTCGATGTGGAAACTCTGTTCATTTATCCCTGGGCCGTGGTGTATAAATCCCTCGGTATGGCGGGTTTTGTGGAGATGGTGACATTTATCGGAATTCTTTTTGTCGGTCTTATCTATGCCTGGGGCAAGGGCGGACTCAAATGGGAGTAATTTAAACATGCAAAAGAGCGTTTTGGACAGGTTGCCGGGAGTCGCTTTGAATATGCCGGGCGGAAAAGTGGTCATTTCCTCCGTGGACTATTTCGTAAACTGGGCCCGCAAATCCGCCATCTGGCCCATGACTTTCGGTCTTGCCTGCTGCGCCATCGAGATGATGGGGTCTTATGCTTCCCGTTATGATTTTGACCGTTTCGGAGTCATCCCCCGCCCCACGCCCCGCCAATCTGATTTAATGATCATCGCCGGAACCGTCGTCAAAAAGATGGCCCCCATGATCGAACGGCTCTATCACCAAATGCCCGAACCCCGCTGGGTCATTTCCATGGGCGCCTGCGCCAACAAAGGCGGTCCTTATTATGATTCTTATTCCGTCTGCAAAGGCGTCGACAAAATCATCCCTGTGGATATCTATATTCCAGGTTGCCCGCCCCGCCCGGAAGCTCTGCAATTCGGCATGATGGAACTCATGAAAAAGATCGAGAAAATGTCGATCGCAACGAAGCCGGTCATTCCCCCTTTATCGAGAGTGAGATGAACAATTCAGAACTTCTTTCTTATTTAAAATCGCAGGTTTCCGATGTTGTGGAAATTCCCGCGCCCGTGCTCAAAGAGGGCGCTCCCGCTCACGAAGGCAAACCCTATCGCGACCCGTTTTTGTTCATCGATTGCCCCGCCGCAAAATTATATACCCTCGCTGAAATCATGAAGTCCGACCCCAAACTCGATTTTGATTATTTGATCATGCTGACCGCCGCGGATTATCTCAAGCCCGAACCCAAGATGGACGTGATCTATCATTTCATGTCGTTCAAACACCGCCACAAAATATTCATCAAAGTTTCCGTGCCCCGCGAGAACGGGTCTGTTCCCTCCATCACGCCTCTTTGGAAGACGGCGGACTGGCAGGAGCGGGAAGTTTATGACATGTACGGCATCAAGTTCGAAGGTCATCCCAACATGAAGCGCATTTTGATGTGGGAAGGCTTTGCCGGTTGGCCCATGAAGAAAGATTTCCAGCACATCCCGGACAGATATGACGACTGAAGTTATAAGAATTCCAGGCAAAGATTTTCAGGGCGAGGAGATGATCCTCAACCTCGGGCCTCAACACCCCTCCACTCACGGCGTGCTGCGCGTGATTTTGAAGCTGGACGGCGAAGTCATCACTGCCGCAGAGCCCGAAGTGGGATATCTGCACCGCGGCACCGAAAAACTCGCCGAAAACAGGACTTATCCCCAGATGCTCGTCATCTCAGACCGCTGGGATTATTTGTCCGCCATGTCCAACAACCTGGTCTGGTGCCTGGCCGTCGAGAAACTCCTGCAGATTCAGCCCCCCGCGCGCGCTGATTTTCTCCGCGTCATCATGGTGGAACTGAACCGCATCGCCTCTCACTTGGTCTTTTTCGGAACTTACGGCATCGACATCGGCGCCTATACCCCATTTTTATATGCCTTCCGCGAACGCGAAAAGATTCTGGACCTCTTTGAAGAGGTCAGCGGCGCCCGAATGACATACAACTATATCCGCATCGGCGGCGTCATGGCCGATTTGCCCGCAGACTGGGTGGCCAAGTGCCGCTCTTTCCTGGAATGGATGGACGCTCGCTTCCCTGAATATGACACCCTGCTTTCCGGAAACCCCATATTCCAGGACCGCACGAGAAATGTGGGCATCCTCACCAAAGAGCAGGCCATCGCTTATGGTGTGACAGGCCCCAACCTCCGCGGTTCCGGCGTCAATTTTGACTTGAGAAAAGACGAGCCTTATTGCTCTTATGAAAAATTCAAGTTCGATGTCCCCGTGGGCAAAAACGGCGATTGCCTGGACAGATATTTCGTGCGCGTTCAGGAAATGAAAGAGTCCGTGAAAATTGTCCGGCAAGCTCTGGACGGCCTGCCCGAAGGCGAATGTAACGCCAAGATCCCCCGCATTCTGCGCCCGCCCGTTGGAGAGGCCTATGCGCAGATCGAAGCGCCCCGTGGATCCCTTGGAATTTATACGATTTCTGACGCCAACGACAAGCCCTATCGCGTCCATGTCCGCGCCCCTTCTTTCATAAACCTCACCATGCTTCAGGAAATCCTCATCGGCCAAAAAGTTTCCGATGTGATTGCCACGCTCGGAAGCATCGACATCGTGCTGGGCGAGGTGGACAGATAATGATTCTCCCCGTTTGGAACCAGAGCCAGAAGCGCGCGGCAGGCGTCCTCGGAATCATCTGCGCCGTCGGGCTCGGCATCGCCATGGCGGTGGGTGAACTCAATGTCCGCATCGCTCAAATTTGGGCCTTCGTCACAGAGCAGGCCGCGGCCCATTCCGTTCCAGAATGCATTCCCCAAATCGCCGCCATGATCATTCAGTGTTCCATCATCATAGGCTTTATTTCCGTTTCTGTTATGTTTATGGTCTGGTGGGAACGAAAAATCTCGGCTCACATGCAGAGCCGTCTCGGACCCATGGAAACGGGCGGATGGCACGGTTGGGCTCAAACCATCGCGGACGCCATCAAACTTCTCCTTAAAGAGGACATCGTTCCTGAAAACGCTTCCCCTTGGATCCATTTCCTGGCGCCCGTGGTCGCGTTCGTTCCCGCATTTTTGTGTTATGCCGCTCTCCCTTTCGGCGACAATGTCATCTCGGTGGATCTCGACATCGGCGTTCTTTATATTTTCGCGATTTCAGGCCTCGCCGTCCTCGGCATCATCATGGCAGGCTGGGGTTCCGGAAACAAATATTCCTTGCTCGGAGGTCTCAGAGCCGCCGCCCAATCCGTTTCCTATGAAATCCCCCGCGTGCTTTCCATTGTTCCCATCCTCATGATCGTGGGCTCTCTCAAACTCACAGAAATCGCGGCTTATCAATCAGGCAAAATTCCCTTCATCCCGTTCTTGCCCAAATGGTTCATCTTTTATCCTTTTATCGGCCAGGTTTCTTTCGTCATCTTTTTAATTTGCTCAGTTGCCGAAACCAACCGCACGCCCTTTGACATCGCCGAAGCCGAATCCGAGCTCGTGGCCGGGTTCCACACCGAATATTCCGGCATGAAATTTTCTTTCTTTTTCCTCGCCGAATACGCCTTTGTGTTTCTCTCTGCCGGCATGACAGCGGCTCTCTTCCTCGGCGGAGGTTCCGGCCCCATCCTGCCCTCCTGGTTCTGGTTCCTCATCAAAAGTTTCGCCGTGGTCTTCCTCTTTTTATGGTTCCGCTGGACTTTCCCCCGCATGCGGGTGGACCGCCTCATGGAATTCTGCTGGAAATTTCTGCTCCCCTGGAGCTTCGTGAATATTCTGGTGACGGGAATCTATATTCTTGCGAGGATGAAATAAATTGATCGCCTATTTTAAAAATATTTATTCTGTTTCCAAAGCTCTCCTCTCAGGCATGATGGTCACTTTCCGCTGGATGTTCCAGCCCTCCATCACTCTGCAATATCCGCATGAAAAATATAAAACGCCTGAAAGATTCCGCGGCACCCTCGTTTTCGACAAAGACACCTGCACGGCCTGCAACCTCTGCGTGAAGGCCTGCCCCACCGCCTGCATTTCGCTGGATCCTTACATCGACCCTGCAACCAACAAGCGCATCGCGAAAGTCAGCTGGTATCAAATCGATTTCGGCAAGTGCAACTATTGCCGCCTCTGCGAAGAAGCGTGCCCCACCAAGCCCGTCAAGACCATTCGCCATTCCCATGGATATGAGTGGGGCATGACGGACCGGAGCCAGATGAAGGTCAAGTGGTCGCGCGACGAGGCCGCCGCTCCCGCTCAGGGCATCATAATTCCACGAGGAGAAACCCCGGCCTGATGGTTTCCGTTCCGATTTTTTATCTTGTGAGCGTTCTTCTCATTTATTCCGCCGTCATGGTGGTGACCCGTCGCGGTTTGTTCTCGTCGGCATTATATTTGGCCGCGGCCCTCTCCCTCGTGGGAGTTCTCTTCGTTCTGCTGGGCGCTGATTTCCTCTTTGCCGTGCAGATCCTCCTTTATGTGGGCGGCATCCTGGTGATCCTGGCTTTCGCCGTCATGCTCTCAAACGCGGAACAGTTGAAATCCGAGCGGCAAATCAATAAACAA
>JAKFYJ010000044.1 GCA_021730935.1 Elusimicrobiota bacterium
GTCCTCAGCCTGCTCGCGCCCGCCCTCAACCCGTTCCCGCAATTTCACGGAATCTTCGTCGGCCTTTTCACTTTGTTCGTTCACCTGAGCGTCAATCGCGCTTTCCGATCATACACCGTCAGGGAGGAAATTGTAACAATCTCGCATAAACAGCCGCCGGTGTTCCGATCCCTCGCCGTCTTGTTGGCCGCCGCGATCGCCTCCCATGTGTTTCTCTCCGGCCGCCCCGAATTCGGTTTCGCCTTCGCCGCCGCTTTTGTCCCTGACTTTAAACCGTACAAATTTATCCGATATCTCAGCGTTAAACACAAACGATTTGTGGCTCTCGCTCTCAGGAAGGGCGGATCCAGAGTGACGATCCGGTCAAATGGCACCATGCAGGCGAACATCTATGAAGCTGAAATTCTCAGAGAGCTTCCCAAATCTTCGCGCCTGCCCCGATTCATTGAAACTCTTCATCCGAGCGAGTTGATCGTGAATGATTATACGGCAGGGAAAAGCCTCCGAAACATCATCGACGCAGAGAGAAGGAAAGGGAGGCGGGTGAATCCGGGGTTTGCACTCACCGTCATGATCCAGGTCGCCGCCGCCCTTGCAGAAGTTCACTCCGCAGGCATCGTTCACAGGGATGTGAAGCCCGGGAACATCATCGTCAACCGTCGCAAACGGGATGCCGTGACGCTCATCGATTTTAACGCCGCAACCTGGCAAAATGAAACGTCCGATTACGGGACACAAATGTATAGGTCTCCGGAACAAATTGGACCCGCGCAAGTCAGCCCCAAATCCGATGTTTACGGCGCCGCAATCGTCCTGTGCGAACTGCTCACTGGATACATCCCGTTCATCGACAAAGCAAGCGGGTTTGATTATCCTAACATCGGTTTAATGCAGCGCGGCCTGACCGACAAGGATCCCATCTTTAGGAATATCCCGAAATCTCTCATGCAAGCCGGGATCGGAGATGTCCTCAAAGGCGCCCTGGCCTATAATCCCGACGACAGGCCGACCGCCGAAGCATTCGCCGAACAGCTTGCTCAAGTGGCAGAACGAGCCGGATTGGCTTCTCCCAAACACTCCGTTCTCCCCCTCATCATCCCAGCCCTCCTCCTCCTCGCGTCCCGCCTCTGGCCGGAATATGTTCAATTCATTTTTGGATATTCAGTCATCGCTCTTGGAATGTCCGCGCCTTTCCTCCCCAAATCGTCGTTGGACCGCTGGAAGGCCATTCGATTCATAAATGCTGAACCCGGTTTGCAATATGTCATTGAGGGCGATCTGTCGTATGGAATGAACTGGATTGAATTGTTTCCAAACTGGGCCGCAATATTTGGGTTCATAACGAATGATGATGGGACCCACACCTTGCCGGACGCGGATTATGTCAACAGCCGCATTGCGAAACTGCGCAGAAACCTCCGCCCGTCCATCACCTATTATGATTATCACCAAAACGAAGGAGAAGTGCCACAAAGAGAATTCGTCTCTAAATTCGCGTATGAAGGCAAACTTCCCTTTGCCGTTGACGACCATAATTTTGTTCATGACCGATCACATTTTCATTTTATGACCTGGAGCGTCATGCCCGCAGAGATCGTCGCGGCGGCCAGGAGCATCGCGGCAATCCTCCTAAAGATTGAGGAACACACAAAGGGGTCATGGCCGAATGAAGTTCGACACGCCAAAAACATGATTGAATTCATTGACCTCGGCGCGGGACTCACGTATGTGCCAGGTGAATTGAGTTTCCATTTGGAAAACAATCTCAACTTAGTGTATGACGAAATTGAAACCCAGTGGGAGAGAATCAACGAAGAACTGAATTCCGTCCCTTTGGACCCGAAGCTCCGAGCCGAACTTGAATCCGTCCAAAACTTGTTCAATCACGAACATAAATTGCATCTGCGGAAGTCTCACGAGAAATTCAAGAAGGAAATTTTAAAAAAACTTAACTTCAGGTCCTCTTCTCCCTGGAAGAAGCTCATCATCCCAGCCCTCCTCCTCCTCGCGTCCCGCTTCTGGCCGGAATATTTTGAGTTTCTGTTCGGGGCCGGAGCGGCTTTCGGAGCCATCCTGCTTCCGGGATATCCGTCCGATCCGTCTCCATCCAAAAAATCTCCCACTCTCACCCTGAAACAGATCGTGAACTCAAGAATTGCCGATTGTGATCGATATCTTGCCGACCCTCACATGACGCCGCTGAATAAAGCGAAGGTGTTTTTCATTCAAGGTGAATTTCAATTAATCCTGACAGAATCTCAAAAGCCCGACACCAGAGACAATTTCCACGAGCGATTGCAGGAGCTTGATACCCAACTCAAACCCTATATAGATTTTCTAAACCAGACAACGCGCAAATTCAAAAGGTCGCGCGCAAGGAACAACGGGGCGCGCATGGCGGGTTATGTGCTCGCCGCGGTGCTCGGTTCCAGCACATTGGGATGGGCGTTCCCTCAGGGGCAATTCGTTCCGCCCTCTTTCGTCGGGAGCGACCTCCGCCCCAGCTTCCTGCCCGTCATGACGAAAGATCAGGCCCTCGCTGAAATCCAGAAACTCGGAGGAAAACCCGTCGCCGCAGACGAACAGGGTTCCCGGGCGGCTGGAATTTTCAGCAACCTCGCCCTCTGGAAAGATGAGCGCTCCGGCAAAGACGCTCAGGAAGCCTGGACGATCCAGGGCGTCCGCGACCTTGTCGACTTCTTTCAGGCGCTCGACATCGATTCCCAGGCCGATTCCGTCACCGTGAAAAGCGGAACCGAGCTTTTGTTCCGTTATGATTTCACCGCAGGCAAAATGTCCGGCCTCTCTGCCGATTCCGGCATCCGCATCTTTATGCACCCCAAAGACAGCGTCATGTTTATCCTGACGCCGAAAATCAGCATCCGCATATCCCAGATCATGAGGCGAAACGAACCCGATTTCATCGTCTATCCCCTCGCGAAACTCTCCGCGCCTCAGGCGGGCCGCGCGAACGGATTTTCCCTCCTGGCTCTGTTCAGCGGCTTCATCGGAATTCTGGGCACGGCGCTCCGCAAAGACGGTGAATCGCGCGCGGCGTGGCAGAAATATCTTCACGAGCGCCATCTCTCCGGATTTGAATCCCTGAACCCGCTGTATACGCCCGAAATCAAGCAGGCCCTGCTGGACGATCCCGCGCTCCGCCCCGTGTTCCTCATGGCTCTTCCGAACCATGCCGTCGGTCCTCTCAATGCCCTGGATCCGAAAAACACTGAGCTCCTGAACGAACACAGCGTTTTTTCCGTCGGACGCCCTGAAACGGCAAACAGGTTGGCCGCCGAAGGCGCAAAGATCGTGATCGGCGTGACAGACCGTGAAAGCGTGGACAGGTTCTCAATGTTCGGTGTCGCCAACAACCGCACGGCCTATTTTCCCCTCAGAGACGGAATGTGGCTGGGCGTCAAAGGCTGCGGACAGTTCAGGGAAACGGAACCTCGAACCTGGTTTTTAAATGAATCCCGGAGCGACTTTATAGGCCTCATCGACCAGGGAGACGCTTTGGGCGCGGCCGAAGCGCAGAAAATATTTGCAGGAAAAGCAGACCGCTGGGTCCAATTCCTTGGAAGCCGAGACCTCTTTGAAGCCCCCGATGAAAATGGCCATCTTCAAAACCTTCGAGGACTGAAAATCCGACCGGAGACAAGTTATGGCGCCTCGCTTTATTTCACCCTCGTTGAAACGCCGCACCGGATCGCTAAATTTCCCCAGCTCGTGGAAACAGACCCAAAACTCGAACGGCTTAGGAAGCGGTTGGCGCGCACGATGAACCGGGAAACGCTGACTCCCGAAGAGCTCATAAACACCATCGCCTCAAACCTGGCCCTGAGCGCCGCAGACAAGCAAAACGCAAAAGTCATGTCCTTCACCCTCCATGAGCAGGATTTCACAATGCTCGGAAAACACGCCGACCTCGGAGAGATCATGCCCACAGCCGTTTATGCCGCAATGCGGATCAATAATATCGCGCCTGAGAAAAGAACTGCTCATGAAAATCTGATCGCGGATCACGAGTTTGCCCCCCAAACGGTCATCACCCCTTCCTATCTGCTTTCGAAACTATATTATCACGCCTATTGTCGCCAGGAAGAAGAAATATTTTTCCCCAACCCCAAAAAGACTTTCACTCTATACTGGTCCACATATTTCAGAAATCTGAACGACCGCATGCTTGCGGAGTGGATCACCGAAGGCAGAGGGTCAACCCGGGAATTGCTCTCCGCGGAAATGAAAAAATATGAGTTCAATTATGGATTCAACGAGAGCAATGCGCAGGTCGTCAAACTGATTTTCTCCCTGGCCCTGGCGGAACATCTGCGCAGATTCCCGCAAAGTTCCGGAGAACTCCCCCATGTCCTGGACCGCGAAGGGATCGACCGCTCGCAGTTCAGCCGAATCGTTCATCCGGCCGCAGGAAGCGACCTCGAGTTTGCGGTGAATCTGTTGAACTTTTTTCCCAATGTGAATGAAGTTTATTTCATCAGTCTTGGATATCTTCACGATCCGATACAATACATGAGCGTCCTCAAGAGAACGAAGGAACTTGAAGCCCAATTCAGCAGAATAAACAGGCACATCCGCTTCCATGTCGCCCCCGAAAACTTTTTCGACACGCGCCTTGAACCCTCTGCCGAAAAAACGCTCCTGATCGACAAGGGATTCGGGACGAACGCCCAGGATCAGGGCAATCCGGATTATCACAGAGCCCTTGCGCGAAACTCAAAACCAGGGGACCTGATCCTTTCCCGTCCGTTCAGCGTCCCCAATCTTCCCTTCAGCCAAAAGATCGACGCGCAGATTGAGATTCCAGGCCACGATGATTTTAAACATTTCGTTCTTTATGTGCGTTCGCCGGCAGACGAAGCGCATCTGACGCCGCAAGCTTCCCGGGCTGAGCGCGTCACAACAATCCTCTCAAGAATTTCCATGGCCCTCATTGCGGTCGGCATCGGCCTGGCTCACATCGGGATCGCCGCGCCCTGGAGCGCAGACCTCAACATGGGGGGCTGGATCCTCGCGGCTCTCGGCGGCGTTCTTGCCGTTCCGGAGATCCTCAATTCCATGCCTCAAAAACATCTTGACTGGCTCAAGACCGCATCCTGGGACGAAATCATGCTGAGCGGTCTTATCAGCGATGACAACAAAGGAGAATATCCATACATCATCGCTTGCCAAAGTGCCGGAGACAGAATAAAATCTGTCTCCGGCACTTTGGCAAGCGA
>JAKFYJ010000019.1 GCA_021730935.1 Elusimicrobiota bacterium
CCTCTGCTCCATTTTGCGCCCTCCTCAATTGTATCCTGTGGACGACATTCTGTCAACCATCAACAGAATAACAATTGGAAGAACCTCCAGGGGAAGCGAATTATGTCAACCTGTGCAGGAAAGGACAGACAGCGTTAAGCGGGGGTTTCGGGTTTTTTGGGGAGGTTGGTTTTGATGTAAATTTCGTCGAGCTGTTTTTGGGGGACGGGAGACGGGGCGCCGGACAGCAAGTCGGTGCCTTTTTGCGTTTTGGGGAAAGCGATGGTGTCGCGGATGGAATCTTCGCCCAAAAGCAGGGCCACGAAGCGGTCCAGGCCCAGGGCAATGCCGCCGTGCGGAGGAGCGCCGAACTCCAGAGCCGACAATAAAAATCCGAATTTTTCCTTGGCCGCTTCCGATGAAATGCCGAGCACCGTGAAAACTTTTTCCTGAACATCTTTTCTGTGGATACGGATGGAGCCTCCGCCCAGCTCTGTGCCGTTCAGCACGATGTCATAGGCCCTCGCGCGGGCTTGCCCGGGATTGGCTTCAAATGTCGGGAGACTTTCGGCGTTCGGCGAAGTGAAAGGGTGATGCATCGCGTTCCATCTCTTGTCTTTCTCGTCCCATTCCAGGAGCGGGAAATCCACGACCCATGTGAATTTAAAAACTTGTTCCTTGGGCAAAAGGTTGTTGCGCTTGGCGAGCTCAAGCCGCAGAGACCCCAAAATGTTGACGACGCTTTTCCAGGAACCCGCGCCAAAGAGCAGAAGATCCCCCGACTTTGCTCCGGTCTTTTTGGCAATCGCGTCCAGATCTTCTTTGGAGAAAAATTTGGTGATGGCGGATTCGGGCCCCGCATCCGTGAACTTGATCCAAGCCAAGCCTTTGGCTCCCATCTTTTTTACAAATTCGGTCAGGCGGTCAATTTCCGCTCTCGCCGTTGCGGCTCCGCCCGGCAGACAAATGGCTTTCACCACGCCCTTGTCTTTGATGGCTCCCGAAAAAACCTGGAACCCGCAGTTGGCGAGCTCCGCGCTCAAATCAATGAATTCCAGCCCGAACCGCAAGTCCGGCTTGTCGCTGCCATATTTTTCCATCGCGTCTTTATAAGTCATGCGAGGGAAAGGCAAGGTTAAATCCTTGCCGATGGCGGCTTTGAAAGCGGCGGCAATGATGTGTTCCGTCACATTCATGACGTCCTGCTCGTCGACAAATGACATTTCCAAGTCGATCTGAGTGAATTCCGGCTGGCGGTCGCTCCTCAAATCTTCGTCTCGGAAACAGCGCACGATCTGATAATATTTTTCGAGGCCGCCGACCATAAGAATCTGTTTGAAAAGCTGGGGCGACTGAGGCAATGCATAAAAACTTCCCGGGTTGAGGCGCGAAGGCACCAGAAAATCGCGCGCGCCTTCGGGCGTGGATTTCGTGAGCATGGGGGTTTCGATTTCCAGGAACCCGTCTTTGTTGAGGGTGTCCCGCACGCTGGCCGCGATTTTATGACGGAGAATCAAATTTCTCTGAAGCGGCGGCCGTCTCAAATCAAGGAAACGATAATTGAGCCGGACTTCTTCGGACGCTTCGGAAAATTGGGATATTTCGAACGGCAAAACTTGTGAGGTGTTTAAAATTTCTATGGATGAGGCCGCGACTTCGATCTCGCCTGTGGACAAATGAGGATTGACGGTCCCTTCGGGACGCTTGCGGACCGTCCCTTGAACTTTGATGACATATTCAAGGCGGAGCGTCTCCGCAATTTTATAAACTTCGCCCAGTTCAGGGTTGGCGACGATCTGGACAATGCCTTCGCGGTCGCGGAGATCAATAAACAAAACGCCGCCGTGATCGCGCCGGGAATGGACCCAGCCCGAGAGAGTGACGGTTTTTCCGGTGTCGGAAGCGGCGAGAACCCCGCAGGAATGTGTTCGATATGCCATAAATGCGTTTTAAGCCTGTTAATTGTAGTAAATTTACAAATTCGTTACAAAAAGTTAAGGATTTATTGAGGATGAATATGTTAAAATTATTGAAATCAAAATTCATTAAATCAGGGGGACGCAGCCATTCTTTCAGCCCGGCCAGGAAGCCGTCTTTTTGCGCTTCTATTCAGCGTGTTGTTTGCCGCCGCCACAAACATTTTTGCGGCGCAGATCACCAACCTCCGTTTTTCAGACTTCAAGTCTGACTCTCTCCAGCTGGACTGGAACGACCCCAACGGAAACTGCTGTTATCAGGTGGTTTTGTCGTCAGTCCCAGGGTTCGCCATCAATGTCGCCAGCGGCTCAACCGAAGTCAACCTCCGAACCACCTATTATTACGGTCTGCAAGCCAACACCTCCTATACATTCATGGTCAAGGCGTCGTCGGAAAGCGACCCGTCCTATATATCGACTTCGGCCTATACCTTGTGGCGGGCGCCGGCGTTCAGTTCTTTCGCCTCATATGCGTCCAGCGTCACCGTGGATATCCTCACGAACGGCGGGACTTATTATGACGTTCAGGCCTCATCCGACAATTTCGCCACCGTCGCGGCGTCGTCCCAGGGAGCGGCAACAACCTTAATCGTTTCTCCCCTGTTTCCGAACACGTCCTATCAAATCTCCGTGCAATCCTTGAACTGGGAATTCCGCGGGAGCACCCGGACGCTCGTTACTTCGCTCCTGACTCCTCCCACGGCTCCCATCTTTACCGTCTTCACCAGCAGTGAAGTGAGCGCGTCTTCCATAACCATAAACTGGAATCGGAACGGAAACAACCTCACGCCGCCGACGAGTTATCAAATTGAAGTCGCCACCAGCTCTGATTTCGGAGGCGTGATACGAACGACTGTAACTTTCATCCTTTCCGCAACGGATACGGGCTTGAGTCCCAGCACTTCGTATTATTTCAGAGCGAGGGCTTATGGGGCGAGCGCCTCCTCAAGCGCTTATTCCGCGATGATCTCAACCTATACAAAGCCGGCAAGCCCCATTGCAAGTTCCATCCAGGTTTTCACGACGAGCATCACGGTGAATTTGTCCAAGAACGGAAATGACGCCGGAACACGATACACTCTGCTGGCCACGAGCAACAGTTTTAATACGGTTTATTCCAGCACGAGCCTCAACGATTACGGCTTGAATGTGCCGACGATGACTCTCCTGAACCTGGAACCCAACACGACTTATCAAATCGCGACTCTCGCCACCGCGTTCAACAACCTCACGAGCACGAGAACGATCCTCAGTTCCACCAGCACCCTGGCTTTCGTTCCGGGCCCGATTTCCGTCATCGGCATCGGCGGGACCACAATCACCGTCAGCTGGCAGAACAACGGGAACCCGGCCCTGACGCCGCCGACGTCCTATCAGGTTCAGATCTCCACGTGGAACGGATTCGTCGGGACCATGACGTCTTCAACCACTTTCGCAACTCAGTCCAGCACCGCGGGCCTTGCGGTGAACACGACTTATTATTTCCGCGTCCGCGCTTTCGGACGAAGCGGCGATGTCACCGCATACAGCGCCGTCGTCTCGACGCTCACGGGATTTGAGTCCCCCATTGTGATGGGGTTCAGCATTTATTCAACTTCCGCAACCGTGATGCTTTCCCGAAACGGCAATCCCGTCGGCACGAACTTCGCGATCAGCACGGGGAATTTCACCGCGGACAATTCTTCGGCGGGAGCGGCGGACGTGGGGGTCACGGCTCTCACCTTAAACAACCTCATGCCGAACACCTTTTATATTTTATTGGCGCGCGCCTTCAACATCACGCCCAGCTCGGCAACCCTGGTCGCATCCACCCTCACGCTTGCGGCTGTTCCCACCGTCAACTCGTTCCAGCTTTTTGACACAAGCGCGGTTGTGGTCTTGAACAACAACGGAAATTCTTCCGGAACAGGCATTGCCATATCCACCGGAATCCAGGGCGTATACGCGGCGTTCAATTCTTCCGTCGCCGTGATCTCCACTTTCACGCCGACCACCGCCCTGACCCTTTCCCGACTGTCCGGAAACACGACCTATACCTTCCAGGCCGGGACCTGGGATTCCAGCCTGAGGGCCGCGACGCAGACCGCCCTCATCTCCCTGTCCACAATCACGCTCGCCGCCATGCCGACCGTCTTCATTTTTTCGCAGGGAGATGTTTGGGCCTCCTCCATCGCAATCTCCTGGATCAATGTCAACTCCCTGACGCCTCCGACTTCCTATCAGGTGCAGATCGCGACCAGCTCTGACTTCATCGGCTCCGTCACATCATCAGAAACCTTCGCCGTTCCCGTGACCACAGCGGGCCTTTCCGCGAACACAACCTATTTCTTCAGGGCAAAAGCGTTTGGGCGAGGAGGCGACATCACTTCCTTCGGCGCGGTCGGCTCCACCGCCACGCTGGGCAATTCTCCCGGACATTTTGGGTTCCAAATTTTCTCAACGAGCGTGACCGTATTCCCTTCTCCCTCCGGCAATCCATCGGGAACAATTTTCAGAGTTCAAGCCTCGACCGACAATTTTGCCACAATCTCCGCCTCGTCCGCGGGGCTTTCCTCCGGGATCACCGCGTCCAATTTGACCCCGAACGCGACCTATCAAATTTCCCTGGAAACCCTGAATTTCAGCTTCTCTCTCAGTTCCCGCACGATCATCGCCTCAACCTACACCTTGCCTGCCGTCCCTCTTGTGTTTTCAACCTTCACGGCTTCCGACGTTTCCAGCACATCCGTGATTTTAACCTGGGGGTCCAACGACAACGCCCTCGCGCCGCCGACTTCCTATCAAATTTATATTTCTACGGATATCGGGTTCGGAGTTTTTTCCACGACGGACACATTCCTGACTTCGGCAACAATCCCGTCCCTCTTGCCCAAT
>JAKFYJ010000094.1 GCA_021730935.1 Elusimicrobiota bacterium
ACGCCCGCCCGGCCCACAAACTTGAGCTTCTTGCCGGACTCAAGGAGTGCCGCGTCCACTTTGGTCTTGGAACGGACCAACAGAGCTTCCGCGTCGGGAAGCTCTTTGAGCAGTTGGGCCTGGTCCTTGACGTGAACGAGATTGAACCCGTTTCTTCCTGCGAGAGGTTCCAGACCTTCCGCGTCTATTTCATCGGCGACGATGATTTTAGCCATATTTATCTGCCGGCTGGAACTTTCATTTCGTTTAAAGTTTCAGCCAGGGCCTTCATTCCCTTGTCGATGTCGGACTTTAAGATATAACCCATGTGCGCCACGCGGACGATTTTGCCCTTGAGTTTTTCCTGTCCGCCTGCGATGGAGATGTTATATTTGTCGACGATCTTTTCAATGAGCTTCTCGCTGTCCACGCCTTCAGGAACCCAGAACCCTGTGAGAACATCAGCAGGGTCTTTCGCGAACATCTTCATGCCCATTTTGAGGCCGAGGTCGCGGGTATATTTCGCGAGCTCGCGAGTTTCCTCATAAACCTTCTCGATGCCTTTCTTGCGGATGGACCTCAAGCTGACATTGGTGGAGCGGATGATGGAAATCGCGGGAGTGAAAGGCGTCTGTCCGCTTTCCATGAATTTTTCCGCAATCCTCAGGTCCCAATAAAATCTGGGTGACTTGGACGCCTGAACCAGGGGCCAGGCTTTCGCGCTGACGGAGATGAACGCAAGCCCAGGAGCCGCCATGAGTCCTTTCTGCGACGCCGAAATCACGACATCGCAGTTCCATTTGTCCATATAAAGTTCCTGGCCGCCGAGACCGGAAATCGCATCCACAACCAAAACCGCATTCGTTTTTGCGACGATCTCGCCGTATTTCTGGATGGGGCTGGCCATGGTGGTGGAAGTGTCCGTGTGAGTCGAAAAAACCGCTTTCGCATCGGGATTTTCCTTGAGGGCTTTCTCCAATTCGCTCGGGGCGACCGCAGAGCCCCACTCGGATCTGACCGCAACGGCGTTCACGCCATAGGCCGTGAGAATTTTCACGAAGCGTTCGCCGAAAGCGCCGGCCGCAAGAACAATGGCCTTGTCTCCGGGGGAACAGATGTTCACGCAAGCGCATTCCATGGCGCCGGTTCCGGAAGACGCGAGGAGATAAACTTCCCGTTGGGTTCCGAGGATATATTTCACATTTTCGCGGATCTCATCAAAAATTTTGGAAAACTCGCGCGTGCGGTGATGAATGATCGGCAATCCTTCTTCGGCGAGCGTCTCGGGCGGGATGGGCGTGGGTCCGGGGGTTAAGAGTATTTGTTTATCCATGATACTTTTTCTCCTTATTTTGCTCTCAAATATTGAGAGCGTGTTTTAAAACCTGGTCCATGTGCTTGACGGGAATCATTTTCAGACCGTCCAGGACCTCTTTGGGAATTTCTTCCAAATCTTTTATGTTGGCTTCCGGGAAAAGCACGGTTTTGACGCCTTCCCTGTGCGCGGCCAGAACTTTTTCCTTGAGGCCCCCGATGGGCAAGACATTGCCGCGGAGCGTGATTTCGCCCGTCATGGCCAGATCTTTCTTTACGGGTTTGCCCGAACAGAGACTCGCCATGGCTGTGCCGATGGCGATCCCGGCGGAAGGACCGTCTTTGGGAACGGCGCCTTCGGGAACATGAATATGAAAATCTTTTTCCTGAAAAAATCCGTTCTTGACCGAGAGTTTTTTGGATATCGAGCGGACATAGGACACGGCCGCCTGAGCCGACTCCTGCATCACTCCGCCCAGCTTGCCCGTGAGGGTCAGTTTGCCTTTGCCCTTCATGGAATTGACTTCGATTGAGAGGAGTTCTCCGCCGTGTTCCGTCCAGGCCAGGCCCGTGGAGACGCCGACATCGTTTTGAACCCTGTTTTCCCTGTGATATTCAGGAATGCCCAGATATTTGCGGATGGTTTTCTCGTCCAGAATTGGAAATTTGTTTTCAGAATTTTCAGCCATCACCCGCGACACCTTGCGGCAAATTTTGGCGATGTTTCTCTCCAGACTTCTCACGCCCGCTTCCTGGGTGTAATCCCGGATCACGACGCGCAGGACCTCGTCTGAAATTTTGAACTGTTCTTCAGAAAGCCCGTGCTCCTTCACCTGTTTGGGGATGATGAAGCCCTTGGCGATCCCGACTTTTTCCGTTTCGGTGTATCCCGCAAAACGGATGATTTCGAGACGGTCCTGGAGCGTGGGGGGAATCGTATAAAGCGTGTTGGCGGTCGTGATAAAAAGGACTTCGGAAAGGTCAAAGCCCACATCCAAATAATGGTCCCCGAAATTATGGTTTTGTTCCGGGTCCAGGACCTCAAGGAGCGCCGCGGTGGGGTCCCCTCTCCAGTCAGACCCCATCTTGTCGATTTCGTCGAGCAGAAAAACGGGATTCTTGGATTTGGATTTCCGCATGGACTGGATGATGCGGCCTGGCAATGAACCAATATAGGTCCGCCTGTGACCGCGGATTTCCGCTTCGTCACGGACGCCGCCCAGCGATATGCGCACAAAATTTCTGCCCAGGGCATTGGCCACTGAGCGAGCCAGAGACGTTTTGCCCACCCCCGGCGGCCCCACGAAACAGATGATGGGCCCTTTGATTTTCTTTACGAGTTTTAAGACGGAAAGATATTCCAATATGCGCTCTTTCGCTTTCTCAAGTCCAAAGTGCTCGTCGTTCAAAATTTTTTCCGCGTCTTTGATTTCCAGATTGTCTTTCGTGCGGTTCGTCCAGGGGAGAGCCACCATCCAATCCAGATAAGTGCGGACCACGGTGGCCTCGGGAGAATAGGGCATCATTTTTTCAAGACGGGCGCATTCTTTTTCCGCCGCTTCCGTCGCTTCGGGCGTCATTTTTGCTTCTCTGATCTTTATTTTAAGCTCAGCAATCTCTTTGGCGAAATCGTCTTTCTGGCGGAGTTCTTTCTGAATCGCCTTCATCTGTTCCGTCAGATAATATTCCTTCTGGCTCTTCTCAATCTGCGTGCGGACTCTGGACTGAATGCGCCGTTCCACATTTAGAATCTCAATTTCACCGCTCAAAATCTCCACGATGCGCTCAAACCGGGCGATGGGGCTGGCAGTCTCGAGAAGTTTCTGTTTGTCGGGGGTTTTCAAAACGAGGTGCCCGGCCAAAGTGTCCGCCAGCTTTCCCGGCTCAGAAATCAGAGGAAGAGAATTCAGGACTTCAAGGGGGATGCGGCCGTTCAGCTTCACATATTGGTCAAAAAGCTGAATGGACTGGCGCATATACGCTTCCACTTCCACATCTTTTGCCGTGTCTTCGGGAATGACTTCGATCGCCGCCTGGACATAATTTTTTTCGAGGAGATGCGTATAGTTTTTAAGCGCGGCCCTCTGGATACCTTCGACCAGGATCTTCATGGTCCCATCCGGCATCTTCACCATCTGCAAAAGTTCGCAGACGGTCCCGGTCATATAAAGATCGGCCGCCTGAGGGTCGTCCACCTGGACGCGCTTTTGGGTGACGAGGAAAATATAGTGATGCGAGGCCATGGAAGCTTCGAGAGCGCGGATGCTCCGTTCCCGGCCCACGGACAGGGGCAGAGCCATGGAGGGAAAAACCACTATGTCCCGGATCGGGAGAAGGGGCAATTCCTCAGGGATGGTCTCGAGAATTGTTTTGGCGGCGTCAGGCACTTTCTTTCAGTTCGTTTTCGTGTATGAGTATGGGAGATTTTTTCTTCTGCACGACATTCATATCCACGATGCACTTCCTCAAAGTTTTGTCTTCGGGAAGGTCATACATAACGTCGATTAAAATTTCTTCGATGATGGCGCGGAGCCCTCTGGCTCCGGAACCGCGGGACAAAGCCTGGTGCGCCACTTCCGCAAGGGCGTCGTCGGTGAATGTCAGTTCAACGCCTTCGATCGCGAACATTTTTTGATATTGTTTCGTGAGAGCGTTCTTGGGGCCCGTCAAAATGTTGACCAGCGCTTTTCCGTCGAGATCTTCGAGGATGGCGATGATGGGGAGCCGGCCCACGAGTTCCGGAATCAAACCGAAAGCGATCAAATCTTCCGGCTGAAGGTGTTTCAAAATGTCCTGGGGCTTTTTCTTCTCATTGTTTTTAATTTCAGCGCCGAACCCCATGGATTTTTTGCCGATGCGTTTCTCGACAACCTGTTCCAGCCCTTCAAAAGCGCCGCCGCACACGAAAAGAACATTGGTGGTGTTGACCTGAATGTATTCCTGCTGCGGATGTTTGCGTCCGCCCTGAGGGGGAACTGCGCAGGTGGTTCCTTCGAGAATTTTCAGGAGCGCCTGCTGAACGCCTTCGCCGGAAACGTCCCGCGTGATGCTGGGCCCGTCGGTCTTGCGCGAA
>JAKFYJ010000049.1 GCA_021730935.1 Elusimicrobiota bacterium
CCAAATCAGGAATGCGCGCCGGACTTTCCATCGATTGAGCAGGAAAAAGAGCGGAAAGACCAGGAAAAGGACCTGGACATATCCGACACGGATCAGCATCAGCGCTGAGCCAATGAGGCACAGCGCGGCGGATCTAAACATGGTCCAGGCGGGAGGTTCCCCCCGTTTCAGGAAAATCGTGACGAGGGAAAGGACGAGGACAGACTCCAGAGGTTCTCTCAAACCCAAAAATTCGTGAAAGATTTGGAAATTTGAAACGCAGAGGATCCAGCCCAGGATGGCCGCCTGCCACTTGCCGAAATAGCTTTCGCAAAACCGCATGGACATAAACAAAATGATCGGGAACCAGACAAAGCCCAGCGCCGATCCGGTCCAGAAGGACCCATCGCTGGAATGAGTTCCCGTGATCCAAAACCAGCCCTTGAGGACCCAAACCCAGAACGGTTCCCGCGTCGCAGTGTCATAAGCATGGCGCATGGCGAACGCAGGACCGGAATATCCCCCATAATCCCCGACATTGAGCTCAGAAGGTTTTGAGGACCAGTATTGGAACCGGATGAACGAGCCCAGGAGGAGATAGGCGAGAAAAAAATATAAATTTGTTTTATGGCCGAAAAGCCTGAACTTTGTCATTTGGCCCTGTCATTGTAACTTTTTTGAATCGAAAATTTTTGAGCGCCGCCTAAAAACAATTTTTTCTCCCTGGCCGGAGGAGAAGCCTGAAAAATCCGGCTAAAACACACTGTTTTTGAAGAATTTATGCCGCAGGTTTATACTCCTGCAGAATTGCCTGACACACTTTTGCGACAAGGTCCAGATTGGGCGTCCCTTTTCGGTTCAGCAGATTGTAAGCGGTTCTCCGCGGGATATGATAATGCTTTGCAAGGCGGGATTTGTTTAAATGCCGCAGACTTGCGGCCAAAACCTCCCTGGCGGAAACAGAATCTCCTTCCTCGAGGCACTCCATAAATGTTTTAAAAACAAGTTTGGGGTGACTCAAAGTCACTGACGTGTCGTGATCCAGCAATTTATACTTTCTGGTCCTTTTATTTTTCGAGTTCATATTCATACCTCGCTTTCAGTTTCCGGGCTCTGGATATGTCCCCTTTCTGCGTTCCCTTAAATCCGCCCCAGAGGACAATGGTATCTATCTCTTTTATTTTTTTCCTGGAAAAATAAACCCTCATTCCGTTATTCCACTTCAATTCAAACAAACCATCCCCCAAACTTCGCGAGTTTCCAAAATATCCAACCATGAGATGATCCAGACGAGCATCGACACGGGTCTTCTCCGTCTCTGAGAGCAACTGATACCAGCCCCTAAATTCTTCAGTTATCTTTACAACCAAATTCATCGGGTTAGGATAACTATGCCTTGAGTGTGCCATAAATGGCACATATTGTCAACCCCTGGTTAAAGGATAAAATTTGAATCATCCCTACTTTTCGCATTCCCAAAGTATAGCAAGACGCAAAATGTAGCAAGCTCAGGAATTATGTCAACCTGCGCAGGAATTAGTTGTTGTTTGAGGTGTTATTCTATCAAGAACCCGCCGTCTCAGGCGGAGCCAACGGGAGGGTGAAGAAGAAGGAACTGCCTTTGCCGGGTTCGCTCTCAACCCAGAGTTTGCCGTGGTGGGATTCGATGACTTTGCGGGCGTTATAGAGGCCGAGGCCGGCTTTGCCTTTGTTGGCGTCGCTGCCCTGGGTGCCGCGCTCGAAAATGGACTCGTGTTTCTCTTTGGGTATGCCGGGGCCGGTGTCTTTGACGTGGATGACGAGAATTTTGTCTTCCATCCTGTGGCCCAGCTCAATGGAACCGCCGGTGGGCGTGTGGCGGAACGCGTTTTCGACTAAATTTTTGATGACTCTGTGAAAAATGATGACCGCGTCGCCCATGACCTTGACGGTGTGGGGCGGAGCGCGGACCGTCCATGTGATGCCTTGTTCCTTGGCCGCCTCGTCATAAAGCCGCCGGGCCTGATCGAAATAATGCGTCAAGATGCGCGGCCGGATGTTGTAAACCCCGCTTTGGACATATTTGAGCGGGTTCAGGAGCGCGTCCATATACTTCTCCACGAAAGTCATTTCCTCGACGATGTCCTCAAATTTCTCTTTCAGTTTGGGGTCCAGAGCGCCATATTTCCCCTCCACCGCCGCCTTCACATAATGCAAGCTCCCCTTGGGCCCGAAAGGGTGCAGAAGGTCGTGCGCCCACTCCGAGGAGTATTGCTGTTGAAGGAGACCGAGGAGAAGCGCCCGCAGGGCTTCTTCGGCGCCACGAGCCACTTTCCACATGGATTGAAGATCGAGGTCGTTGAACATTTCACGGGAGACTTTTCTCCCAATTGCCAAAATGCCGACAAGTTTATCGTTCATCAAAAATGGCACAACGAGCTCTGCGGACAAACCTTCCATTTCGCTCTGAATCGCTTCATAGACTCTAGGCCTCAAAATGTTCTGAAGCTCTTCCTTGATGAGGATTTTCTTGTCTTTCTCAAGCATTTTCGCGAGAGGGCTTTCGTTTTCTATGATAATTGGCACCCCCCAAGACAATTGCTCCAGCCCGGTCCCGGAAACACTTGCAAAATAGTGGTGGGATGCGTCAAAAACAAGGACCACAACCTCTTTAACATCAAAGAGTTTCACCATCGAACGGCACAAATTCTCAGCCCAGTCCCGTAATGTGGGAGAATTGATGATGCTGTCTCGATGTGATTGGATATTTTCATCTTTATGGGTGGCATATTTACCAGACAAAACAATCGTTTCCGTCGTTCCAGGCTTCCAAATTCCAAAAAGGAAATAACCAATAACTGGTGAAAAAAAACCAATAGCTGCTGAGCTTAAGGAACCACTTAAAAACCAAATTGAGAATGCAATTGGGGTCCCAATAAAAACAGATAGCAGTGTGTTGGCAGATGCGTAACGAAAAGCAAGACTAATATCCATTAGTTTAAAGCGAATGATCGCATATGTGACTGTGATAATATAAACCGGAGTCAAGTAAACTCCGATAGGTGGAATTAAAATATTATATACAGGTAAAAATGTCATCGAACCACCTGAAAAACCAATTAAAAAACCAGCAAATAAGTATTTGGTTTGATTTCGTTTAATCATATCAGTGCCTTCCAAATTTTTATATAAAAGAAACAACCCATACATAACAAGGTAGGGGAAAAATATTGTTAAAAAATAGAAAATGTAGCCAGGAATAGGATAGTAAAAGTTGCCAAAAACGATATGGACATCTTTTACATAGCTTTGCGGGAATATAATTGCCATTAAAAACATGGCAATTGATATTAAGTAATACACATATAACTGTGTTTTCTTCCTTGAAACCACGTTTGTAAAACAACATACAAAATGGAAGAAGAATGTAGGCAAGAAAAGTGGAAACAGATTGAGGAGACGCCCCCAAAATAATGCAGACTCCTTATTGGGGGAATTAAATAAGAAAAATAGTCCAAGCCCCCAAAATCCAACCGCTAAACTAAAAAGCCCCCATGTGAAGTGAAGGGGGTTTTTTATGTTCTTGAACCAGATTAAAATGCCAGCACTTATACTGCTGACAAATATAAAAAGGCCGGGAAATGATAAATAATTCACGGCGTCAATTATTGTTTTTCTACATTTAGAAATTTATTAAATTCAATTTTACCATCATCATCTATAAAGACGGATTTCGTGTTAGGGAGATCATTTACCAGTTTAATAAAATCCTGTGGTTGTCTATAAAACAAAAACCATTCGCCCCCTAGTTCCATATGAGCCCTAAAATAATTTTCATTCGAATAGTTTCCTGCAGTCATTATCCCGCCGGAAGCAAGCTTTGAATAGAGAGTCTCAAAGAGTCTTCTAACGGTTATATCACTTAAATATTCAAATAACCCGAGACTATAGATCATATCCTGATTATCATCAATTAAATCTTGAACTGCTTTCTTTTTAATCAGCGGATAAATTGACTCATGCACATACTTGATTGTTGTCTTACGTTTATACTGTTCTTTTATAGCATCTAGCTTAGTTTTTGCAAACTGTAAAGCATCCCTGGAAGCATCCAAAACTGTGAAGTCAACATAATCAGATAAATCATCTGACTCCATAAACATTTGTATTTCAATGCATGGACCACATGCAATATTAGTTACTTTTATTCTCTT
>JAKFYJ010000031.1 GCA_021730935.1 Elusimicrobiota bacterium
GTGTGGCGGCTCACAAATAAAAATGGTATAAGGATAATCATGGCTAAAACCGAGGAATATCTGCAGGATTTTGTGACGGGGCTGGAGTCCTCATTGGGCGAAAACCTGGTGAGCGCGGTGCTTTATGGGAGTGCGGCGCGCGGTGATCATTATTCTCCGGAATCGGATTTGAATGTTCTCGTGGTGCTCAAAGAGTTTGAACTGGACAAAATTTCAGAGGTCAGAAAAGTCATTCAGCATGGCTATAAAAAAGCGCGCATCGAGCCCGTTTTTTGGACGGCGGACGAGCTTAAAAACGCTTCGGACGTTTTTCCCGTGGAGTTCAATGAAATCGTGAATCATCATCAGGCGCTTTATGGAGCGGACCCCGTGACGAGCCTCGCGCTCGACAACAAGAACCTCCGCCACCAGATTGAGTTTGAACTGAGGGGGAAACTTCTGCGCCTCAGGAAAGAGTGGCTTCATTTTTCTGATTCGCCGAAATCCTCCGCCGGGTTCCTGATCAAAACCGGCAATTCGTTTATGATCCTGTTTCAGCAGGCGCAAAAAATGACCGGCGGGAAACTGGACGCATCTCTCTCTGACGCGTTCCGCCGCTGTGTGCTTTTGAAGAAAGGCGAAATCAAACTGGACAAGGACGAGCTTCTTGAGCTTTATAAAGACGCGCATGATTCCGCGGTCAAGATTGTTCAGTCCATCGACAAAATTTAGGAGGTTTTATGAATAAAACAATCGCGATTATTTTGGGAGCATTGATCGGTTTCGGAGTTCTGTTTGCAAGCCTTTATAACAGCCTGGTGAGCCGGGACGTCGCCGTCACTTCAGCGTGGGCCCAGGTGGAAAATGTCCTTCAGCGGCGGCTGGACTTGATCCCGAACCTGGTCTCGACGGTGAAAGGATATGCCAAACACGAGAAGGATATTTTTGAAAAGCTCGCCGAAGCGAGGGCGCAATATGCCGGAGCGAAATCGGTGGACGAAAAAATCAAAGCAACCAACGCGCTTGAAGGAGCGATCGGGCGGCTGTTGGTGATCGTGGAGAATTATCCGAACCTGAAGGCGAATGAGACTTTTGCGCGCCTCATGGACGAACTTTCGGGTTCAGAAAACAGGATCGCCATTGAGCGGATGAGATATAACGACACGGTGAGAGATCTGAACACCGCGCTCCGCAAGTTTCCATATAACCTGGTTGCGGGGTTTTCAGGCAAGTTCAAGGAGAAACAGTTTTTTGAAGCGGTTCCTGAAGCATCGTCCGTCCCCAAAGTGGATTTCGAATCTAAATAATCTTTCTCAGGCGGAGCGCGTTCGCGATGACCGAGAGGGAACTGAGCGTCATGGCGGCGGCGGCGATCATGGGGCTGAGCAGGAGGCCGAAGAAAGGATAAAGGATTCCAGCCGCGACCGGAATGCCCAGGACATTATAAAAAAATGCGAAGAAAAGATTTTGCCGGATGTTGCGCATGGTCGCTTTGCTCAAACGGTGCGCCTTTGAAATCCCTTCCAAATCTCCTTTCACGAGAGTGATCCCCGCGCTCAAAATCGCCGCGTCGGTTCCGGTCCCCATGGCGATCCCCACATTCGCCTGAGCCAGAGCGGGAGCGTCGTTGGTTCCGTCTCCGGCCATCGCCACAATCCTTCCCGAATTCTGCAGGCGCTTGATGATCAAAATTTTTTGTTCCGGCAGAATTTCCGCCTCAATTTCCTCGATCCCGAGTTTGCGGGCCACCGCTTCCGCCGTCACCTTGCTGTCTCCGGTCATCATGACGATCCGAATACCCGCTCCGAGGAGCCGGAGCATGGCCTGAGTGGAAGATTTCTTGATCCGGTCTGCTGACCCGATGAGCCCTGCCGCTTTTCCGTCGATAGAAATGAAGATGACCGTGTCCCCATCGCGGCGGAACTTTTCCGCCTTTGCCTCAAGCTCCTCAGTGTCCGTTCCGGATTCTTTCATGAACGCGGAGTTTCCGAGGGCAATTTTTTTGCCGTTGACGGTTCCTTGCGCGCCCCTGCCGATCCCGGCCTGGAAATTTTCCGGTTCAACGAGCGCCAGCTTTTGTTCTTCGGCTTCCTGGAGGATGGCTTGAGCGAGGGGATGTTCGCTCCCGCGTTCCAGGCTTGCCGCATAAAGCAGAACTTCATCTTTGTCGAACCCGTCTGCCGCGGCAATGGAGACGACGCGCGGTTTTCCCTCGGTGAGAGTGCCGGTTTTGTCCACCGCGACCGTGTCAATCTTTTCCATCAGTTCCAGAGCTTCCGCGTTTTTAAACAAGACGCCTGATGTCGCGCCCCGCCCCATGCCCACGATGATCGACATGGGCGTGGCCAGGCCCAAAGCGCAGGGGCAGGCGATGATGAGGACCGCAATGGCGTTGACGATCGCGTGAGCTGTTTTAGGTTCAGGGCCATAAACCCTCCAGGCGGCAAAAGTGAGGATCGAGGCCAAAATCACGGCCGGAACAAAATAAGACGCGGCTTTGTCTGCCAAATGCTGAATGGGAGCCCGGCTCCGCTGCGCTTCTCCCACCATTTTTATGATGTTCGCGAGCAAGGTTTCCTCGCCCACTTTCTCGGCCCGCATGATGAACGTCCCGTGGAGGTTCAGGGTTCCTCCGATCACTTTGCTCCCTTTGACTTTTTCAACCGGAATGGATTCTCCGCTCATCATGGACTCATCGACGGAGGAATTGCCTTCGAGCACAGTTCCATCCACGGGAACTTTTTCTCCGGGCCGGACGCGCAGTTTATAGCCCTGAAAGACATGGCAGAGATGCACATCGTTTTCGGTCCCGTCGTCCTTTAAAACCCGGGCCGTTTTGGGAGAGAGGTTTAAAAGGGATTTGATGGCTCCGGAAGTCTGGTTTCTGGCCTTGAGTTCCAAGACCTGTCCCAAAAGCACCAGCGTGGTGATGACCGCCGCCGACTCAAAATATAATGAGGCCGGATCCATAAACACCGCATAAACGCTGTATCCAAAAGCGGCTCCTGTTCCAATGGAAATCAGCGTGAACATGTTCAGGCTTCGATTTGTGATGGAAGCCCATCCGCGCTGAAAAAACGGCAACCCTCCCCAAAGGACGACAGGCGCCGCCAAAAACATTTCGATCCACGCGGTCCAGCGCCCGTGAAGCATGCCCGAGGAATGCACCGCAGGAACCATCTCAGCCATCGCGAGAAAAAACACCGGCAAGGTGAGCGCAAGGCAAATCCAGAAACGGCGGCGCATGTCGAGGAGTTCGGATTGATCGTGAGATTCAGCGGAAACCGTGAGGGGTTCAAGGGCCATCCCGCATTTGGGACATGCTCCTGGCCCTTCCTGACGAATTTCCGGGTGCATGGGACAGGTGAAAATGTCTTTATTGATCATAAAATTGGCGCGCGGTGACAGCGGGGGAATTGGTGGGCCCGCCAGGACTTGAACCTGGGACCAACCCGTTATGAGCGGGGCGCTCTAACCAACTGAGCTACGGGCCCGAATATAAAAAAAGTTGGAGGCGTGGGCCGGATTTGAACCGGCGAATCGCGGTTTTGCAGACCGCTCCCTTAGGCCACTTGGGTACCACGCCATATGGGACAGCACGAATGCTATGATTTTATCTTTTAATGGGTTGCTTCACAAGCCGAGGAATGTCCGCGCGAGGAAAAAAATTATTTCTTCACAGCCTGCCTGAAGCGCTTGACGAAGGCCTGGCCGTCTTTGTGGGCGGTCACCACGCATTGATAGATTCCGGGGGCGACACCATCTGTGTTCCACTGCCACTCGAAGCCGGGGGTGGCGCCGAAGGTCGCGGCGGGCATGTCGGATTCTGTCACGAGTTCGCCTGCGAGGTTATAGATCCGGATGTTCATGCGTTCCGCGGATTCTGATTCCACGCGGAAGATGGGGTTTGACCCGCGCGAAGGATTGGGGAACCCGAATGCGTTCCCGATG
>JAKFYJ010000064.1 GCA_021730935.1 Elusimicrobiota bacterium
ATACCGCGGAAACAATCTCGTGTCGTATCAGGACGCCAACGGCCGTCTCGTGTTCACCGATTCTCCCGCCTCGCCTCATTAAAGATAGCAGATGAATGTTCCAGAACAAATCGCCCGCGGCATGAAGAAATATCCCCTGTTTTATCAGAAGGTGTGGAAGGAATGCGCCAAAATTCCGAGCGGCGAAACCCGGACCTATGGCTGGCTTGCTTCCAAAATCGGCGTGCCCGGCGCGGCCAGAGCGGTGGGCACGGCCCTGGCCAAAAACCCTTTCGCGCCCCAAATTCCCTGTCACCGCGTGATCCGTTCCGACGGAGGAATGGGCGGATATTCGGCGTCCGGGGGCGTGGCCGCAAAACGGAGAATGCTTGAACGAGAGGCCTCAAAAAATCATGGAACTTCCTGACCTTCTCAAACCCAAGGCTCAGGGCTATGCCCCCGCCGACAGGCGCATCCAGAATTTTCTGAACGATATATTATCGAAGGTTGAACCTTTGGGGCCCGTTGAATTGCCTAAAGATACATTGATCCTGGACCGCCCCGGCATGGCCAGGGAATTGTCTTTGCCCGAGGACAGCGATTCTTTCTCTTCGGACATGATTCAGTCTTATCGGGTGAAGCAGGGCATCCTCCACAATCCCCGGAACGACCGCAGGACCACGAAAGGCGTTTTTCACATTGCCGATGCGGGCCTCCCGATCCCGGATGATAAAGTCGCGGTCCCCGCTTCCGTCTTCAAAAAACTTCTGCTTGCCGCTTTCAAGCCCACCGACGATCTGCTGACACTTCCTTTCACTTCGCGCCGGGAAAAACCTGCGCGGCTCTTCGCTTCGCTTCTGCTCCGTCCCATCGTCTGTCCTGAGGTCTCCGGAGTGTCGCCTCAGAAAACCATGGAGATTCGCTTTTTCGCGCCTTCCAGCCTCATCAGCAATCTGGACTTTGTGGAGTCCATATTCGGAAATGGAGGAGACCCTTATTTGACCGCCAACGACGCGGGGCTGGACCCGGACCATTGGATCGGGCACAGCGGCTGTGTCATCCTGGCGCCGCACCTCACGCGCCTGAAGAAAAAAGATCTCGGCCTTCCGTCCTGGGACCAGGCGACCGAGCGGCAAAAGCGGGACGGCATGTGCTGGAAAAGCGCGGACGAAGAATATAACGGCGGCGAAGCGTTCAAGATCACCTGCCGGGACGAACGCGGCGTGATCGTGACCGTGATCGCGGACAATTATTTCGGATACTGCAAAAAGGAAGTCAAAACGCAGATCAGTTTTTCGGCCAACCTTTTCGGCGCCTGCGAGGAAGAACATTCCGGCGGGGCCATCGCGTTTCCCAGCAACGATCTCGGGCAGGAGTTCCGCCTGAGCCGGCGGCTGTCCAAGAGCAACGAGATTTTTGAGCAGGCGGCGGAAGTTTTTAAAGATGTGATGGAACGGAAACCCGAGGGATATGCCGTCGACCGCACGCATCCCGACATCCTTTATGTCCCCGAAGACGCCGAGTTCAATCTGCCCGCTGGGACCGTCCGCTGGACCCAAAACGGGATTGAGCGTAAAATTAAATTGCTTGCCCGCTGCACTTATCTTTATCCTTCCGGATATAAAGTCCGGGTGAAAAAGCAGACGGGTTCTTCGTCCTGGCATCTTTACGGCACCCGCGCGGAAGGGACGCTCTGCCACAAACCCAGCACGGTTTCCGGCGGAGGCAAGTCCGAAATCTCCAAGTCCATCGTGAACGCCATGATCCAGGGTCCTGTGGTCACGGCGGATTTTTCGGCGGACCTCATGCTTGCCGACGCCATCCTCAAACGGCCCATGGGCGACCAGTTCCTTGAAAACGCAAACCCTGAATCCGCTCGCCGCCCGATCCTGGGCCCGGAACGTTCTTTGGGTTCCGTGATCAAGCTCCTGACTCCGTCGGAGGAATATACGCCCAAATACAATGCCTGGCTCCAGTCCATTCCGCCCTATATTAAAGAGATTGTTTATCTCGTGAAGCGTTATCATAAACCCGAGTGGGGAGACAACTGGCAGAGCCATTTCAGCGTGGACCGCATCAACGGGCACCTCGGCCACGAAATTAAATTTGAAGGCCGGAAACTGACCGCGAATTATCTGAGAGTGGGACTTGACCGGGACGGTTCCTGGCGCGTGTTCCGCCTTCGCCACGATTTCAGCGCCGCAGAAAAATTGCAGGTGGAAGACGACATCACCGCCTCCACCGTGGTGGCCTCAAAATCCCTCGAGGGACTCAATCCCGAATATTCAAATCCCAGCGTCAAGATCGTCTCCAACTGCGAGTTCCGGCTTTTTCAGAGGCCGGACGACGCGATCCATCGCGGATATGACAAGCAGGCGGAAGCGGACATTGCGGCCGGCGGCAGTTTTCTGTCGAACTTCGAGCCCCTGACGCAGAACGACGCGCGGGAACTGATTGAAGACGCGCTTGGGTTTGATCTATATACAGACCCGATGCAGGAACTCCTGATGAACTTCGTCCAGGACGGGAAACCCGATTATGTCGTCTCCTCGGCCCATCCCAGAATGGTTGACGGCGCTCCGTCCAAAAATCCGCGGTATCTGCAGAACCGCCCGGACCTGGTGAACCCTAAACAGAAATATCTGGCGGAGATCGGAGCAAGACTTGCGCGCAAACTTCCGACGCGCCTGCCTGTGCACATGCCGGTGAACGCGGTGCTTTCTGGCCGGAGAGGAAATCCGCCGGAACCCAAAGCCGGGCTTCCCATGCTCGCCGTCTATAACCCGATCCATTATCAGGAACTTCCGGAACTCTTCATGGATTTCATCACGAGCATGACCGGGAAATCGCCTTCAACGACCGGGTTCGGCTCCGAAGGCGCCCTCACCAAGGGGCCCTTCAACGCGCTCCTCCCTATCCATGATTTGAACAGCGCCCTCGTGAGCATGATCCTCACGCGGTATGACGGATTTTCCACGGCCGCGGGACACATCGGGCCGAACATTCGCGTGGACCACGACATCAGCCTTTTGGTTCCCGAACTCTGGTGCCGCATGACGGTGGAAGAGCGGAAACCCGAATTCCTGATCCGGCACGGCTATCTGGAAAAGATCAATGATTATCATCACAAGGGCCGCGCCATTCCCGCCAGCCTTCTTGGATATCGCATCACCGCGCGTTTCGTCAAAGTGTTTTTGGGCCGGCTCTTCAACAGCCCGGGGGAAGTCTTCAGCGACGAGATGCTGAAACCCGAACTGCAGAACCCCGACCTTTTTGCCGAGGGGATCGAGAGCATCGGCGTCACGCAGAAAACCGCGGCGGAGCATTATTTTGCGGACGGGAGCATTGAGGCCGCCTGTCCGCCGCTGCGGGCCATTCTTCACATCATGGCGCGCGGGCATTATGAAAACAAAAAACTCGATGACCCCGCAGTCCGTTCCCTCTTTTCTTATGAAGCCCTCGAGAAAAGCGATTGGTATCGCGCGCGCCTTTCCAGCAAACAGAAGAAAGATATCGCCCAGTGGGAAAAACATCTGGCCTATCTGACGAAGATTCAATCGGAACTCAAAAATAATCCCGCGGGCCTGGACCTCGCCCCAAAAATTGAGTCCGCCCAAAAGCGCCTGAACGAAGTGAAATCTCCGGCGTATCTTTCCTCTCTGAACGGAACCCTCGGCGCGGATCCGTTTATCCCTTCATTATAAAGCAGGTTTCTTTTTCGACGGGCAAATGTTAAAATAATAAATCCATATGCTTAAAACAGTCCTGCAAAAAGTTTTCGG
>JAKFYJ010000058.1 GCA_021730935.1 Elusimicrobiota bacterium
AAATCAGCGCCATTGCCTTAAAGAGGGGTTGTCTATATCCTCTTCGACAATGATGGAATTTGCCTCACCCACGGGGACTGTCCATCGCCACAAGACCATCGTCACAAAAACCGTCGTATTCTGTGATGTTGGACACTGGAAAATCGTAGCGCAGCGCAAGGGTTCATGTCCTTGCGGGTGGGACGCGTCCAGCGACATAAAAGCCAGTGATGGAGTGAATCTCTCAGATAAACACGCAGAACTGTCGTCTATCCCCAGGTAGATCCCATCAAAATCGAATAATTCAGTCATTTATATTCAAGAAAATTTAGGAGGCGAATCATGATCAGCGTTCAATACAAGTCGCTCGAACCTGTCTCAAAAGTTCAGTGCCGAGCCACTACTGGGATCAGCCGCGACCACGTGGACATTTCCACTTACCAGATGGCTTATTATGAGTCCCCGGACATTCGGATCGAAAACATCGCCGTTTCCGATACTGGCGCAGCCCTACAGTTCACCAAGGGGCTCTGCATCATGGTGAAAGACGGATTATTGAAGGATGGACGGTTGGTATGGTTTGGCAATCAAGCCTTTAAGGCTGTTATTGACCGCAACAATTATCGTAAGCAGAACCAATATGGGGTCTTATTGATGATTCCAGAATTAAACGAAGGAGACCATTAATGAACATGGCAGTCGAAACAGAAAATCCGATTCAAGACCCTGTAAATCCAGAGGAATTGAGTGAATTTTCCCTCTCAGAGTCAAAAATCCCTAATAGTTCACTTCAGGAATCCTTAAAGTGCAACTTTAAGATTTCAGACTTGATTCGGGCACTCTCAGTAACGGAATCCGTGAGGCAATCGATCTCCACGATCCCGATCCTGTCTCATATCTTGATTGAAAGTGAACCTTTAGGGGTTAAACTCACAGCTTCAGACACCGGGATTACCGTTCAGGCCTCTGTTCCGGCCAAAGTTGATGTCCCAGGGTCAACCACCGTTCACGGCAAGAGCCTTATGGACTTTCTTAAAACTCTTGCAGGGGACATGGTAAAGTTCGACCAAAAGCCTGCCCGCGTCAGGGTCTCTTCCGGCCGTTCGCGCATGGACATTCCACGACTGAACCCGCTGGATTTCCCCTCATTTTCAGCCGCGGACCCGCGCCATAAGGTTTCTGCAATGAAACTTGCCCGCGTTTTTGAGCAGGTTTTAAAAGCCATGTCATCGGACCCTTCAAGAGGGATCCTTTGCGGAATATCCCTTACGCTCTCAGGGAAAGATATGACCGCCGCCGGAACGGACGGCAGACGATTGCACCTGGCATTAGCCAAAGATGCGCTGACGGAATCCGTCGACCCGTCGATATCCGCGGTCCTTCCACGCGAGTCGATCCCATCGATCCTTAAAATCTTGTCTATGTCCGCGCAGGATGAGCAGTCGATGGCCGTCCTGGGCTTTGAGTCTGGTTACCTCAGCATCAAATCAGGACCTTACCTGTTTGTGAGCCGGGTCGTTGAAGGGACTTACCCGGACTTCAGCAAGATTATCCCTGCATCCGCGGCAAAAATGGCTTCTGTGCAGAAGGATATTTTCCTTCAGGCCTTAAAACGGGTACGACTCGCGGACCCCAAAACCGCCACCGTAAAGCTGCTTTTCAAGCCCAAAGAGCTCCGCTTGTTTGCGGCCGGCCCAAATATGCTTGAAAGCGAGGATGTGATTGACGTGGACTATGACGGTGAAGAGTTTGAGTTTGGGGTCAATTCAAGTTATCTCGTGGAAGCCATCGATCCTATCCAGGACAAACGGGTATTTATGGACATGAACGGCAACCTTGAACCTGTTACGGTCCGCGGTAACGATGCCGGCATCTATCGGGGAATTCTTATGCCGGTCAGGATCTCGTAGAGTTAACCGAAGTTTGACAAGTAACGCTCTCCCTTGCCCCCGCAGGGGAGAGCGCTTTTTTTATAAGGGAGGATATATGGTCGAACCTGTATTTTCGTTAGGCTCAGAATATATTGAAGCGTTTAAGCGCGGAAAAAGCGGAATGTCCTGGAAAGAGTTTGAGGCTAAATTGGATGTGGAATACCGTTACAGACGCAGAGCTCACAGAAATGCTTTTGTCGTCGGCAAATTTTTTACAAGGAAATGCATCAGAAATGCGGTCCAATCCTTTCCGGACCACAAAGAAATCTGGAAATCATTGGATCATCATGGGATTTCTGAACCGCATTTCTGGTTGGCAGATTCTATCGGGGCCCCTTGGGGATCCGGTAAAGATTTGTCCGGCTCTTTGCATCGATTGCCCAAGAATGTTAAAAACAAGGTCTTTGCGCTGCTACTTAAAATTGCCGATGCACACCCTAAACCGTTCCCTCCATCCATTCAAAAAGCGTATGCTTTGGCTTTAGGCCATCTGGCCGATGATATAAAGCAGGTGGATGAGGTCCGAGCATTGGCAGAGCGGCAGAATAAGCAGGAAGAGTTTTCCGGAGTCTTCATTTCTACTCACAGGCTCTGGACACCTTCAGAAATAATCAAAAAATACATTCAGACGGAGAAAGACCATCTGAATCATGTTTCAGATCTTGAACAACCATACAAATGTGAACCTTATCGGAAAAACAGAAAATACCTTGAACAAATCCTGAAAGGAAGCCTCAAACAGGACAAGGGAAATAACTCTGACGTTTTTAAGTTTTTCCGTCCACTCAGCAAGTATTCCTGGTCACTTACATCCCCATTCATTAAAGACATGCTGGAATTTGCTCCCGCGGAAATGCGTGACAGGTTCTTTCTTTTGGCGGCAACAGGAAAAATTCATTTCAAGGATTCGCGCCGGGACGTGTTCTGGGTTTTATTTAACCACTGGCATCAACAGCACCGTATCTCCACCAGGTTCTTTAGTGTGTTCAGGAAGGAATTGAAGGACAAATCTATTGATGGAGCCCTGGTAAGACAATGGAAAAATTACCGTTCCTGGTATCACGAGAATGCCGATGAAGAAATTCTAACTGTAAAATACGCCTTAAAGTATAACCCTGGGATACTGGACGTGATCGGAGTTGAATTCAAGACTGAAAATGCTCAGTTGGCTGTCCTGCGCCAGTGCAGTCGAGCGATAGATTGCTGGAAAGTCATGAGACTTTTCAACGCATGGGCAGAAAATGTCACCGTGAATGTGATGGAAGCGTTTTTACGATTGCTTCCAAAACATATGTACTGGGACGATTTTCTGAATGATAACCACCATCGAATTGTATCCCGATGTTCGTCAAAACAATTGCCGAAACTCTATGTCCAATCCAGAAACAAGGCCGTCAAAGAATGTATTCTTGCGCGTCCTATGAGCCGAAAATCGTTTGAATCCATCCTTCGATTTGAAGCCAGACGTGATAAAAATCAAGCTGCGCTCATAGAATCATCATACGTGAATATGGTTCATGAAAATGAGACCCTTAAAAGCTTGTTATGGAGGGTCCGGCACCCGGGCTTTCTTACGCGCGCGGCTGAAACGGCGTTCAATTCATACCATTATCCGGAACTCCATCAGGCTCTCTCTGAACGGAAGTGGGAAGGAACATTAAATTCCAGAATTGACGCGATCCTGCGCGCAAAAGATGCCGCAAGTTCCGTCTTGGGTCAAGATCATTCATCAGTGAAAGAACGCTCGACAATTCAAGAAAGACTTTTACCGTACGCGGCCCTCAAGAGCGATCCTGGGCTTACCTCAAAGATTGCAAACTTAAAATCCTTCCTGGAC
>JAKFYJ010000013.1 GCA_021730935.1 Elusimicrobiota bacterium
TTAACCCCCAAAAAAATTAATTCTTTTTAAGTTTAAAATCTCCAGTGATAGGCAGGTAAATGGGGCGTTTTCTTTTTTTGAATCTTGCGGTGAAGTTCAGGACGGTGCACCCAACAATTTTCTTTGATTTGGGATCGACGCGGACCAGAACATCGTTCCCAACCTCTTTTGAGATGGCCTTATTGTTCTTGCCCAGGGTCAAATACAGGATATCCGCTTCCCGATCAAAGAACAATCTCAAATGTTCACTTCCTTCAGTTTTTCGTACATCTGATACAGTTCAGGGCAATGTTCCCATGGCGCCAGCCCAAGAAAAGCCCGGAGCTCGGCCATATTGTGGCTTTCCATGAACATCCTGGCTCCGAAGTGCCGCAAGTTCTGGGGCGTCATTTCCTGAACACATTTGATATTTTTTTCTTCAATGAATGCCTTAATGATCTTGTTGATGTGAGCCGAATCATAATCGAAGAGGCTCATATGAAGGTCAAAACTTGGATTTCTGGATTTTAGTTTATCGATAAACGAGTTGAAAGGGAACAGAAAAGTTAAGGGGAGATCAATCCTCCGGACCTTCCTTTTGTCATCGTTTCTCACCGTCATCGTCACCTTAAATTTGTTTCGCAGGTCAAAATCTCTCAGGGTAGCCAGAAGCAGTTCTTCCTTTTTCAAACCACCCTCAACAAGCAGCAGGATCATGCAATAGATTTCCGGATTGTCGCTTGCCAACCTTTGGATATGCTCATATTCCGCGAGGGTCAGGATGGGGGGGATATTCTGCGGGGCTTTATGGGCCTCCAGTTTTTTGGCAGGGTTCGCGCTGATCAGGCCGGCTGTTTCATGGGCCCATTTAAAAAAGTGTTTGAGTGAGGTGATCATGAGCGCGATGGACTTGTCCGCATACTTATTTTCATGGGTTTTGATGAAGCTCACATAATCCACGAGATCATTGTAGGTCAGGGCCGCGACCGGCTTGTCATGAATCTTTTGAAGAACCAAAAACTGATCGAATTTTTTTAAGTTTGAATGGTATTGCCTCGGGGTATGCTTTGATCCTGACCCAGCGATCAGGTGACGAAGGTAAACAGGAATTACTCGTCCGAGAGAGGCGTTGGGGGGAACCTCGCCGTACAACGGCTGACTCTCGGCCGCGGCACCCAACAAGGCAAGTTCATCTGAATTTGCTGAAACCGTCAACAGTTCTTTTTCCGAGGGACTCATCATAGGGTTATAACATTATGCCATATAGTGAGAGACTGTCAACACCCCCCTCCTAAAAATAAAAAGTCGCCGACAAATCCATAGTCTATCACTATATGGCTTTATGCTCTGAAAGGGGCACAGTCCATCTATTAGCGGTGAGTGCCATTAAGTGCATGAATATTATTGGATTGTCCTTGACAGGGGAATGTGCTTTTGGCATAATTCCGAATGTGATGTGTATGGAATTCCCGCACGGCAGTTCGCGAGCAGATAGTTCAGGGATGATTGAACGCGCCCGGACGCTGTATGGAATTCCCGCACAGTATACTAAATTACCGACGAGGACTAATAGAAATCAGAGCGTCTGCGAGTCTTAAAGAACCGCCGAGCCGTAAAGCCCTCTTCCCAACATTTGAGGTCATGGGGTTCGTCCTTTATCTCCAAAGACGAGCTTCTCCCAACCATTCTCTCCTCTTAAGCCTGCGTCAGATCCACAAAGAAACCGGCAGCGATATCGAGCGCATCAGGAAATTGACCTCCGCGGCCGCCTCTTTGGGATACATCCGCTATAGGATCCGCCAGGGAATCTCCGAATTCCGGGTTATTAGATGGATTTAAATGATTCATTTGCCATTAAAAGTTCGACTCTGTCGATGGAAATGGCGTTAATTTGGGTGTACGGCAGATGCTTAACTTTGAAACGAGAGATACTGCACTCTGACACGAGCTATACTGCACTTTGATATGAATATTAGTGTATTTCGACGCGAGATAAGCTGCACTTTGACGCGAGGAACACTGAACTCTCACACGAGAATCCTCGTCGATGACAATTTACCCATTAATACATTGTTACATTACTGCATTGTGGGGGCGGTCCTATAACCTTGAAAAATAGAATCAACGTCAAAGATTCTCACGAAATCATTGAACAGTCTGCCCTAGAAAATCTAGAGACCTCCCAACTCATAAAGAATGAAGCCAATTTTATGCTTTACCCTACGGGCAATGTTTGGGGTCGAAGCAATGTTAAGACCTTGGTCTACAGAAAAGTTATCAGATCCAATGGGGAAGAAAAAGAAGTTATTTGGAGAGTTTTGGGAACTGAAAAATATGGGTTACCAGGGCCCGGAGCGATGGAAACCGATCTGGTCATAACGAAACTCATTAACCAAAACGGTTGGCCTGTTCCGAAATGGTTCTCGACCACTCTTTATGAAATTGCCAAAATTAAAAATGTTAATCCTGCCGGCAATAATATCCGCTTAATAAAAAATGATCTCAGAGTGCTAAGGTCCACTTCTTTTGAGTCTTGCCTGACCTTTAAATGTAAATGGGAATCCAAAATGAACAGGTATCTGGACTCTCCCTTTAGAAAATATGATGCCATCATTTTGAAAGGGGAACCTGTCAGTGAAAAATATAGAAGCGACATCCCTGGAACTCCGCCTTCAAGATCGGACAGGGTTTACATTGGGTTAAGCGATGTATATCAGAAAAGTTTAAACAGCTATCACACCAAAGAAATCGATTTTGATTTTATGATGAGTCTGCCAGGAGCATTGATCAAAAGACTATATCAGCTTTTAAATTTTGCATTTGCAACAGTCATTCAGGATGGCCGAGTGAGATACCCTTATTCCGACTTGTGCCAAAGAATACCTTTAGTGGCTGAAAAATATTTATCTGATGCCAAGCGCCAATTGTCACCTCATATTAAATTATTAATTCAGACAGGCATCTTAGAGAAGTGCTTATGGTTAGATGCCAATGAAAATGAGGCGAAAGACATCCGAAACCTCTTGATTCACTTTTACCCCGGCCCGCGCTCAAGAGCGGAGATGAGCCGCAGCCTGGGTCAATATGAATTCACCCTCCCTGTTGAAGATTCAAACCCTTTTCAGCTCTCCATTAAAGAGAATTCCTTCAACGCAAAGGATCTTGTTCTCTATATGCATAAGAAGGCATCAATTCTTACCAAACCGACATCATTAGAATTGAGCCAGGCCAACCAACTCCTCAAAGATTATGGAGAGACTCTTTCAAAATATGTCGTTGATTATGGGCTTGAAAAGCTGGGGAAGTCCAAAACTACAATTAGACTGTTCGGAATCATTATGCAATGGAAGAGCGAGGCCGCTGAACATTTCAACTCCCTTAATAATAAAAAGAAAGAACAATCTGTTCTATTTGAAAGAAAGAAAAAAGAGGAGATTTTGGAAAAGGCAAAAGCTGCGGCAAGTGAAATTGAAAGTGCAGTTTTATGGGAAAAATACAAAGTTTTGCCATCGGACGTACAGGATAAACTTGCAAAAAAGGCTCAGGAGATTGCACGAAGCAAGTCCGGGATCGTAACCCCGCTAAGCATTAATTTAGAAATTGAGGAATTACTTAAAACTCAGTGAGAGGCCATGGAAAATATTTTTCAGTCACCCCAAAAGATAAGAGATATTCTCATTCTTGTTTATCAT
>JAKFYJ010000067.1 GCA_021730935.1 Elusimicrobiota bacterium
GACGGGGACGGTGGCGAACTTGATGTTGCCGCTGGTGTCGGTGGCGCGGATATAGATGGTGACGGGGCCGTTGGGGACGCCTGCGGTGTTGCCGATGAGGAACCAGGAAGTGGTTCCGTTCATTTTGAAATAAGTGGTGGCGCCGGTGCGGATTTCGACTTTGGCGACGGCGACATTATCTGCGGCGGTGCCGGAGAGGGTGAAAGCTCCGGAAAGGACTGATCCGCTTGAAGGAGATTGAATGAAGACCGTGGGCGGCGTGATGTCTTGCGCGGGCGGAGCGGTGTCGGCGGCAATCACAAAACTGCTCACGGCCAGGGCGAAATTCCCGGATGCATCCATTGCCCGGGCTGTGAACGTGTATGTTCCCACGCTCAGCACAGAAGCGTCGAACACGAAAGACCAGTTTGTTGTGCCGGAGGCCAGCTGGGACGTTCCCGATGGCAGAACCACTTCCACTTTGTCTACGGCGATATCGTCAAATGCCGTGCCGCGAAGGATGACTGTCCCTTGAATCGCGGCGCCATTGGCGGGAGACGTGATGGCCACCAAAGGCGGTGTGGTGTCGGGAGCGGAGGGCCGCGTGAGGAATGTGAAGTCTCCGGAAGTGGCCGTGTTGCCGGAGGGATCCTGTGAAATGACGCGGTAATGATAAAGCGTATTGGGGGTGAGGAAGGCCAATCCCACGACATGCCCAACGCCATAATAAGCATGGGAACTGGAATTGCCATAGGCGGTGGTGGTTCCGTAATCCACTTGACCGTTGGCGGGTTCGTCCGTGTTCCATTCCACCTGCGCGAAATTGGAATTGCGGAAGGTGACCCCGACTGAAGACAAGGCGGGCGGCGTCACATCCGGAGGGGCGGAGAAGAGCTGGACGGCCGCGCGGGTTGAGGCGCCGTTTAAGTCATAGGCCGTGGCTTCGATCAGGTGCGATCCGTTAAAGGTGCTGGAGCTGGCCCAGTGGAATGTGAACGGAAAGAATGTGTCCGTTGATTTCACAACGCCGTCCACGGAAAAGACCACTTTCCGCGTGCCGATGGGGCCATCCACCGTGGCCTGAACATTGACGGGATTCGCAACCGTGGTTCCGGGCAAGGGGGAAGCGATGCGGATGCCGAAAGGATTGCCCGTGCGATAAATTTCATCCATCGCGACGGAGGGCGGGACGTTCAAGTCATATTTGAGAGGTCCGGAGTCCGTGTTGGGAGTCAGATAGGCCCGCAGGCGCGTTCCGTTTTGATCGCTGCCTCCTTGCACGGTCCACGTGCCGTTCGGTTGAATCGGCGTGATGGGATTTGCGAACGTGGGCTTGGGGAACCATTGGTTGAAGGCAAAGATATAAAACTCCAAGTGATAATCGGATGGGTTCACATTGGCAGTCATGCCGCTGGCAGACCCCGGGACTCCGAAGGGAAGCGCCGTGGAAATAAAAACGACAGGCGCGCCCGGTGAACCGTTGGAAACTTGGACGGACGTTTGGATGGAGCCGCCGCTGATATCATAGGCTTTGGCTGTCCAGGTGTGCAGGCCCACAGGCGTGTTGCTGCTCACCCATGTGTATTGATATGGGAATCTGGAATCCGTGGAAACGTCCATCCCATCCAAAGAAAAGACCACTCTGTCGGTTCCGGCAGGTCCCTCCACCTGGGCTTGAACGTTCACATTCCCTTGAATAGTGGTTCCAGGTGTTAGAGGAGGCAATAGACTGATGCTGGGAGAGTTGGCTGTGCGATAAACTTCGTCCATGGCCAGGGCTTCCGGAATGACAAGCCCGTTTATTCCAGAAGCACTTTGAGGCGTGAGGGTGTCTTTGGGCACGAGATAAGCGCGCAGAAACGTGGCGTTCAAATCGCTGCCGTTGTCGGTGGTCCATGTGCCGTCCGCGCGAATGTCGGTGACCATGTTGACAAAGGAGGGCTTGGGAATCCACTGGCCGAAAGCATAGATATAAAATGCCACGGTGTAACTGGAGGGATTCACATGGAGAGCGATCCCGTTGGCATTGCCTTGGACGCCATAGGGCGTCGAAGTGGTGATTTCGATATAGGGCGTTCCGGGGCCGCCTGGAATCGTGGTGGAGACGGGCAGGGAGGTCCAGTTGTCCGCCATGGTTTGGCCGTCGAAAACGGGCTGCATGCCGGGTTTCAGGACGGCGTTTTTGTCCCACACTCCCCAGCAGGCTTCCTGAGGGTTTTGGGCGGTCGCTTTCCAGGATTCATCAAACGCGTAGAAATAAAATGCGTTGACATTTTTCGCTTGAGCCCAGGATTGAAAATTCAGGAAATAGAAATTGGCGTTCGCGAGGTTGGGCACGGCGTTGCCGAGGGTGTTGCCGCAGGTGGGCCAGCCGGACTCCGAAATATAAACGGGTTTTCCGCCTGAAGCGCTGACCAGAGCATTGTACTGCTGGTTGAGATAATAAAGGGAAACATTGACGTCTTTGCCTTCCCAGTATGGATAGAAGTTAGGCATGATGATATCGCAGGCCGCCATGACGGCGGGATTATTTTGGAGCGAAGAATACACATCCGCGGTGGTGATGGGCAGGTTGGGCACGGCGGAGCGCACTTGCTGGATATAGCTGATGAGCTGGTTGGCCGTGAGGTCTCCCCGCAGGAGGACTTCGCTTCCGACGATGAGCATGTCGGCTTCCCCGCGCTGGGCTGCGGCGATCAAGTTTTGGATGTTGGTCTGGTTGGCCTGAAGGCCGGCGGGAGTGCTTTCATTGCCGAGCCAGGCGCCGAGGGCGGCTTTCAAGCCCAGCTTGTGCGCGATCTCTCCCGTTTTCTCAAGACCATCCACGGTGCTGAACGAACGGACCCATTGCGTATAAGGCGCAACGACAGTCATGCGCGCTTCGATCTGCGCGGAGCTGATCTGGGTGCGGAAATTGGGATTTTGTCCGTCCATGTAAGGGCTGAAGTCCAGGCCGTGGAGACGGTAAGTCACCGCGGAATTTGCTGAAGCGTTTGCGGTGAAAGAGGGGAACAGGTTTCCAACGGCGGTGGCGGGTGTGCCGCTGCCGTTCTGGATGACGACGGGCAAGGTGGCAAACTTCTTGTTGCCGGAGGTGTCCGTGGCCCAAATGTAGAGGGTCGCCGGGCCGCTGAAGGGAGCGAATCTGGCATCCCCCACGAGCGACCAGTTGTTTGTGCCGTTCAGGGTATAGAAAGAAGTGGCGCCGGTTTGAATTTCAACCTTGGAGACGGCCACATTGTCCGCGGCGGTGCCGGAGAGGGTGAAAAGGCCTGAAAGAACGCTTCCGGGCAGAGGGCTCAAGATGGCGAGAGTGGGCGGAGTCACGTCTGCGGTGGAATTGTTGATGACGACGGGGACGGTGGCGAACTTGATGTTGCCGCTGGTGTCGGTGGCGCGGATATAGATGGTGACGGGGCCGTTGGGGACGCCTGCGGTGTTGCCGATGAGGAACCAGGAAGTGGTTCCGTTCATTTTG
>JAKFYJ010000082.1 GCA_021730935.1 Elusimicrobiota bacterium
CTGCTCCGCCAATTTCCATGTGGAACTGCACGGGAGAACCGCAGTCCGCGCCTGCGCTGGCCGCAATGGTGCAGAGGGTGCCTGAAGTTGAGGAACCTGTGACAATCCAGTTGGACCCGTTGTATTCAATGGTGACGAGTTGGCTCACGGCGTTTGCATCGCTCACGGCGCTGACGGTGAAGTTGGATGCAGACTGCGCGCCTTGCATAACCTTGAGGTTCATGGCCACGGCGCTAGAGAGGCGGGTGGCATAATCCAAAGTGAGTGTGGATCCGGAAACGGCATAATCTCCCCACACCTGCGCGAGGCCGGGGATTTGGTTGTGGTTGATGGAGAGGAGATAAGTGCCGATTTTGTCAAAGCCCGTGAGACTGATGCCCGATGCGGGATTAAATTTGGTGTTTTTGAAGACCGAGTTGGCTATGCCGTTGGCGCTTGGAATATAATAAACTTCAGCGTTTGCATTGGGCATGCTGTTGCCGTTTGCGTCATATCCCAGAGAACAATTAACAAATGTGTTGCTGATGTTTTGGCCAAAATTTATACCATCAAGAACGATTCCATATCCTGAATTCCCATAAATCTGATTTGAGATGAAGACATTGTTGCTATTTTGAGATCCATTCCCATTACCAGACCAATATAAACCATCTTCACCATTGTCGTATATCTGATTGGAATCGAGTGTGTTGTTCTTAAGTTGACCACCATCTCCTAGACCAATTATGCCCCAATAATTTTTATAAATCTTGTTTGAAGCGAAAGTATTGCTGTTGATTTGGCTGCCATCCAAGGTAATGCCAGGCGAACAATTAAAAATCAGGTTTGAGGATATCGTGTTGTTGTTGGCTTGGCCGCTTTGTCCATATAACTTAATGCCACTGCCACCGTTATTTCCATAAATCTGGTTTAACCTGATTGTGGTGTTGTCTGAATTTTCAATAGTTATTCCCTCAGAAGAATTGTTATAAACCTGGTTGAATGTCAGGGAATTGTTGCTGGAATTGACAAAATAAATTCCAATAAATCCCTGTCGCACTGTCGAGCTCGAAATGAAACCGCGGGCGGAGTCAAAGGTTATTCCATGGTATGGGACGCTAAGATTTCCTCCAAGATACGCAAACTCCCCATAAACGATATTAAAGTTGGCAAGGGTCTGGCTTTGGTTCAGGATATAGGCCGTGTTGGCGTTGACATTTGTTCCCGAAGAACGCACCAGGACATTTTTTGTCAAGTTGTTGATGCGGATGCTATATGTTGAGAAGTGAACAAGCGTGAGCGGCGTGATGTCAAAGTTGTTGCCGGAAAGGTTGCTGATGGTGACGGCTTCTGTGTCAATCGTGACGAGGTCGCCGTTATGCCACCCCGTCGCGTCGGCCACGGTCACGCTCACGGTGTTTTTGTCGATGTCTCCCCCGCCCTGCTTGTTGCCTGTGGTGGAAAGTGTTTTCGCCGCGCCGTGCACGGTGAAAATGCCTCCGTCGTTCACGATCAGGCCGAACTGGCTGGGCCGATTTCCTCTGGCCAAATATAACTGCGCTGTGGTGCCCGACGGAATGGAATCCCCCGATGTTCCCATGTCCAAGGTGCCGCCGGAGTTGATGGTGATGTCGCCGCTGGAGAGGGTGAGGATGGCGTTGTTGACGGAGCGGCTGTAATACAAGATGCCGCTAATGCTGGTGGTGCTGGCCACAGCCGAGCTGATGTCGACGGTGACTGTGTGGCCGGAGAGAATAGTGACGGAAGAGATGTTCAGGGGGACGAAACCGTCGATCCAGGTGTTGGGGTCACTCCAGTTTCCTGTCTTCTTGCTCAGGGCCCAAGTTGCGTGAGGAGCGCCGATGGTGGTGGAGATGAGAGCGGGGGTGTATCCTGACGCGTTCTGCAGGAGATTGCTTCCGGCGGAGTTCCACAAGGCTCTGGCACGGATATAATAAGTCGCGCTGACATTCAGGCCCGTGGTGCTGACTTGAGTGCCAATGAAAGGCGAGCCGTATGTGGTTGTGGTGACATTGGTGAAGAAGTTGGGTGTGGAAGAAACGGAAAGTTCAAATGGAATGTTATTGTTGTTGGATCCCGTGGAAACAACGACCGTGATGTTCCATGAGGAGACGCTCACGAAGGAGAGGGTGGGCAAAACGGGGAGCGTGGCAGTTGAGAGAGAAACATAACTCGTAGCGTTATGTGAGAGGTTCCCTGCCTGAGCGCCGTTCCATAAGGAACGGGTGCGAACAAAGTAAGTTGCGCCCACGAGCAGGTTGCCATAAGTTGTGGCGGAAATTGTGAGGTTGCTTGTGGAGGCGAAAACATAAGCGTTCGGGAGAGTTCCTCCGAAGTTGGAGTCTGTGGAGATCTGGATGTGATATTGGCCATAGGTGTTCAAGCCGCGATCAATCGTGAGCGTGATGGAGTTGGTGGAGACGACGGTGATCGAGGAAACGGTGAGTGAGGGATAAGTGAAGGTGGAGAGAGGGACGGAGTAATATAAATCTGAATCTGTGGAGATTTTGACTTTGAAATAAAATGTGGTGTTGGAGAAGAGGCCGGAATAGCTGGTGGTGTTTTGGTTGAGAGAACCGGCGCCCGAACTGAAGTTGGTGGAGAAGTCTGAGGAAGACGAGAGAGCCATGGAGAAGAAGTTTCCTGTGATGTTGGTCCAACTGATGCTGACAGAGTCGGAAGCGACGGCATAAAATGCGAGGTTGGTGGGGGTGGACTCTGATGTGTTCCACAAGACATGGTTGCTGGGATCGTTCTGTTCAAAGGCGTCTCCGGAAAGGGCGCCCTTGGCATCAATGTTGTTCCATGACAGTCCCGAAGAAGATCCTTTGATGGTGAAGTTATATTTGGTTGCGGCCGCGGAGGTGTTGCCGTAGGTGACATTGGAAAGAGTGAGGGTGCTGGGCGTGACGGAATTCAAGGTGAAGAGAGAACTCTTGGAAGAACCGTCAGCGGCGACGGTGTTGAAGGAAGAATTGTTGATAGAGAATCCGCCGGAGCCGTTGAGCCAGATGCCATTGGAATCCATGTTGGTGAAGCTGG
>JAKFYJ010000078.1 GCA_021730935.1 Elusimicrobiota bacterium
CTGGACTCAACAACGCCGCAAGCATAAATTTTTAGTTCTTCTTTGCAGAATGGACAAATGTTTCGGATGGCATGGAAAGAGGCGGCGAGTACCCTGGATTTTATTCCTATAAACTCCTCCCCATAAAATTGATCCTGTGTAAAAATCCAATCCTTGTTCGTCTCCAGTGTATGGATAAGTCCAGGGACTTTACCGGATTTCTCAGGATCGAGGTAGAGCGAGGCCATGGGTATGAAAATAGCGCCGCAGGCACAATAGTGGAACGATATCCTGTGAGAAAAGGCTGCGGAATCCAAGTTTTCCCCACAAAATGGGCAAAAATGAACGGTTATCTTCCTCGCATTGCGGCTATCCAGGGCCCCGATAACATACAGAATTCTTTCTATCCAACCTTGATAAACGTGGTCCGCGCGGCCTCTGGACTGGGAAATGAGCATTTCTTTAAGTTTTCCCAACTGCTTTTCAGTAAGGGGTGCGGCACGGTCATTGTATTTTCTGATGCCGTCCTCGCACCAGATTTTCAGGTTGTTGATAAACTCATTTTCATGAAACAGGTCCTTAACTGCCATGATCGCAAAATGCTGCTTTTTAACGAGGATGGATTCATTCCAGATGGTTTCCGGGATTTGTTTCGGAGATTGTTGAAGTATCATGGGGGTTAGTTAATAAGGTCGTTGACGCATTGGTCAACGGTTTTTACGAAGTCTTTGATGGAGAAAGGCTTTTCAATGAAACATTGGATCCCTATTTCCTTTGCGTATTTTATTCGAATGCTGTGCTGATTGGCGCTCGTTAGAATAAACTTTTGTTGCGGGTTCATTTTCCGGACCTGCTCGAGCAGCCAGACCCCATCGTGTCCCGGCATATCCACATCAGAAATGATGAGATGAGTCTGATTCGAATAATGATCAAGGGCGCTCTTTGCGTCATTCATCGCAATCACTTTATAACCGCTTTGAGTCAGAACGGTTTTAAAAAGCGTCCTTATGGGTAAATTGTCTTCAACGATCATGATATTTTTCATATTTTTGTCCTCCAGGTCATTGGTGATATTTTATGCCGTCAGCGTAAAACGGACAATCATCCAGATAGTTCTATCTGCGTAGAAATACAGCCAATCCACGTTTTACGGGTTGAAAAGATTTTAGGATGAGTGGGATAATCTGGGGAGCGTTCATACCCCAAATTAATCGATGTGTTTGAATGTATGGCCTTGAATTGTCCCTTTCGGCGAAAGGGCAAAGAGTGAAGTCGGCCTATTTACTTAATGTTTCTAAGACGAGCAAGCAGGGGGGCAAACGAACTTGTTATGCTGGTTTTTATTTGAGCGGCGGGCATCCAGGGAGATAAAAGCGGATTTAATGCGCGATAGCCTGGGGCATTTTCTCTCCCAAAATATTTAAGAATATTTTCCTTAAACAAATCGAATTCCTCTGCGCTTTGATAAGCCATGACTTCGTCCAATAGTTCGTTCAACGCAGGACAATATCGAAGGATGTAATGAATGTAGAGCATGTCCTTATCTCGTTTATCTTTGCCAGAGCGTGCAATAAAGGTAATCCCTTTGTGGTATAGATAAGTTGAGGGTTGGAGACAACGGACTTTTAGAATCTTGCCACTGAATGGGACATCCAAGATCAGGGGTTTTGACTGCAGCAGAATTTCAAACGCTTCAATTCTATGACAGGCCATCCGATCCCCAAGGAAACGGGACAATGTATCGTCTGAGACATAAAACGAAGTAATAAATTCAATTTTAAGTTTATCATCCTTAGCGTTGCATAGAAATTCAACCTGATTGGTATCCGTGGAACTATATGGTTCTGTTTCGTATCCGGCTTTAAGAAGACGATCATAAACGGTCGGGTCATACCGTAACGACCCAGTTTCCCAAACCCCAAAATCGATGTCAGTTGTATTCGGGATATCCTGCTGACCAACTTTCCAATAATATTTTGTGTAGAGAAAGGGACACCATCCTCCAACCACTAATATTTTGTCCAAGATGTCTTGAAGGGAACCCAAAGTCTCATAAAATCCTAGTTCAATATCCTTTTGTTTAGACAAATTTTTCACCTCTCTTCTGATAAAATTTATTCAGATACTCGATTTGTTCCCGACCATGGGGATAGGTATGCAAATCCAAATAAAGCTGAAGGTTTGATACAACCGGATCCTGTTTGATGATTCTGGATCCATAAAACACTGCATCCCCATAATAGGGGGAGGCAATGGTCACGTTGCCACCGTCGACTAGGCGCAGCAGACCAAGTTGGTCTTGAAGTTTCATTGCAAACTCGTTAAGACTGCCTTTGGGCACGTTAACGTATAGCGTAAGCGGCTGATTCATAACATACGTGGCTGTCTGTTCAGCGCCGGAAAAGAGAGTGAGAGCGTAGCGATATGGGTGTTCAGATTTGTGAAGACTCATGTAATTACGAAATCTGGGGAGAAAGTCTCCTTTAATATCATGCAGTATTATTCTTTTGTTACGTTCAAAAGTGTAGGCCTCAGTCCACTTTTTTAGCAACTGGGATTTGAATGATCTAACCATATCCGGCCAGACCTGTGAGTAACTGCTACGGCCTCTATAAGTTCGACTGAGATACCCCATTTTATTAAGAGTATGTAAGACTTTGTTGGCCTGCCCAAGAGAAATGCCTTTTCT
>JAKFYJ010000025.1 GCA_021730935.1 Elusimicrobiota bacterium
CCTTCTGGGTCCAGTCCGGACGATTCCATTTTCGCCAATGTTTTCAGTTATCCCAACCCCTCCAAACATGGAGCCAATCCCAAGATTCATGTGGAGCTTAGGCAGGGAGATCTGTCAAAGGTGAGGCTCTATAATCTGGCAGGAGAACTGGTACAGGAATGGGACTCTTTCGGCGCGCCTTCAGTCTCTGACAACCTTCAGACGTTCGAATGGACCTGGGACACTGGAAACATCGCGCCCGGAATTTATCAGGGCCTCGCCGTCGCCATTCAAAACGGAACCCTTTACGCCAAGAAATTCAGAGTGGGCGTGAGGAAATAATTTACAAATGACTCAAAATGATTCATTGAAAATACATCTGAGAGGCGGTGAGAAAATGATAAAAAACATGCTCGTATTAGCGATCAGCATACCCATGGTTGGATGCGCCACAATGTTCACCTACATCCCGCAAAAGGATTCCATAAACCCGGTGGAGGGATTGTCAGACGGACCCAACAAAGAGATTGGATATTTAGATATGTTCACAATGGGAAAAGTGTGGGCCTCGGATGAATCAAGGACTGACGTTGCCAATGTTTATTTCGATTTCAAAATCCGCGAAAACAGTAAAAAAAGCCAATGGAAGCCGCTGCCCTATTTGAGCTCAAAATTCTTTCTCATGAAGAGATTCTCCCTTCCTCCCGGAAATTATATCTTGCGCGCAGAATCAAATGGGGCCCAAATAAAAGATTTTGACGTTGCGATCGGATCCAAAACCTATACTCTGTTTTTTTATAAGGCATCCGTGAGCCAAATGAAAAACCCAAACTCGCAAGGGGACACGAATGTCAACATGACGGTTGGACTGTATGGCGGAAGCATCAGCATCCCGGCCTCATTGGAATATGAGGTTTACCCGCCCATGAACATCAATGAGGACGTCCTATTGCAGACCCTGCTTGAAAAAAATTGGAAAAGAAGGGCCTATGCGATGGTCATGCTCGGCCAGTTCGGTTCAGGCCGATCCGTCGCGGCATTGTCTTATTTTAAAGACGACGCCATTCTGGGAACTCTCGCGAAAACAGCCATTGACAGCATTACGTCAAAAGAAGGAGGGCAAAAGTGAAAAAAATATTCACAGTGTTTTTATGCGCAAACTTGTTCATGAGCTTTGGGATCTGCGGCGCAGTTGAGGTGAAAGCCGGAACAGAAGTGTTCGTTAAATCAACGGTGCCGATCGTTTATGAGGAGCTCTACGAAGGGAAACAGATCTCTTTTGAAGTGGCGCGAGACCTCAACATCGGAGACACAAAGGTTTTAAAGGCCGGGGACCCTCTCAAAGGAGAAGTCATTGGAGGAATCCAACGCGCCTTTGGAGGATATCCGGAAAGAGTCTTCATACAGTTTACCACAATTGAAAATGGCAAGATTCAGCTTCCTCTCTTGAAGGTGAAGGAATGGACAGGCAACGGGAGAAAGGGACTCGCTTTCGGACTCGTTTTATTCACAATGGGCCTTTCTGTCCTTATCCCAGGCGGAAAAGTGCAAAATACTCAGAGCGAGATCATGCTCCAGACCGTAGCGCCCGCAAAAACGATCGAATAGGAGATGTTTTTATGAAAATGCGACTGCCCTTCTGCCTTTCGCTCCTGTCTCTTTTATCCGCCTGCGCGACTTATCGCCCCATCATTCCCATTGAGGCTGGAAAAGAACCTTCCATTCAGGAATCTGACTTATACATTGTCACAAACCCAGAAAAAATTGTCTTCCTGCATGACAGCTCCAACATAACACAAGCTGCAGGCGGCGGACTTCTTTTTGCCTTGATCGATGCCGAAGTTGAAAATGCCAGAACTAAAAAAGCCATGAAATTGGGCGCTCCGATCCAAGAAGCTCTGAAGAATGTCGATATCGAGTCTCAGATCAAAGATTGGGCCGAAAAAAACTTGCGCCAGGAGGAATGGATAAAGGTCCAGAATGTGCGCGTGGGCTTGTCCGAAGAAATCGACGCGCTGGTCAAAGAAAACAAAAAAGCAATCATAAAGCTGAGCATGACGCCAACATTGTCGCCGGACTTCTCCATGTTCCGCATCGCCAATCTCCTGGAAATCTATGCCAAGGGGCAGGGCGGACAGTTGAAAGAACTTCCGGAACCGATTTACAGAATAACGATGGACGATGTCACCAAGATCATCGAGAACGCAAAAAAACCGGAAGACAACGCGGAATATTGGGCTAAAAATGGCGCGTCTGAGGCAAAAAGCGCATTGTCCCTGGCCCTGGAACAATCATTCACAAAAATAAAAAAAGCTCTCGAGGATCCGACACGGATTCCCTGACACCCATATATTAAAAACGCATAAGGAGATAATCATGAAAACCACCCTCAAACTCGCCGCACTCTTGACGATCCTCGGAATTGGAGCCCAGCATCTCAACGCCCGCGAAGTGACAGGCGCCTCGTTCCTGAACTTTGGGCCAGGAGCCCGCGCGGACGCTCTCGGCGGCGCTTTCACGGCCTTGGCTGACGATTCCTCCGCCTTTTATTGGAACCCCGGCGGCGCGGCCTTCCTCACCAACACTGAAATCA
>JAKFYJ010000073.1 GCA_021730935.1 Elusimicrobiota bacterium
CCTCTAAACATAACGCGCGGGAAGAAAAAAAATCAATGACGCGTTTACATGTCTTTACATAAGTTTGCAAGAATATACGCCGCGGCGGTTTAAAAAAGTTTTTATTTCAGGCCCAGACGACGCGGTTCCGTCCGGAATTCTTGGCTTTGTAGAGAGCTTGGTCAGCGCGCTCAAACAACTCTGAGGCAACTGAACCATTTTGGGGGAATGTGGCGCCACCGACGCTGACGGTCAGATTTTTTTGCGGCTGATTGTCCTGGCCCGGAAAAATGGTTTTCTCCACATTTGAACGAATGCGCTCTGCAACGGCTTTTCCCCCCTCCGCGTCCGTTTCCGGCAGAATCATGGCGAACTCTTCGCCGCCGTATCGGGCGCAGATGCCGTCGCCGCGGACGGAACTTTTGATGATGTTGGCGACTTCTTTTAAAATGACATTGCCCATCTGGTGACCGTTGGCGTCATTGAATGTTTTGAAATAATCGATGTCCACGATGAGGAGGGCGAAGGACCGTTTGTGGCGATGAGCGCGGCCGATTTCGGTCTGAAGGCTGTTCTGAAAATATCTCAAATTGTTCAGGCCCGTGAGAGGGTCGGTGATGGTTTCGGCGATGAGGCGCTCCTGCTTTTCCTTCAGGCTCCGCGTCATGGAATTGAAATGCTGAGTGAGGCGGCCGATCTCGTCGGAACTATAGACGTCGAGTTCAAGGTCGAGCTGGCCGGAGGCAACTTTCTGCACGCCCGTGAGGAGGTTGCGGATGGGGGAGAGAATTTCAAGCGCGAGAAGCGTGATGATGGAAATCGCCAACAAAAAAACCGCGCCGCCCGTGATTAAAACGGCCCGGCGGGTGCGGGCAATCTTTTGATTCATTTCCAGCTGGGCGTTGTCCAGTTTGGCGCGATAAATGTCCACGATTTTTTCGCACTGAGAATAAATGCGGACCAGACGGCTTTTCCCCACAGCGGACGCGTGGGCGATGTTTTCCTTGCCTTTCACCTCGCTGCGTTTGGGAGGGGCGGGGAGCTCGGCCTGCAGAGGACTGAAGAGATCCAAAAATCCGCGCTTGTCGACGATTTTTTGCGGCGCAGGGACCGCCTTGTTCAGCTGATACAGTTCAATGAGCTTGCGGATGCCTTTGTGATAACGCAAAGTCTCGTTTTCAATGTCGCTCAAAACTTCTTTTTCAGTTTCCCCCTGAACGATCGTCTTCATGTCTTCGATCCACGCCTTGGCTTCTTCCAAAGCTTCGACGGCTTCCGTCAGAAACGGGCGCTGGTCCGTGGAGAGATAACGGAAAACGAGGTCGTCATATAGAACGATGTCATATTTGATCTGCTCGGCTTTGCGGATGGCGGAGAGGTTCGTTTGAATCATTTCATTCATGCGGGATTCGAGGCTTTTTTGGACCCCCAACAGGAACAAAATCAGGCCGCTCATCAGGAAGATGATGGAGAGGGAGGCCGCGACGAATTTGCCTTTGATCGAGAGCCTCATGCGGTTATTTTATATAATAAACGGCTATGCTTGATTCTAAAAAAATAAAAGAAATTCCGGGCTATGTTGAAGGCGTTCTCCAGAGGCGCGGGGCGGCAAACCCCTGGGGAAAAGAATTGTCGCTTGAAGGATTCCAGGAGATCATTAAGGAACACCGCGAAGTTCTGACTCAAATTGAATCGCTCCGCACCCGCAGAAACCAGATCTCGGAAGAATTCCCCAAACTCAAGAAGGCGGGCCAAGACACGGGCGCCTTGAGCGCGGAGACGGAGAAGATAAAAAAAGAGCTTCCCGACAAAGAAAAAATTTTTGCTGAGCTCGACGGAAAATTGAACGACGCTCTGCTCAGGATTCCGAACGCCCTGCACGAATCCGTGCCTCAGGGAAAAAGCGCCGAAGATAATCCCGAGGTGCGCAAGGTGGGGACGCCGAGAACTTTTGATTTTCAGCCCAAGGCGCATTGGGAGATCGGCGAAAATTTGGGGATTTTGGATTTTGAGGCCGCCGGAAAAATTTCAGGCTCGAGATTCTCCCTTCTTAAGGGAGCGGGCGCGGCGCTGGAGCGGGCCATCATCAGTTTTATGCTGGATCTGCATATCCACGAGCATGGGTATACGGAAATTTTCACTCCTTATTTGGTGAACGCGGCGTCCATGCGGGGCACGGGACAGCTCCCGAAATTCGCGGATGAACTTTTTAAGATGGCGGAAGACGATTTGTATCTGATTCCGACCGCGGAAGTTTCTGTGACCAATATTCATCGCGACGAGATTTTGGAAGAACAAAAATTGCCCAGAAAATATGTGAGTTATTCGGCCTGTTTCCGTCGGGAAGCGGGGTCTTATGGCAAAGACACGAAAGGTTTAATCAGAAACCATCAGTTTAATAAGGTGGAGCTGGTTTGGTTTACGAAACCGGAAACTTCGTACCAGGATCTGGAAATGTTGACGAAAGACGCGGAAACAGTTTTAAAGAAAATCGGGATCCCATATCGCGTGATTTCTTTGTGCTCCGGAGACGTGGGGTTTTCTTCGGCGAAAACTTATGATTTGGA
>JAKFYJ010000088.1 GCA_021730935.1 Elusimicrobiota bacterium
AAGACTGTCATTGAACGCACTGTGCGGGCTCGTGAACTTTGGAAGGAAATGACGGATGGAGCCAGAGATTGGGCTGAGCCTGGGGTGCTGTTCTGGGATACTGTCCTCCGCGAATGCACGTCAAACTATTCCGGGATGACGCCCATCAGCACAAATCCTTGCGGAGAAATCCCTCTGGAAGGATATGGAGATTGTTGTCTTGGGAGCATCAATCTTTCCAAATTTGTAACGGACGAATTCACGTTAAAGGCGAATATCGATTGGGAATCACTGGAACAAGCGGTCCGTTATGGGGCGCGGTTCCTCGATAATGTCCTGGACTATAATGCCGGTAAACATCCGCTGCAGGAGCAGACTGAGGCTTCGATCAGGTCTCGCCGCATCGGGATAGGGTTCACGGGGCTTGGGGATATGCTATGCCAGATGAGTCTGAGATATGATTCCGATACCGCAATTAAGTTTACGGGGGAATTGTTCGAGAGGATCAAAAATATTGCATATGACGAGTCGGTCAATCTCGCGATCGAAAAAGGGGCATTCCCTGCCTATTGTAAGAGCAAACACATAAAGTCCCCGTTCATTCAGCGTCTGAACCGAGACGTCCTCGCTAAACTCAAACGATTCGGACTACGCAATGTCGCTCTCCTGACAGTCCCGCCGGTTGGCAGCGGCGCGGCTCTCGCAGGAACGACCAGCGGGATCGAACCTATCTTTGATCTGTCCTATACGCGCAGGTCGGAATCCCTAAAAGACGAATATTTTAAGGTTTACCATCCTCTCGTTCAGAGGTTTTTAAAAAAGTATGGCCTGACAGATGACAAAGAACTGCCCAATTACTTTGTGACTGCGCATAAGATATCTCCTGAAAAGAGAGTGTCCATGCAGGCTGAAATTCAGAAGCACATCGATCATTCCATCTCTTCAACTGTAAACTTGCCACGCACTGCGACAAACGAGGATGTCAGCCGAATTTACTTTCTCGCTTGGAAAACCGGGTGTAAAGGTATTACGGTTTATCGCGAGGGTAGCCGCGAAGGAGTATTAATTTCCCAGGAGGAATCCTTGAAAACATCTAATGAACAAACCAGCTCCAAAGGTTCTTCTATTGACGGCCAAACTAAGGTCGTTGCCGCGGCACAATTCACGCTTCCTCGTCCCAGGCCCAAAGTCACGGACGGCCGCACTGAAAAGGTCATTACGCCGAGAGGCCCCATCTATGTGACGATCAATGAGGACGATAATGGACTCTGTGAAATGTTTGTCCGTTCACTCGATGCCGAAGCTGAAGCTTTCGGCAGGTTGACGAGTCTGACGTTCCGGGCGGGAGTTGATCCACGGGAAGTCATCGAGCAACTCTGGAGCGTTACCAGCCGAGAAATGGCTGTGGACAGGTCAGACAGCGGAACCGTTGTAAATGTTACGACGGTTGCGCAGGGTATCTCCTTGGCGATCGCGCGATATCTCTATGGGCCTTCGTTTAATCCCAGAAAGACGTTCCCTCACGTCGCTAAACTGCCCGAGATTGTTAAGGGGACTCAGCCTCTGCGGTATTCCTACAGAGTGAACGGCATCAATGCTATCAACTCAGTTGAAGCCCAGATCGTTGACGTCTCAATTCAAGCAGGTTCTCCATCGCTGAATGGGAACGGGCACCCACCACAAACCAACAAACATCACTATATCGGATCATGTCCTGATTGCGGATATAGCCTCGTATCTGAAAACGGATGTGATAAATGCCGTGAATGCGGTTACTCCAAGTGCGGTTGATCCCATGAGTGACCTGTTTGTATTCAGCAAGGAATGCCTGGTGCATACCCCGTTGGAAGGTGAACGCGAGCTGACGCACGTTTCCTTCGCGCTTCCCACCCCAATGGGCTGGACCGCGTTATTCTGTCAGAGAGAACCATCCGGAAAACGCATGACAGATGTGGGGGGATCCTTGCCGTCTCTTTACGCGCTTGTATTCCCTCACAAGGCGTTTTCTCTCAGCCTGATCAAAGATACCCTTGATAAATATGAGTTCGATCTGGTGACTCTCGATGAATTGAAGTCTAATACAGATAAATATTTACTCTTCACGAAGTATCATGGCAAGGCTATGGTTTTAAAGGGAAAAAAAGGAACTTTCTTTAACCCAGACCATGCGCTTATTGAGATTGATTCGTTAAAGTCGTCGGACTCATCATTCAGTGATGCTCAATTTCAATATCCGTTATCCTATCGGCTATTCAATGAAATCGTGTCGCGCGTTATCCTCCAAGTTCCTGATTTTCGAGCCTCCCTTAACATATCCCTGGCGTTTCGTGAATCTGACCATGCAAGTATCGGAATTATTTTACCGGCGACCGGGCGCCCGTGCTTTTCCGTGACCCTCTCGCCTCTTTTGGAATTTCATTTCGGGGCAAACTATCTTTGGAATGAATTATTGATAGCCGTAGCGTCGTGCCTTCGGCAACGCAACAAAGCGTTTCCTGGCATGACGCGAACCTTTAACCAAGACCTCGCGTTCCTTGAA